>JAUCGG010000289.1 GCA_030378015.1 Desulfococcaceae bacterium HSG8
CAAAAATAGGCGGAGCTGAAAGATATAAAAACGAATTAAAATCGGTTCTTGCATAATGACGGATTCCTGATTCCCTGTCAGACAAGGCTTCACGGGTTAGGATTAAAATTTCAGGCAACCTTTAAGTTATAGAGAATCCGAATACAGCGTCGGCAGGGACCCTTTCCGTAAACCTGGGATTCTGGGCAGTTCCCCGGATGCGGTCTATGGAATTTTCGGATTTGACTTCCACAAATGACCAGTGTTTTTCCAGGGCCTCCTGTTTCCAGTCATTGTCAAGGGGGCAGTCTGCAAAAGAAACCCGGGTCGGTCCCAGACCTGATGATTCATCTTCATCTGCCGCGCTTGCGCCGAAGAGCTTCAGGATTTTCTCACCTTCTTCTTTTTCTTTTCCCCCGAGCTTTTTCAGGTCTTTCAGTGACAGGGGCTTTCCGTCTGTTTTGACCATCAGGCCGCTTCTCATTTCCAGAAGCGATCTGACTTTTCCCTTGAGGGATGATCCGGGAATGTAGGGTTCCTGGGTATGCGGATGTTTGATTACCGGGTTATCTGTGCCGCCGATTTTCATTTCTGTATCGCCTGCCCCGATGTGAAGGCCGCTTTTCAGGATAATCCTGCCACTGATTTCTTTAAATCCTGTCAGTTTCATGACATTTCCTCCGATATGACACGCACAAAAACTACAGGGAAAACGGATAAGAAAGGAAAAATACGGGATGTCTGTCCCTGTTTCTATCTCTGTCCTTGTAGTTGTTATTTATGTACAAAACCTTTTCGAAATCCGATTGTCAATTATCAATTGGCCGGACCATGCAGCCTGTAGAATCCCATAAATGCCTCAAAAAAATTCGCAAATACCGACAAATCTTTCGGATCCGAGATCTGCCCGATTGCGGAGCGGATAAACTTCACAAAGTTCTTTGAAACAAGATCACGGCCCTGGGCATAAGCTGCCTTTGCAATCAGCATGTTTAAAATCGGCAGGATATTGTCCCATTCCTCCGCAGACCGGGTCTTTGCCGCCGTATCCAGCCGGACAACTTCATCGTAGAATTTCCTGATCTGGGTTCTTTTATTCTTCTTCTTTGATTTGTCATTATCTTCTTTAAGTGTTATGGCCAGTTTTTCGGCTTTTTCGGAAAACAGCGTCGGATCAATCTTCCTGTTCTCCCTGTCCTTCCATAAAGTGATTTCAGACATTGTTTACCTCACCGATCCCGGATTTTTTCTGATTATCAGTAGATAGAAAATGGCCCTGAACCGCTCCCGGGGATTGACAAATCCGCCGGAAATGCTTGGGATTTGCCAATCTCAAGCGAGCATTTGGGAGCACTTTCCATATGATTATCTGTTATTATACAAAATATTCCAAACAGGAATTTTCATCTTCCCACCGTGAGTTTTCAGCCATTTTGACATGGCTGCGGAGACCTCGAGGGTTATCTCCCCGCGCTCTGCTTTATTTTTCCCTTTGGCAACATTTCTTGCTGCGGTATAAGCGAGTATGGAATGCCATCTGATATATTTCATATCTTTCCAGCGGATCTGGTCATGGGGTTTCAGCATCTGTTTTTCCTTCTCCGCCATCTCCATGAGTACATTAAGACGGTAAAGCATGGCATTATTGATTGATCCGTCATCCTGCCAGTGTTCGAGTTTTTCTCTGATCCGGTTAAATTCCTCTGATTCATCCCATGTCACGGTTTCAGAGAAAAGTGTAACCCGGTTCCTGCCGCTGTTTTTTGAGTGTTCAAGGGCATGTTCGGCAAGCTCGGCCATGAAATCTATGGGGGTATGCGGTTTGTGAAGCGTGATGCCCGCTGAGAAATGAATTTCTTTGTTCCGGCATACATAATCTGCAAAGCTGTCCCTAAGTTTAAGGACAAGATCAGCCATGCGGTTCCACGGACCGATAAGAAAAAGGTCATCTCCGCCCGCGAATACGGTATAAACATCATTAAAAGCAGTTTCAGTTTCCAGGAAATGCGGGAGATAAACGGCAAAATAGAAATTAAGCTGGCGGCTGAGAGCTGCCAGGCGCGAAAGGGTGAACTGTTCACGCTTCAGTCCGCAGGCCATCAGAATTCCCAGGTTATCCACATCTGCTTTCAGAACGCCAAGGGCTTCAATGCCGCAGAATTTATCCTTATTTTCCGTGGGGTTCTTTGATTTGCAGGCAATAAGATTCAGGGTTTTCGGATCTCCGATATGGCTTTCCCTGATGATTTCATCTGCTTTTGCACAGGAAAGAACCCGCCCGTCATCCGCGTCTTCTCTCGTGTAAACCGGTACATAGCCGTTAATGAATTTTACCGCGGCCCCGCCGAACCCTTTACGGTCAGCGTTCAGATCCCAGTATTTCAGCAGCTTCCTGTTTTCAGCCAGTTCTTCAAGTTCATCTTTGGTAAAAATCACCTGGTATTCTCCAAAAAGAGGTTCGAACAGTCTGTCATTTTTCTCCCTGGTTTCCGTATCAGATTCGATGACTGCCAGCCGGTTTTCTTTAACGAGTTTTGTTCCGAGGAAGACGTGGTCCCTGCAGAGTCTGCATGATGAACGGGCCTCTTTCACATAGGAGGTTCCTTCTGCTTTCCTGGCAGACGGGCGTTTACGGCATATGGGGCAAAGCGGGTATTCAAGCGTGTTGTCAAAGCTGTCCAGGTATTCTTTGTCAGCCCCGCCGTAAATGTCCAGGTCAATTCTTGAAAACTTTTTCTCATCATTCTGCTTTCCCATTTTTTCCCATAAAGCGGAGAAATTTCCAGAAACAAAGTCGCTGCACGAGGCTTCCCGGCTTGTAAATACAATAACGGTTTCGCCGTGGGACACTTTGAACAGCCAGTCATTTATTCTCTTTTTAACATTTCCGATGCACTCCCCGACTTTTCCGATATTCGGGGCAATAATGGTGAATCTTCCCGCTGCATTCAATATAACAGAGACGGAAGGAATGCCGATTTCCCGGCAGAGCATATCTGCCGAAAGTTCGGATAAGAGGGAAACCGCGAATGATCTGCCTCGCAGTATTTTGGAGCGGTATTTTCGCGTGTCCCCGCTGGCACCGAAAATAAATTTCTGGATGCCCGGGAAATTTCCGCTCACAATAAGGAATTTCTGATCTTCGTCGTTCTGAATTGCCTCCGGCGTCAGGGTGTCTGTATGGCGGTGATAAAGATATATTGCAGTAGCAAGCCCGGCAACTGCTTTGGAATGATCGTAAAGGGAAACATCCGGGATCACATCACCTGCCCTTGCAGCCGGTATGGAAGAGGTGCAGAGCATCATGAGACTTTCAAAATGTTCGAACCAGAGTTCGGTGTTTGTTTCCCTGTGTCCGAGGGATCGGAGTCCTTCCAGGAATTTGTCAAAAAGGGCTTTGTGTTGTTCTCCTGCTTTTCCAGGGACAATTTCTGCTCTGGGTTTCGGAAATATGTTATCAGGTGAAACCGGTTCCGGGGGATAACAGAAAGAAAAATCCTCTTTTGTGTCAAATGAATCATCTTCCCCGGCAATCAGTTGTTCAAAAATCGGCACCAGTCTTGTTGTTTTGTAATCCTTCCGGGGGATCTTCGTATTTTTATCAAATGTGTCCGCGTCCCACCCGCTGCTTACCCGATCAGCAACAGCCACGGCCCATTGCATGGGAGTTTTCGGATTATGGTGCCCTGCTGCAAGGCTGATAAAAGGGTCTCCTTCTCCCCATTCGGGGGCATTAAAATGGTTCGGAAGGAAATCCTTCAGATGCTCTATGAACGCTGCTGTGTAAACTGCATGATAATGGGAATGCTGTCCATTATGAAACGGAAGATAATCACCTGCATTATCAAGTATATATTTCTCTGTTATATCCAGGGCCTTTTTGTCGGCAAATTTGCCAATATCGTGGATAAAGGCGGCAATAGCGATTTTCAAGGTTGTCTGGTCCATAGTGAACTCCGTTTCATACTTTAAAAGTTTTCAATTTTTTCAAGGCGTTGATATATTTTTGTTTCTTTTCACCGACCTGTGTTTATGAAGAAAACTGAATAAAACGGGCATCCTTCATTTGTCAGTTTATACTTCGATGTAGAACGATTTTTCAAATCGTTTTAAACAATTTGAAAAATTGTTCTACAGCCGGAGAAAGTGTAAACTACTTTTCAGCTTTTATGAAGGATTCCATAAAATGTATTTCATTCATAAAATAAACAGGGGAAATTGTCAATTATATAAATTAAAGATTATAAACTCGACAGTCATAAGTTCTCCGAAGCCGCTGTTCGGAGTCCCCCTTTTTTAAAGGGGGATACAGGGGGATTTCAGAAGGTTGCAGAAAATCCCCCCCTTTAAAAAAGGGGGAGTTCTCGGGTGATTTATTTCAGATAGTTATGAAAACTTACGACTCACGGGATTATAATGTTTCCCGCGAAAACCATTTCCATTCCGAAGATGTTGCTACAATATCTTCTTCTTTATCAGGATTCAGAATCTTTTTAATATCTTCCAACTCATTCACAATGAATTCCAGTCCGGATTCGCTGATTTCATTCATATCTTTTTTTGTTGTATCGTATTTTGTGTATCCGAGCCCGAGAAGTTTCAGCATATATTGTCTTTTAAACTCATCAGCAGTCAGCCCGATAAAAAGATTCATCCCTCTGAGCCTGTTAAATAATTCCCCTGTTGTCACAGGGCTGCATCCTAAATCTTCGTGGCATTATAAGCAGATCGAAAACTTTCGTCTGACAGTAGATTCCGGGTTAAAATCGGAAGATATTCATCTTCCGATTTTCCCCGGAATGACGGGTAATATACTGTCATTCCGGGGAAAATCAGAAAACGGATGTTTTCTGATTTTAACCCGGAATCCACTGTTCAGGGCTTGACATGTGACTTTTCGATCTACTGATTATAAGCCGCAAATCGCGTTTTAGTTTTAAAGATTCAGGATTGTCGCATCCGTACTCCGGTTTCCTTCATCTGTTTCCGGCACCGCGTTCAGGAAATTTATCAGCAGGTTCTTTTCCCCGGATTTCATTCTTCATCTTTATAGCTGATCCCGGCTTTTTCCAGCAGTGCGGCCAGACGCCTGTTTTTCCAGCGCTCCTGCTCAAGTTCGTCACGGGTCTGTTCCAATATTACCTCCTGACGGGCCCGTTTCACAGAGTATTTCCACGCTATTTCCTGACGCGCTGCTTCCAACTGCTCCAGATAGAGAAGAAACTCTTCTTTGTTGCTCGCGAAGTGGTCAAGAGCCTCGAAAGCCTGTCTCATTTCTTTGGTATTTATGCCTTCCGACAGATTGTTCATATACATATTCTCTGCTACGTCCCTGAAAAAACATCTTCCTCCGGGATTGCACGGATTTCTATAGCTGATCCCGGCTTTTTCCAACAGCGCGGCCAGTCGCTCCTCTTCCTTGCGCTCCTGCTCCAGTTCTCTGCGGGCCCGTTCCACAGCATTTTCCCAGGTTCTCTCCTGGCGTGCGGCTTCCACCCGTTTCAGATAAAAAAAATATTTCTCTTTGTTACTTGCGAAGCTTTCCAGAACCCCGAAAGCCTGTCTCATTTCCTCGGTATCCATGCCTTCCGGCAGGTTGTCCGTATCCATATTCTCTCCCTCCCTGAAAAAGTGAACCCACCGTTTTTTATCATTGTTCAGCGGGTGTTCGGGCCGCCAGTATGGCAGTTGCAGCATATGAATGCCGAAATGCCCGCTCATCC
>JAUCGG010000052.1 GCA_030378015.1 Desulfococcaceae bacterium HSG8
CCCCCGTTTTTTTCAGTCCCGGAGGGACTGAATGATCCGGAATACTCACCCGGCAATGAATTGCCGGGCTGTTTTCAGAAGTCCCTCCGGGACTGAAAATCACTCCCCCGACTTATAAATACGCCCGGGGAACTTAAAAAGTGGTGTAGTAGAATCATCTTATCCTGGGAAGAGAAAGTTGCCATTATTGCAAATGCAGAAATTATTACCAAAAGGGAAATGGAAGACACAAAAATGACCGAACCCAGAGTATGATGAGCCCCTTTAAAAAGGAGGGGACGAACTTAAAAGTGCTGTAGAGAATAGCTCTCTATAGCTTTATTATGGAGTAATAATGCAATTAAACATATCAGAATTTCCATCTGATACGAATATAGTTGAAAATTTGAAACCAAAGCCATTCCGTACTTTACATTACCTCGGGAGCAAGCTTAGGATGTTGGACTTTATAAAAAAAGTTGCAAATAAGGAAGACCCCGATCAAGGAGCTATATGTGATTTGTTTGCAGGTTCTGGAGCAGTTTCCCAATATTTAAGTAATTATAGAAGAATCGTTGCGGTAGATATTCAGAAATACTCAGAAGTTATCTGCACAGCACTTCTTAAGCCTTGCTCGGATAAAAAGATATTACTTTATGGGGATTATTCACGAAAATCTTCTATCAAGGCCATATTCAAAGAAATTTTAAAGCCAATAACAGAGTATGAAAGTCAGGCTATGGAAAGAGGCGAACATGGGGATATTGAGCCATTATGCGATTTTTTAGAACATTGTTCGCTATATTCGGCTTCCGAATATTCTGCTACCCAAGGCATGTCTGATTTGAAGAGTGCTCTCAGCAAAACAATAACTAACATCAAAAATTTTGGTCGTCCGGCATTTTTAGCAACCACTTACTTTGGTGGTATATATTTTTCTTATAAACAGACAATGTGCATTGACGTAATTTTGTATGAAACAAAACGCGCTCCGATAGAATTTCAAAATACATTGATGGCTGCCTTATTGAGCACAGCGAGTGATATTGTAAACACAGTTGGAAAACAATTTGCCCAGCCAATCAGGCCTCGTAATAAAAATGGAGAGCCAAAATCAAGATTAATATCACAATTAAAAAAAGATAGGGAAATTTGTGTATTTAAAACATTTGAGAATTGGCTGCGTAAGTATTTGAGAGAGAATAGCTATTCAGCAAAACACGAAATCCTATGTGCGGACTACAACGAGGCTATTAACTCCGTCGCTGAAGATGTAAGCATTGTTTATGCTGACCCTCCTTATACTCGCGATCATTACAGCAGATTCTATCACGGACTTGAAACGATTTGTCTTAATGATTTTCCAAAAATATCAAAAATAAATATCGGCGGAACAATGCGGTTAAGTCGAGGACTATATCGTAAGAACCGTCATCAGTCTCCTTTCTGCATTAAATCTAAGGCACCTGAAGCATTTAAGAATTTATTTAAAAAGGTAGCCCGGAAGGGAAAAATATTAATGCTGTCATATTCACCATATAACAAAAGCAAAAATGCACATCCGAGAGTAATGCAAATTGAGAACTTGTTTTCACTTGCAGGTCGGTATTTCAAGTATGTCGAATCATATTCGCCCGGTGTGTTTTCACATAGCAAATTAAACAATACAGAAAAGCATCTTGAAGCAAATGATAACGGCGAATTAATCCTGGTTTGCAGAAATTGAGCGAAATCGGATAGTAACAGATGTTGAAAAATATTAGAAAGTACTCTGTAGTAACCGAATCCGATACGGATAACAAAATCATACAGGGCGATAGTTCTTATGTACTTCCTTATCTCCGTAATCAGTACGAAGGTAAAATAAGATGTGTGTATATTGACCCGCCATACAACAACGGTGAAAAGTATACCCATTATGATGACCAATCCAGCCATGAAGACTGGATAAAGAATATAACCTTGATATTGAATAAAATTAAACCTTTAATGACTCAAAACGGTA
Source organism: Desulfococcaceae bacterium HSG8 (assembly GCA_030378015.1). Taxonomy (GTDB): domain Bacteria; phylum Desulfobacterota; class Desulfobacteria; order Desulfobacterales; family 4be13; genus JAUCGG01. Next base: position 1,985 of record JAUCGG010000052.1, read on the forward strand.
GTATATGGATATCTGTTGATGATAGTGAAGTACATTATTTAAAGGTGGCTGCCGACAAGGTATTTGGTCGTAAAAATTTCGTTACTACAGTGGTTTGGCAGCAGAGAACAACCCGCGAAAATAGGAAGGTTTTTTCCAATAATCATGAATATATTCTTGTTTACTCAACAGATAAAAAACTATTTTCAAAAAATCGGAACTTACTGCCAATTACCCGTGAAATACTCGCAAGATATAAGAATCCTGACAATGACCACAGAGGGTTGTGGCAATCCGTTTCAGCTAATGTCCAGGCCGGGCACGCAGTTGCTTCTCAGTTTTATGAAATAATTTCCCCATCTGGAAAAAAACACTCACCTCCGAATGGCAGATGTTGGATATACAATGAAAAACGGATGTTACAAGAAATAAAAAATAATAACATCTGGTTCGGTAAAAATGGTGACTGCGTGCCAAGAGTAAAGAGATTTTTAACCGATGCAAAATCAGGTGTTACTCCGGAAACTTTATGGTTAGCTGAAGATGTTGGTACAAATGAAAAGGCAAAAAAACATATTCTGAAGTTATTCCCAAATAAGCCTGTTTTCGATACTCCGAAACCGGAAAGACTGATAAAAAGGATTTTAGATATAGCAACAGATGAAGGTGATTTGGTGTTAGATGCGTTTGTTGGTTCAGGAAGCACAGTATCTGTAGCCCACAAGATGAAAAGAAAATACATTGGTATTGATATAGGAAGCCATATTATTGATTATGCGGTAAATCGTCTTCAGCTTGTCGTTAAGGGCGAAGGCGATGGCATTTCTAAGGATGTCCAATGGGAAGGCGGGGGGGGATTTAAATTCTATAAAGCCATTAAAAAGCATAAAACAAATCATTCAACTGCCCCTCCCGTTATCACTTCAGGTGATTTAAACAAATAGCCGGACGCTGTCGGCTTGAGGGGTAGTGTACTACTTCTGGCTAACGGGCTTTCTTGTTTGAAAGGAGCAGAAGGCAGATCGCCGTGGAATGCGAAATCAATAGTCTCTTGATTGAATTTGTTCAACAAAGTCCCGTCTTTCCATAAATAATAAAGTAAGCAACCGGATACTTTGAATAAGGACAGAGAATAATGTCTGAATTTGACCGAATCACAGTAAATCCCGCTCAGATGAACGGGACAAGCCCTGTATCCGGGGTATGCGCCTCACAGTCCGACGAATTGTCGAACTTGTCGCCACATATCCCGACCGTGATGAACTGCTCCGGGAATACCCTGAGTTGGAAAATGAGGATATCCGTCAGGCACTCCGGGTTAAGACGGGTGTAATTAAAAGTGTTAGGTAAGTCCTCGTTCCCAAACTCCGTTTGGGAACGCGATTGCCTGCAAAACTCCGGTTTTGCATGGAATATCAGGTAGCTACAGATGCAAACAGAGTTTGCATGCAGGTGTGTTCCTAGGCATCCTTCATTGTCTCTTTACAGTTTAATGTAGAACAATTTTTCAAATTGTTCAAACAAGTTGAAAAATTGTTCTACAGACGAAAAAGAAAAAGTAGCCTCATTGCCCGTGGAATGCTGAAAACAATATAATTAATTGAAAATATGCCATACAGCAACTATACACTGAAAAGAGTAAAAGAAGAATTCAACCTGGAAATTGTTGAGAACAGGGATCTGTTTTCAGAAACCGAGGAGATCGAAGCGAGCGATTATCTGAAAACAACGCTGAATTACAACATTCCCCTGGCTCTGGCGATCAGTACGGAAAAAGCACGTTCGGAACTGATTGTCTCCAATGTCCTGCTTGAAGTGAAGAAATATCTGAATGATGAGGTCAGCCTGTTTTCAGGCATAAACTTTGATGTTGATAAAAACAGGGACCTGAACGGTTTCTGTGACTATATACTGAGCAGATCGCCCGAACAGTTTTATCTGAGTTCCCCTGTCGCCGCAATTGCGGAGGCAAAAAACGAACAGATAACATCGGGACTGGGGCAGTGCATAGCGGAGATGATAGCCTCGGAAATTTTCAATGAAAGAGAGGGGAACACTGTTGACAAAATATACGGTGCTGTAACAAGCGGCAACACATGGAAATTTCTTGAATACAGAAAAGGCACAGCCTGTATAGACCGATCCGAATATTATATTGCCAATGTAAATAAAATTATCGGTATTTTTGTGAAAATGTTGCGCCAGGAAACATTAGGCGATCCGCAGAAAACTTTCTGAAAATCAGATCGAACTGATGGCATCCGGCGGAAAAGCCATATGAATCGTAAATCTTAAATTTTCTTATGAGTAAAGCCCGCTCAACACATAAAATACGTCGTCATTTGGAAAGCCTGACAAAAGATGAACTCATTAATGTCATTCTGAAGTTTGCACCTCAAAGTTTTCTTGAGAATATCAAGAGTCAGTTTGCCAGCAAAAAAGAGGCATTGAGGATATTTAATAATGCTTCAAAATCAATTGACAGCATACTTTCTGATGAAGACTTATTATACAGTCCCGGAGATTTTGAACGTAAATTATTGCAACAGCTTGAAAAACTCAGAGGATTATGGGATAAATTGCCGCTGCAAATCGGAGATGTCATCATCAAAATAATAGAAGATGTAGAACAAGCGTTTGAAAACGGTTATTTGTACATTCGGAATTATGGAGAAGGGGATGAGTATTTTGAATCAGAAGATGTGAATGACTATATGTTTCATTTCGTCAACACTCTTCCAAAAGAAATACAATCCGAGTACGTTGAGAAACTCAATGAAGTACTTCATAATTCTGGATATTCTGCATTTATGAGTATCGAAAAAAAATTGTCTGAATCATCGTTTAAAAAGTGATATCCGACGGGAAGAAGTTGCAGGATGAAGATTTGGCATCCTCCGGGATGCTCATCGGAGCATGAGAAAAAATGGCTTCGGGATGTGATAAATGTAAGGCAAAAAGGTGCTATGTGTGAACCCAAAAGGTTGCACGGGCAGGTAAAAAAAGAGACTGACGCTTTCCCTGTCGAAAATGTCGTTCCGGCCAGTGCATAGACAATTAAGGATCCTGAATCATTCAAAAATGCCTTTAAACAGTTGTTTAAATGCGGGATTCTTTAAATTTAAGGTTCAATTTTATATTGAGAAAAAACATCGGGGAAAGAAGCCCGGTTTTTTGACGGGTCTCTTCTCACCTAAGCTTAAGAGGAGGAGCTAACTTGAAATCGGTCAACATTAAGGGAAATAAAAAAATGATAAAACTGGATTGGACAATAAAGAGAATGTTAACAGGGATGGGTCTCACAGGTGTACTTGTGATCATTGTACTGGCCTGGACCAGTATCAATTATTCCAATACAAAACTGATGAAGAGCCATAAACAATTGGCAGAAATTGTAATGCCCCTGGATGCCGCATCCCAGGGGGTCAGGATCGCAGCAATGAATTTCACCCTGCATAACTACGCAATCCTTGAGGCAAAAAATCTGGAAGAACTTGGGAAGCTGGTGGAACGAAAATCCATTGAAGAGGATTTTTCAAAGGGCATCAAAGACCTCAGGGCACTGTCTGAAAGAGCTGCCAACGAAGACGGAAAGATGTCAGACCTCATCGAAGAAGTGGAAAAGCTTTACAAAGACACGCTGGATAAAGATACACTTATTTCTGAATCCGTACAGAACAATCTGAAACTGGAAGAAAAGATAAAAGCACAGGTTGCAGTACTGGACAAACTGGGGAGCGATCTTCATAATAATGCAAAAGCACTTTCTGAAAAAATCAGCGATGCTGTTTCCAAACACGCGGATGAAAAAGAGGAAGCAGCGGAAGAACCTGGAACAGAAGAACTGACCAGGATTCATAAAGTCAGCAACGACCTCAGACTCGCTATTGTCTTTATGACCAACTACGGACATCAGATGCTGCTGGCAGGGGAACAGGAGAAGATCATCGCTATCAGAGATGACAAGATGATCCGGTGGGCCGGGCATGCGGAAGCATCGTTGGAGGCTCTGAGCAGTTCTTCATTCGTAAACAGTCCGACTGAATTAAAAGAGATGATTCAAAGCATAAAAAAGGATTACACCCTTCTGAAATCCGTACTCACTGAAGGGGAAAACTCCGTTGGCATACTGAAAGGGCAGTGGCTTGCAGAACAGAAAAATATTGATCTGCTCAATATATCCTCAAATGAGACCGCCAATGCACTTGCAATGAATTTGAAAAATATAAAATCATCAGCAGAAAATATCAGGAATCTGTCCGAAAAGGAGGCTGTTCAAGTCAGCGCGACCTCCGAGTTAGTCATATTGGTAGTCAGCGCGGCAGCAATATTGTTCATGATCGTTATCGGCGCCCTGATTACACGGCGGATTGTCATCCCCATCAACAAAGCTGTTGATTTCGCGGGTACCATCGCCAGGGGAGACCTGAGCGCTGAGATTGAAAAGGATCACGATGATGAAGTAGGTAATCTTGTCTCCAAAATGAGTGAGATGGCTCACAGTCTCAACTCCCTGATCGGCCAGGTTCAGCAATCCGGCATCCAGGTTACGTCCTCTGCCACGGAACTGTCTGCCGTGTCCAAGCAGCAGGAAGCCGTGATGAGAACACAGTTGGAATCAACCAACGAAGTGGTGAAATCTGTAGGAGAAATTTCGAATGTTTCCGAGGATCTGGTTGATACCATGCAACGCGTGGCAGCCATGTCAGAGCAGACCGCGGAATTTGCAAGCAGCGGTCAGTCAGATCTGGCACATATGGAGGAAGCCATGCATCATATGGAAAACGCTTCAAAATCCATCTCCAATAAACTGGAAGCGATTAATGAAAAAGCAGCAAATATCACATCTGTTGTGACAACGATTACCAAAGTAGCGGATCAGACCAATCTCCTTTCGCTGAATGCAGCCATCGAGGCAGAAAAAGCCGGGGAGTACGGACGGGGCTTTACCGTAGTGGCAAGGGAAATCCGCAGACTCGCGGATCAGACAGCAGTAGCCACCTTGGATATTGATCAGATGGTTCAGGAAATGCAATCTGCAGTATCAGCGGGTGTTATGGAGATGGACGCGTTTATTGCAGAAGTTCAGCGCAGTGCTGAAAACGTGGGAAAAATCAGTATGCAGTTGTCCCGGATTATCGAACAGGTCCAGGGGCTTTCTCCCAGTTTTGAAGGTGTCAACGAATCCATGCAGTTTCAGTTCGGAAAGGCCCAGCATATCAACAACTCTATGGTGGGACTTAGCGAAGAAATGCGCCAGACTGTGGATTCTCTCCGGGAGTCCTTTATGGCCATTGAACAGTTGAATGACGCAGCCAGCGGTTTGCAGGATGAAGTCTCGCGATTCAAGGTAATGTGAGAAGTTTGAAGGTTTGAAGTGCGGACGTTTCACACTTCCAACTTCCAACTTCCAACTTCACACTTCAAACTTCAAACTTCAAATAATGATATGCGTATAGCGATAGTCAATGATCAGGCAGTGGCAAGGGAAAGCCTTCGCCGAATCATACTCAGTGTCCCGGGTCATGAAATTGCATGGGTAGCGAATGACGGTCACGAAGCGGTGAAAAAGAACGCCGAAGATACGCCGGATCTGATTCTCATGGACCTGATTATGCCAGTAATGGACGGTGTTGAGGCTACGCACCGGATTATGAGCGAATCCCCGTGTCCGATTCTTGTGGTAACAGCCACTGTGAGAAATAATGCTGCAAAAGTATTCGAAGCCATGGGCTGCGGAGCACTGGACGCAGTCACTATTCCCCTGATGGGAGATGACGTCGAGTCCCAGCGCAGCCGGTACGTCCTGCTGAGAAAGATTCATATTATCGCAAAATTGCGGCGGACTTCTGATAACGCTTCCGGCTCCGGCCGGCGGCCTGCCGAATCTGCCCCTCCCTTGGTTGTTATCGGGGCTTCCACAGGGGGCCCGAGAGCTTTGGCAGAGGTTGTTTCCATATTGCCTGCCAATCTGGGTGCGGCCATTGTAATTATCCAGCATGTTGACGAAAAATTTTCAGCAGGTTTTGCAAACTGGCTGGGTAGCCAGGTTAATCTTCCCGTGCTGCTTGCCCCGGAAGGCGAGCGTCCGAAAGCAAATACCGTCTATGTGGCAGGAACCAATGACCACCTTATCTTTACTGCTGAACTCACTTTTTCCTATATCCCGGAAGCGGATAACAGGGAGCATTCTCAAATCGCCCCTTATGTCCGACCGTCAGTGGATGTTTTCTTTAAAAGTGTTGCGATGCACTGGCCTTCCACCTGCTTTATCAGGGGCTGCATAGCGGTATTGCTTACCGGCATGGGCAGGGACGGTGCAAAAGGTCTGGAAGCACTGCGTAAGGCCGGATGGCATACCATTGCCCAGGATGAGTCCAGCAGCGTAGTCTATGGTATGCCCAAAGCAGCGAAAGAACTCGGAGCTGCGACCGAGGTACTGCCCCTTGGGAATATCGGGCCGACAATCCTCAGAATGCTGAAATCCGAATGCAAAATGCGGAATCAATCCAATACGAAATACGGGGTGCGGAATGCGGAATAAGTCTGATAAAATCGGGCCTTCCATGAATTCTGAAATTACGCTGACCCACCACCGTATCACTGTCCTGCTGGTAGATGATCAGGCAATGATCGGTGAAGCAGTGCGTCGTATGCTGGTTGATGATGAAGATATTGATTTCCATTACTGCCGGGATGCAGCACTGGCAATCAAAATGGCTAACCAGATCGCCCCGACCGTCATACTTCAGGATCTTGTTATGCCTGAAATTGACGGACTGACCCTGGTTCGTTATTTCCGGGCCAACGAAGGCACCAGGAACGTACCGCTGATTGTTTTATCAAGCAAGGAGGAGCCGCGCACCAAGGCAGAGGCTTTTGCGCTGGGAGCCAATGATTACCTGGTAAAATTGCCAGACAGACTTGAACTGGTTGCCCGCATCCGTTACCACTCCAAAGGATATATCAACCTCCTGGAGAGAAACGAAGCACATAACGCGCTGCTGGAGAGTCAGAAGAAACTTGAAATTCGGAACCAGTTTATCCGGGACACTTTTGGCCGCTACCTTTCAGATGATATTGTGGACAGTATCCTTGAATCCCCTGAAGGGATGAAGCTCGGAGGTGAAAAACGGAGGATCACCATCATGATGAGCGATCTTCGCGGTTTTACTGCTGTAAGTGAGAGGCTGCCTGCTGAAAGCGTCGTGAGCGTTATCAATAACTATCTTGCAATCATGACGGAAATCATCCTCGAGTACCAGGGAACCATTGACGAATTTATCGGGGACTCCATCCTTGTCATTTTCGGCGCGCCGATCCTGCGTGATGATGATGCCAAGCGGGCCGTGGCATGTGCCTTAGAGATGCAGATGGCAATGGACGAAGTCAACCAGCGGAATCGGGAGTCAGGGTACCCGGAAGTTGCCCAGGGTATAGGGATCAATACAGGGAATCTTGTGGTCGGAAATATCGGTTCGGAAAAACGATCCAAATACGGGGTGGTGGGACGCAACGTGAACCTGGCTGCACGTATCGAGTCATATACAGTGGGAGGTCAGATTCTTATCTCTGAGAGCACCCTGCAGGACTGCGGCTCCATCCTGAGAATTGATGACCAGATGGAGGTCATGCCCAAAGGATTCAAGGATCCCATTACGATTTACGAAGTCGGAGGCATTACTGACGAATATAATCTTTTTCTTCCTGAAAAAAGAGATATCCGATTGATGGAATTGCGACAGCCTTTGTCTATCCGTCTGACAATCCTCGCAGAAAAATATGCCAGTGATGATGTATTCCAAGGAGATATCATCAAACTGAGCGGGGAAGCTGCGGAAATCCGAACCACTGTGCCCATAGATAAGATGACTAATCTGAAAATTTCGTTATTCGATGATGAAGGATATGAAATCACAACCGAAATGTACGGTAAAGTGACCGGCAATACATCGGATTCTCCTCCCACATTCATGGTTACTTTCACCTCCGTTCCGCCAGAGGCCAAAGCCTTTTTCAAATACAGGTATAATTTTTAAGGTGTTCGGGAGAAGAGGGAGAATCGGAATTTTTCAAATGAAAATTACAGATTTCAATATCCGAACTTCAAATAAATCTCAAATTTCAAATATCCGAACTACTACACCGCTTTTTAAGTTCGTCACCACCCTTTAAAAAAGAGGGGAGGAATTTACGAATTGGTGTACTACTTATAAATTCGTCCCCGCTCTGCTCGGACTGACAAATCCGAGCGGCCTCTTCAAATTTGGGATTTGGGATTTATTTGGAATTCGGAATTTGGAATTTCTCCGTAAGGATGTACATAATGAAGATCAAATTTTTAGGCGTCGGTTCTGCTTTCACAACTCCGGAGTATTACCAGTCCAATATGCCGGTCACTTCCCGAAGCGGTAAACAGTTACTTGTGGACTGCGGAGGTGACATACGGTTTTCCCTGGGCGAAAGCAAGGGAGGAGAACATATTGATACGTCTCTGCAGGAAAAGATTCCCTGACGGGGAAATTTCTCGGCTGTAGAACAATTTTTCAAATTGTTTTAAACAATTTGAAAGATTGTTCTACAGTGAAGTGTAAACTGACAAATGAAGGATACCTTATTTGGATATTGAAATTTGGGATTTATTTGGAATTTGGGATTTGGAATTTCTCTGTAAGGATGTACATATGAAGATCAAATTTTTAGGCGTCGGTTCTGCTTTCACAACTCCGGAGTATTACCAGTCCAATATGCTGGTCACTTCCCGAAGCGGTAAACAGTTACTTGTGGACTGCGGAGGTGACATACGATTCTCCCTGAGCGAGAGCAAGGGAGGAGAGCATATTGTTGATACGTCTTTGCAGGAAAGATCCCCTGACGGGGAAATTGATGCTATTTATATCTCACACCTTCATTCTGACCATATCGGCGGTATGGAATGGATGGCTTTTAAGACGTATTTCAGCCTGAGTCCTGAAAAGCCGAAACTCTTTATGGAAGAAAAACTGATGCATGAAATGTGGAACTGGTCTCTCAAGGGAGGTCTCGGAACTATTGAAGGAAAATGTATGCATCTTACCGATTATTTTGACTGTCGGCCCATGGTCGGCAACGGAGCTTTTCACTGGGAAAACATAGTATTCAGCCTGATAAAAATGCCTCATATTATAAACGGCTATAGGAATATTTATAGTTATGGTCTCCTGATTCAGGAGGTCCCCGAGGGACCGGCGGTGTTTATTACCACAGATACCCAGTTTGAACCGGGCATTGTTTCCCAAATGGGACAAAAGGCTGCGGTTATTTTTCATGACTGCGAAACTAACATTTTCAAAAGCCTGGTTCATGCCCATTATGATGATTTACGCACCCTGCCCCCTTCGCTGAGACGGAAAATATGGCTTTATCATTACCAGCCCCATCCTGACATGAAGCCCGGAACTGACGGGTTTGCTGGGTTTGTAAGCAAGGGGCAGGAATTTGATTTTAGTTGATTATATAAAATAATAAAGCAGGATCGGGTTCCGACCCCTTAGTGCTCTGTTTCATAAATAATGTCCGGGTTGCACGGGCGCAATGTGACGTAATCTTTCAGATTGCGTTCTTCGCTTACTTATCCGGGCGCAATGTGAAAGATTACGTTACAGATGATCGCGGGTTCGGGATATGCGGAATAAAACAGGCTTTGCGCTCCGAGGAATTTAACCCGGACATTATTTCTGAAACGGAGCACTTAGCCGGGGAATTTATCCCTCGGCCACCCTACAATGACTTAAGGAGTAAAAAATGAAAATCAGCACGCGGATTACGGAACTGTCTGTCAATCATTATAAGACAATTACATTCGGACTGGTCGCGCTCATGCTCTGTATCGCACTTGTAGCGGCCCTGCCTTCCTTATTTCCCGGCACCTTCGGCTTTCTGAATTCCGTCCGGGTAGATACTGATCCGGAGAATATGCTCAGTGAAGAGGAACATGTCCGGGTCTTTCATCACGAAATGAAAGAGAAATTCGCTCTTTACGATATTGTTGTCGTGGGAATTGTGAATGAGGTGCATCCGGAGGGGGTCTTCAACCCGGACTCGCTCAGAAAAGTATATGAACTCGCGGAGTTCGCCAAAACTCTCCGATGGGAGGAAGACGGCAAAGAGGTCGGCGTCATTGAGACTGACCTGATTGCACCCTCTGAAGTGGATAACATTGAGCCAGGAGAAGGGATGATCCGTTTTGAGTGGCTCATGAAGACCCCGCCCGAAACCCAGGAAAAAGCCACTGATATCCGGGATAAGGCATTACGCATTCCCTTTCTTAAAGATACCCTGGTATCCGGCGTGGGAGACAAGCCCGGGAAAGCTGTATGCCTGTATTTACCCATTACCTCAAAGGATCTCAGCTACCGGATATACTCCGAGTTGAATAAAAAAATCGCCGAGTTTCCCAAGAGCGACGACAAATTCTATATTACCGGTCTGCCGGTAGCGGAAGATACCTTCGGGGTGGAGATGTTTATCCAGATGGCAGTCTCAGCCCCGGCCGCGATGGTGGTGATATTCATCCTGCTGATGATATTTTTTCATAAGATAATCCTTATTATCTCCCCCCTTATTGTGGCCCTTCTTTCGGTGATTTTCACAATGGGTGCGCTGATCATCGCCGGATTTCCCATCCATATTATGAGCAGCATGATTCCAATTTTTATCATGCCCATTGCCGTACTCGACTCTGTTCATATTATCAGCGAATTTTTTGACCGATACCAGGAAACAAAAGACAAATGTAAAACCATTGAAACCGTTGTTGACGAACTGTTTATGCCCATGCTTTATACCTCCATGACCTCGGCAGCCGGGTTCGCTTCCCTGGCCATGACCCCGATCCCGCCGGTTCAGGTATTCGGAGTGTTTGTGGCAACCGGGATTTTAGCAGCATGGTTTCTTACGATTATCTTTATCCCGGCTTATGTGATGTTCATTCCCGAAAAAAAACTGGAAAATTTCGGTGCGGTTCATGATCATGAGAAAGGGGAAATCCGTACCGGCATTATTGACAAGATTATGCAGAGTATCGGGAATATCGCATATAATCGGGCAGTTTTAGTATTGACAGGAGCCGTTATTCTCATCGTCATTGCCGCGTATGGTATCAGTCAGATCAATATCAACGACAACCCAGTCAAATGGTTCAGCAAATCCCATCCCATCCGGGTCGCTGACAAAGAACTGAATAAGTATTTTGCAGGGACATATATGGCCTATCTCTCGCTTTCGGCAGAGGGGGAAGAATGGAATACAGATAAAATGGCCCGGGAACTGGGACGTGAGGCAAAGAAGCGGGGGGAGGAACTCACCGAGGATTTTCCCGAATCCGCGGTTACAGTTTTCAGTGAGCTGGGAGAAATTGCCGGAGCAACAAAGGCTGATTCCAAAGATATGTTTTTTGACAAACTCGCAGAAACTGTCAGGTCCAGGGCATCAGAAGCAGAAGGGGAGGCTTCCTTTGCCTGGGATGAAGCCAGTTTTTTTGTTGATCAGCAGCGTCAGAAAGGAGAGGTTTTCAAATATCCGGAAGTGCTGAATTATATTATCTCCCTGGATAAGGTTATGAGAGACACAGGGGTTGCGGGCAAATCCAATTCGCTGGCTGATGTGGTTCGGACCGTTCATAGGGATCTGCTTTCAGGCGATAAGGCAGACTACCGGATCCCGGATGACAGAAGGATGGTGGCGGAATGTCTGATCCAGTACCAGAACAGTCATCGCCCCCGGGACCTATGGCATTTTGTCACTTCGGATTACCGAACCACGAGCTTGTGGGTTCAGTTGAAAAGCGGGGATAATGAACAAATGCAGAAGGTCGTGGACGCTGTTGATGAATTTGTCCGTATTAACCCGCCCCCCGTGCCTCTGAAGCATGAATGGTTTGGCCTGACCTATATTAATGTGATCTGGCAGGAAAAAATGGTCACCGGTATGCTGGAGGCATTTGGCGGAAGTTTCCTGGTTGTATTCCTGCTGATGACCATCCTGTTCCGTTCCGCATTATGGGGCTTTCTGAGCATGATTCCGCTCACGGTCACGATTTCGCTGATTTACGGGGTGATCGGTATTGTGGGAAAGGATTATGATATGCCGGTAGCGGTCCTGAGCAGTCTTACCCTGGGGCTGGCTGTTGATTTCGCGATTCACTTCCTGGCTCGCTCCAGGATAATGTACGGGGAAACCCTGTCGTGGGAAAAATGTATTCCGAATGTCTTTGGCGAACCGGCCCGGGCCATTACCCGAAATATTATTGTCATTGCCGCGGGATTTCTTCCGCTTCTGCTGGCGCCCCTGGTTCCCTATAAAACCGTGGGTATCCTTCTGGCTACCATCCTTTTCATCAGCGGAATCACGACGCTTATGCTGCTGCCTGCGCTGATTCGCATACTTGAAAAATGGCTGTTCACGGGGGAAAGGGAGCCTATGGGCGCGACGTGCAGTTGTGCTACCTGCATTATTTCTGCAATTGCCGCGGTGGCGTTTATAATCCTGGGTATCGCCCCTTATGTGCCGTTGGAATGGACAACGCTGACATTTATCGGCGCGGGGATCATACCGGTTGCGGCACTGGCTTGCAGGCTCCTGAGCCGGCGGCAGAAATGTAGCATAAGTGAATAATCAGCAGATGGAAAATGCTTCCGGAATGCTCGTCTGGGAAAGACAGATCATATCCGTTTAACTCACCGGTTTCAAAGTAAAATACGAGGCAAAGCCTCTGAAAATGCATTCCCAGGCAGAGCCTCACTGCCATTAAGTTAAGGAATCAATTCCCCCCTTGAGGGGCAGGGGTGTAACGTGTTGAAAAAACATCCCCCTGAATCCCCCTTCAAAGGGGGAGTTTCTCTTAACTTAATGGTAGTGAGGCAGAGCCTGGGAACGAGAATTTCCTATTTTTGGGGAATGCGCCCGATCAGATTGTTATTGAAAGCATTTTAGGCATCCTTACATTTGTCAGTTTACACTTTCCTGTAGAACGATTTTTCAAATCGTTCCGAACGGAACGACGACTTTTAAATTTAATAAATAAGGAGATCAGACATCATGTCCCTCGAAGAGGTGCTCAACGCGAAATCCGTTGCCATTGTCGGCGCGTCAAAAAGTGAAACCAAGAGAGGATTTCAGGCCATTAGGACCCTTCTGGATGAGAAATTTGAAGGATTAATCTATCCGGTCAATCCTAAAGAAGCCAGTATCCTGGGATTCAAATGCTATAAACAAGTTTCTGATATTGAAGACCATGTGGATATAGCACTGATTACAACACCGGCCAAAACCATCCCTGCCATACTGGAGGAGTGCGGCAAAAAAGGAATCCACGGGGCTGTCGTGATTGCAGGCGGATTCGGGGAGACAGGAAAGGAGGGCAAGGCACTTCAGGACACTGTTGTGGAGGTGGGGCAAAAATACAACATCCGGGTTATAGGGCCGAACACATCCGGGATGATGAACCTGAAGGACAATCTGAACCTTGTGGGCCTTCGGGATGCTCCTAAAGGAAATATCGCGCTTCTTTCCCAAAGCGGCAACATGGCCCTGACACTGATAACTGAGGCAAAACTCCAAAGTCTGAAGGGATTTTCCTATTATGTGGGTATCGGGAATGAGGCAGATATCAGGTTTCACGAATATCTCGAATTCTTCCGGAATGATGATGATACCAAAGCTATTCTCATGTATGTGGAAGGCATGAAGGATGGCCGTAAATTTCTCCAGCAGGCTTACAAAACAACTGTGGATAAGCCTATCATCCTCCTGAAAGGCGGGCGTTCCAGCACAGGAAAGAAAAGCGCGGGATCACATACCGGCGCGCTGGCCGGCATGTCCCGGGTAGCGAAAACAGCGTTTAATCGCGCAGGCATCATCGTGATTGAGAATTCAGACGAACTCTTTCCTGTGGCAGAGACCCTTTCAAGCCTTCCCCCTATAAAAAATAACAGCATAGCGATTCTTGCAGACGGCGGGGGCCATGCCACCATTGCCGCGGATATTTTAACTGACCTGGGTGTGAATGTCCCTGAACTGAGCGAAAAGACCCAGGCCAAACTAAAGGATATCCTGCCCGGGGCAGCCGCAGTTACAAATCCGGTGGATGTAGCAGGCGGCACAGACGCTGATCCGGCCCTGTTTGCGGATTGCGCTGATATCATCCTGAAAGATAACAATATCGGCGGGCTTTTAATCGTCGGGCTTTTCGGGGGATATGGAATACGGTTTGCGGAAAGCCTGGCCATGAAAGAAGAAGACGCGGCCCACAGGATGGGGAAGATGGTGAAAAAGCGCCATAAACCCATCATTGTCCACAGCCTTTACAATTCTGAGAAACCTCATTCGCTTCATCTTCTGCGATATTACGGCATATCGGTTTACGGATCACTGGATATCGCATGCTGCTGCATGGGAGCTTTGGCGGAGTATGGCAGGTTTCTGAAAAGTTATCATCCCAAAGCAAAATTCGATTTTGACTGGCGCTCCAAAGCAAAGCCCGAAGGGGATGAGATCATCCGAAGCGCCAGAGAAGATGGAAGAAATGCTTTGCTGGAATATGAAGCAAAGAAACTTTTGCACCTGCACGGCCTGCCTGTTACCAAGGATTATCTGGCAAAAACAGTGGATGAAGCCGCTGAATTTGCGAAAAAAATCAGCGGAGATGCTGTATTGAAAATTTCATCTCCCGATATTCTGCATAAGAGTGATGCAGGCGGGGTCAGGACTCGTCTCAGCAACGAAAGCGATGTCCGGGATGCTTTTGAACTGATTATGAGGAATGCGGAGAAATTCAATCCGGAAGCAGACATAAGAGGGGTTATTGTGTCCCCGATGGTCAGAAAAGGACTGGAAGTGATTATCGGAACCAAAACCGATGACCAGTTCGGCCCCGTGATTATGTACGGACTCGGGGGAATATTTGTAGAGGTCATGAAAGATGTCGCATTCCGCGTACTTCCTATATCGCCGGTATATGCAAAGAAAATGATAGAGGAAACAAAATCTTTTTCTATCCTGAACGGCGCCAGGGGGAATCCTCCTTATGATAGGAAAGCCCTGACAAGAGTGGTGGGCTTATGTTCCGAGGTAATCGAATCCTATCCTGAAATATCGGAGATGGATCTGAATCCGATTATTGTTCATGAAAGAGGCGTCAGTATTGTAGATGCGCGAATTATATTAAGGGAATCATAAAATCGCCCTGTGAAAGACCTCCGAGGTTTTGAAAACCTCGGAGATCTGATGTCACCAGTCATAAATAGGTGGTAGAGAATAAAAGAAAAAAACGGCCATGATCTTCGTTTCGATCAATCCACTATGACTGACGATCTTTTGGTGATCTGGCCCTGATTTGTCAATCCGAGCCGTTTGTTTGGCCGAAGAGGATAGCATAATGAAAATAACAGATGAGATATTCCAAGTGGGTGGCGGAAGGCTTACGTCATACGAAGATGCAGCAATTTACCTGATCAGTTTCAACGGTCATGCAGCCATCGTTGATGCAGGTTGCGGCGATTCCCAGGATAAATTATTGAAAAATATCCGATCATGCGGTGTTAAACCCGATCAGATTGAATATCTCTTCATCACACACTGCCACTACGACCATACCGGAGGTGCCAAAGCTTTAAAAGATAAGCTTCAATGTCGGATCATTTCTCATGAACTGGACGCTCCGTTCCTCGAACAGGGGGATAACCGGGTTACTGCGGCCAGTTGGTACGACTCAGTTATTCAATCTTTTACCGTGGACAGAAAATTGTCCGGCGCCCGTGAGAAGATAGATCTGGGAGGCAGGATCATCGAAGCTGTCCATACCCCGGGGCATTCTCCTGGATCAGTGGTCTATCTCACCGAATCCGACGGATTCAGGGTTGTTTTTGCTCAGGACGTCCACGGTCCTCTTGATCCGAGCCTTTTGTCTGATAAAGCAGATTACCGGCGATCTCTGGAACTGCTCCTCTCCCTTGAAGCAGACATCCTTTGTGAAGGTCACTTCGGTGTTTACAGGGGTAAGGATGAGGTAAAAGATTTCATTGAGTCTTATATCTGAAATCTGAGGGACTATGAAAAATGCATCGTCCCGATGGCTTCGGGAAGGAGTGCAAAAATAGAGCGAAGCGGTTTTTTGCATTTTGCAGCACAAAAAACACTCCTTCCCGAAGCCTGTCGGGATAATACGTTTTTCATAGTCCCTGATTTGATTGAAATCCCCTTCGATTCCCCTTTACAAAAGAGGAGATGACCTGCCTCCCCTTTTTTAAAGGGGGACCGAGGGGGATTTAACTTGAAAGGAGAAGGGATTTTTTCCCCAAATAATGCTCTGGTTTATTCTGTCGCTGCTGACCGCAATTTCGGTATCCTCCCAGGACGCGTGGACAAAAAAGTTTTTTTCTCATCTCACTCTTTATGAAATGACCGCCTATCCGCTCATTTACAGCTTTTTCATGTTTGCCGCTGCTCTTCCCTTTGTGCCCGTCCCTCAGCTTGATTTCACCTTTTTCTGGACTTTTCTGATAAGTATTCCGCTTAACGGAATCGCGTTTTTTTTCCATATGAACGCCATCAGGATATCTCCTCTTTCCCTTACCATTCCCTATCTGGCATTTACGCCGGCATTTATGATCGTCACAGGGTTCATATTCCTGGATGAACTTCCGAATTTATTCGGGATTTCTGGAATCATGATCATCTGCATCGGGAGTTACATTCTTAATATAGAACCTGGAAAATGGTCTTTCCTTTCGCCGATGAAAGCTGTTTTTAAAGAAAAAGGGTCATGGATGATGCTTATTGCGTCATTTTTATACAGCTTCGGCGCAGTGATAGGAAAAAAAGCCATCCTGCATTCTTCTCCGCTTTTTTTCAGTATGTTTTTTTTTGCTGTTTTCAATTTATGCCTCTGCCTTTTACTCGCAGCTTTTCGGAAAATTGATCTGAGAACATTCAGGCATGATTCGTTGAAAGGTATCATTGTAGGTTCTTTTTTCTTCGTTCATATAGTCTCTCACGGATTTGCGATTTCTCTTACAAAAGCGGCATATATGATATCCGTGAAGCGCCTCAGTGTTGTTTTTGGCGTTATCTATGGCAGACTGCTGTTCAAAGAAGCGAATATCGCATTTCGCTTCAGCGGTGCGCTGCTGATGCTGGTCGGAACACTTTTTGTCACGCTTCAGTGTCTGTAAAATTTTTCTTTTGCCTGCATTGTCATTCCCTCCTTATTTTATTTCAAAAATGGATAATCCTCTTTTTAGCCGCTTTATAGGCTGCATCGTGAGGACCGATTGCCAGAAAGGTGACTGTTTCGTCAGGGGTTTCATCGCATTCCGGGCAATTATGGATATTCTGATGGCTCTTGGCTCTGCATTCTTTGCAATAAACGTAAATCAGAATGAAATTTTTCTTCACCGGACAACTGCTGAGTCCCCGGAGATCGCCCTTCAGGGGTTCTCCGAATTCCATGGGGGGATTCAAGAAGATTCCCGATTTTTGTTTTCGCACTTTTCCTGATACTCGAATATTTTCTCAGTTCCTTCTCAAAATCCGGATGATAGCGTGCTGTAGTCAGAAGATTTATCCTCCGAACACCTCTTTATGAGACAAATACCGAACTCCCTCACGCATTTCGTGTCTTGCCTTGTTTATCTTTTCCATAAGGGAGCCATCAGCC
Source organism: Desulfococcaceae bacterium HSG8 (assembly GCA_030378015.1). GTDB lineage: Bacteria > Desulfobacterota > Desulfobacteria > Desulfobacterales > 4be13 > JAUCGG01. The sequence continues at coordinate 19,659 of JAUCGG010000052.1, forward strand.
ATTATAACATCGCTGATATCTTCGGACAGATATAATGAGTCAGCCCCGGGAGCCGTGACGTCAGTTTCAACAGCATCAAATACATGGGGAGGCACTCTCTCTGACCATCGGATATTAAGTTCGGTTTCTATACCGGGAAGCAGTTCAGGTTCCGTATCCAGATCATAATTGTAGTGAATCCGCTCCTCGTCTCCGTCTGTCATGATGGAAAAATCAGCGGATCGGATATAAATTTTCCGCTCGGCCAGCAAATCCGACATAATTCGGAATATCTGCTCGGTCTCTTTATCCGTAACCTCATATCTCTCCATGATTTCAACTGCTTTTCTGACATCTTCTGACAGCGGATGAGATTCTCCGATTTTATTCTGTTTCCGAATGAGGTCCGGGACCTCATTAATTCTCCCCATATACAAGTTTGAGAAGATGAGGGTGTTAAGGGCCGCCAGATAGAAAGGATCCTTCTGAAAAGCCTTTTCCGCATATCTGACGGATTCGGGATAAAGACTGAACCTGGCAAGAGATACCGCGTAGTTCATATCTCCCTGCGGATCACCGTTTCCGTAGGATATCGCAAGCTTATGGTGATGATGCATTGCCTCCGCGTCTCTTTCAATGGCTGATATGGCTCCGAGCAGAATGTGACCGGCAAAAAGATCGGCCTTGCGAATCAGCGCGTTTGCCTTATGTTTGTATCGTTGCAGGAGAAGCTCGTTTTTTCCGTCTTCAGCAGAAATTTCATTCAGCTCTCTGAGGATTTCCTCTGCCTCATTTTTTGGTTGAAGCTGCATGTTCCCTTTCCTCCTTATTTTAAAAATGAATAATCAGAGATGAATAAACCGTGTATTCCTTCACATCTTGGGAATCCGGCCAGTTGCTTTGGGAATGCCAAGGCATTCCCACTCAAAGCCAATTTTATCAGTATCTTAACATGTCAGATTTCGCAAGTCAAACAGAAAAATGCAGTTTATGGTTAAGAAAAGGATTCCCGGCTGGCAGAGAACTGTAATCCCTGCTTATACATAATCCGTGTAGATGAATACACATAACCCGTGCAGATCAGTCCTCCTTTACTCCTTCCGGCAGATTCTCAATCACCGGATATTTCTTTATGAGCAGGGCAGGGCGAGCAACCAGCAGCAGGGCTGGAATTTGCCGTGATCCGGAAGGTAACACCAGGTTCGTCTCTGGGCATAAAGGCGGAGTTTATCAGACAGCAATATATAACAGATAAAGAGGGACGAATTTCCAAGTTGTCGTACTACCTTTATGCTGATATGAAAGATGCCGAAAAAAGAATATAATTTCGTGTCTTCCGTGGTTAAAACTTTCGCGGTCAGTTTTATAATTTCCATACAACAGAAAAACAGGAAGAAAGGCTGTGAGAATAAATTAAAACCCGCCAACAATATCAAAGCAAATATGATGGCCACCGTCCGTCATCTTGTCAACGCACTATAAATCCGCAGAAGCTTGTCAGGGAGTTCCCGCACGTCGGATATGACATTATGATGGAGGCTGCCATAAAGGTCGTCCAGTCTGGAATCTCCCGCCAGATTTACTGTAATGGCCCTTGCGTAGATATTTACGGAACGGGCTTCGAATATTGCCCTGCGTGTATCTTCTATGGCATACTCCCGCTTGTAGCCTGTGTCATTAGGGAATCCGTCTCCCAGGATAATAAGCAGGCGGACTTTCGCGCATATCTTTTCAAGCTGGCTGACTGCATGGCGGATGGCAGCCCCCATCCGGGTGCTTCGCTGGGGCGACATGGCATCAATTCTCTGTCTGACAGTATCATCCATAGTTTCATCAAAATCCTTTATCCTGAAATAATCCACTCCCAGGCGGCCGGTTCCTGAAAATCCCGCAATGGCAAAGGCATCTCCTACAACTTCAAGGGCCTCGCAGAAAAGCACAATAGCCTGCTTTTCCACATCCAAAACACTGACCCCTTCCTCTCCTCCCGGAAGGACAGGGGAAGACGGAGAAACCTCATTTGAGGTTGAACGTGAGATATCCGTCAGAAGCAGAACCGCGACATCTCTCTGCTGCTTCAGGCGTTTTATATACAGACGCTCGGAAGGGGTTATCCCTGCTTTTTTGTCCATAGCAAAATCCAGGAGTGCCCGGTAGTCGAATTCATCCCCTTCTATCCATTGCCGTAATATGGTCAGTTCTGCCGGCTTCAGGAGTTCGAAAGCGTGGCGTATCTTCCTGACCAGTCCCCGGTGACGAGCCATTGTCTGTTGATAAAAATCCGCCTTTCCTTCATAAGAAGCAGTGGCCATGAATCTGTCACATACCCGCACATGGTCATTGAGATAATCTCCCAGTTCGCAGTCCCATTCCCTGTACCAGGAAACAGGCCCCTGGCCATCATTGCCGGAGTTGACTGATACTTCAGTCTTCCCGAGAATCTCTGACAGATCAAGCCACGAAAAATCTGTCTGATGCTCCGTATTTTCCGGTTCGGAAGTTTTTCCCTGCGGATGAAGGATAATTTCCCTGATATCTTCCGGAGAAATATCACCGTCATTCTCTATCAGATGTTTTCTGATATCCGACTTATAAGACGTTACGCCTTTTTCTCCTAGTCGTATATTTATAGTTTCCGCAATTCGTTCAATATTTCGAAATGTTGAAAAATAAAGATCTGGCCTCAGCTTTCGGCTAAAAGGGGTTCTCAGGCGACCTTCTGAACCCGTTTCAATGCACAGCATCTCCGCATCATGATATGTTCTGAAAATCAGTTCAGCGCAGGTCTCAACAGCCTGATCTTCCTCGAACCTTTTCTCAGATAATTCTGCAATTATTTCAACATACTGTTTTATATCATCATCAATATTCGGAAATTTCTGTGTTGAAATACCAAGCCCGATCCTTGCATACAGCACGGAAAGAGCATCCCGCGATTTATTTTTTTCGAAGATTCGCATGGCTTCTCGCCGGAGTACAGGAAAAGACTGGCGTATAATACCGGGATAAAAGCGGAGCAGCATCAGGCGGATACGGCCATGTTCAAAGATGGTAAACAGATCCGAGGCGAGTTCCGGTTCCGGAAAAAGCAGGAAAAAGCGTTCCATATCGGAAAGATGAGTTGTATTTCCCCCCCCTTTTTTAAAGGGAGGCCGGGGGGGATTTCCCTCGCAAGCAGAAATCCCCCCGGCCCCCTTTAAAAAAGGGGGAGAAGGATTTACGGATAAAAAAACGGGAGAAGGGTTTCCGGATAAAAAAGAGGGAGACGGATTTACGGATAAGAAAGCGGGAGAAGGATTTACGGATAAGAAAGCGGGAGAAGGGTTTCCGGATAAAAAAATGGAAGAATGGTTTAAGGATTGCTGTGCCCTTTCCGTCGCTTTTTCAAAGTCAAAGTCAAATGTGTCAAACTCATAGTATGCGGATTCAAGTTTGGTGAGGCATTTGTAAAAATTCATATTTTCTTCTTTGAGATCAGACCAGTCAATTTCATCAGGGAGATATATGAATTTTCCGTCCGAGCAGACCCACGGGGCATTTTCCGCAGCGGATAAGCGGCCGCGGATCGTTGATAATGATCTTACAGAGATCGGAACCCCGATCCTGGCACGAAGATAGCGGTTTAACTGCTGGCGAACCTGGGAAAGAGATACTGTGACAACCATTCCGGTGTAGGCATCAACGCCAAGCTCGGATACCAGGGACAGGAATTTTGTGCCAAGGGATTCGTTATGGCTGAATTTTTCCAATCCCAGGGTAACAAAGCGAGGAAGGGCATTTTTTGAAAGAAGGTGCAGCCCTTTTGCCATGCCATCCAGGAAGGGATCTGCAAGCTGAAAATCCGCGCGTATGATCCGCCGGAACTGCCCGACCTGCCAGCACCGTTTTGGAGGAGACAGGGAAAGTACGGCTTTGGGAATGATATGCGAAAGATGCAGGCTCTGATTGTAGGAAAGTTCGTGTGAAAACGCATCTCGAAGCAGTCCGAGATAACCAGGAACGGATTTGAAATCCCGGGTGTCAGACAGGGATGACAGGCACTCCAGCGCGGGTTTCAGGGTGTAGATTCCTTTTGTCAGCATGATATCAATGGTACGCATAAAATCTTCAATGCATCTGTTTTTTACCACAGGCACAAGATAGGTTGCCATGATCCGCCCCAGCGTGGGCCCGTTATTTTCTCCGGCTTCGCACACCAGTCGCCGGTATTCCCGAATCTGCTCCTGATCTGCTTCTCCGATCAGTTCGACATATCCCATCGCTATGGCTTTGCCCAGGGAAGTTTCCTGCGACAATCCCCATACAGCGTCCTCAGCAAGCATTTCAAGTTCGGATTTCAAATCCTGAATCTTGAATTCCGAACCCCGAACTCTGAATTTTTTTTTCAAAGCCGTTTCAACTGCAACTGCAAGTTCCGGATCAGCAAATGATAAATATTCAATCGGATTCATTTTCACTCACCATCACATAGCATCAGCAGATGGAAAAAGTTTGTAGTCCCGCCTTCAGGCCGTCTGCCTGTGAGATTAACTATCTGATTTTATAAAGCCGCCTAAAGGCGGTACTACGAACTTTTTCATACTTTCCCATCTGCTGACCATCCTAAAGCACCTTTACTTTCCAGGGAACTTCCATGACCTCACGGTCACAACGAATGATGAAACCGCTGTATAAGCTTCGCTACGCTCGCTTACGCCAAACTGTAAGTTTGGCACTCCGTTATTACGGACTCGGATAGTTTCACGCATTACGCATTACGCATTACGCATTACGCATCACGCATCACGTTTCACGTTTCACGTTTCACGTTTCACGCATCACGCATCACGTTTCACGTTTCACGCATCACGCATCACTCACTGATTTCCGAACCCGTTCTGCCCCCCGCAATCCGGACATTCCCAGGTAATGCCGTTACATGACATCCCCCAGAAATTCTCCTCCATGCAGCTCTGGCAGATTGAGAACCCGCAGCGGCATCTCCAGCAGAACGGAGCGGATATGCCGCAGCAATAGCAAGCGGATAACATCGCTTTGCGGCGCTTTTCCCTGTATGATGATCTACGTGCAGATCCTGATGGCATATATGTTCCTCCAAAATATTTATGAGTTACGATCTGACGGACAGAAATCGTAAATCGTAAATCATAAATCATAAATCGTAAATCGTAAATCATAAATCGTAAATCATAAATCGTAAATCGTAAATCGTAAATCATAAATCGTAAATCATAAATCATAAATCGTAAATCGTAAATCATAAATCATAAATCATAAATCATAAATCATAAATCATAAATCATAAATCGTAAATCGTAAATCGTAAATCAAAACCGGGTTAAAATTAAAAAACATCCGTTTTTTAATTTTCCCCGGAATGACGATTTAACGTACTGTCATTCCGGGGAAAATCGGAAAACGGATGTTTTCCGGTTTTAACCCGGAATCCACTGTTTGCAGAAGTTTTCGATCTACTGATTATCGGAAATAAGCGTTGCAGTCAATGAAATTTTTGTTTTATGAAACATGCCGAATTTTTTAACTTTTTATTTTAAAAGAGTAACAGAGGAGATTGAAAATAAAATACCCGAAAATGTAGGGTGGGTGGAGCGCTAGCGTAACCCACCATCTTTGTTGGCGAATGATACGATGGTGGGTTACGCTTCGCTCCACCCACCCTACATTTTCCGGGATCGGGTATTTTATTTATTCGGAGTAAATTTCCCTGATCACGGATGTGCAATGACCAGCAGCGCGGGGGATCGTTCTATAACGCATTCCAGGGAACGGCGGAGATTTTCCGGATCAAGGGCTGCAAAACTTTCGTCCAGGATAATCAGGTCTGCTTTCTGAAGCAACGCCCTTGCAATAAACAGGCGGCTGCGTTCCCCGTGGGAAAGCTGCCAGCCCCCCTGACCGACCATCTGATGAAATTCCGAGGGCATCCGTTCCAATAAACTGCCAAGCCCGAGTTCACGGCAAATCGCTGAAGCCTCTGTAATATCTTCCTCCGAAGGGGGCCAGCCGCGTCCCATCAGCAGGTTAAAACCGAAGGTTTCTGTTAAGACGTGATTTTCGTGAAACTGGGGAGCAGTGACGACCCGGCCCCGCCACACATCGTCCCCGATGATTTCACGGTCAATCCCCCACAGGAGCAGTTCGCCCGATTCCGGGGAACGCAGGCCCGTCAGCACTGCGGACAGCGTGGATTTTCCTCCGCCCGAAGGTCCCTCCAGGAGAACGCGGTTGCCCGGGTCTATCTGCTGGGTACATAAATGAAGAACAGGGGGGCCTTTTTCCCTGTACCGGAATGTAATATCCCTGGCCATGATCAGCGGGTCTTCCCCGAATGATGCGGCATGGTCAAGGGTGAGCGGCAGGATGTGCTTCACAGACGGCTGTTTACGGTGACCGCGGGCTGCTGCTTGGAACAGGGGGTTCACCTGTTTCCAGGCTGCGAGAACATTTATGATACTCGTCACGCCCGCGACGAACTGTGTCAGTGCCTGTGACGCCAGCAGAACCCCGCCCAAACTGACTGCTATGGTTTCTGCTGTCCCGGATTTTGTAAGGAATACAAAGAGGACTACCGGGAGTCCTGCAAGAAGCCAGCCCCGTCCGACCACTCCCCGTATCATGATCCCCATGCGGTCAAGCCGCTCGGAAAGCTCGACATAGCCTTTCATAATCCGGTCTTCCTCATCATGCCAGTGCGCGGGGTCCTCCTGTATAAGCCGGGTGCGGTACCCGACCATGCGCTCCACCAGATCGTTAGTCATTTCCCGGTATCCGGCTATCCATTTTTGTGCCCGCTCGTAATATCTGAAGCATATTACTGCGGTAAATGCTATCCAGCCCGCAAAGAACAGGGCATGGAGGATGCCCCCCGCTCCGATTGCCAGAACTCCGAGGGCAGTAAAGAGTTCGATCACCGCGAGTCCCGAGACCATTCCTCCTTCCATAGCCAGTGTTCCGAATGAGTCTGCTTCCATGACGGTTCCGAAGAACTGGCCTGCTCCCTGGTGGCGGACTTCTTCAGGTTCAAGCTGCAAAATACCGTTGAGCAGACGCTGTTTGAAAAGTGTACTCACATTTATGGATATGTTGTTCTGGGCCCATTTGTCCAGAACGCGGAAGGGGATGATAGTCAGGAGCAGCAAGGCCCACGCGTTCAGCGCGGCCAGTTCAAAATGTCCTTCAAGGGCTTCTTCCCCGATGACCCACCATGAAAAAACAAGAAGGAACTGCACCATGAGATGCGCTCCCAGGATCGTCGCAAAATGCCAGGGAATACGGGCATGGCGCAACTGCTGAAGGAAATCTGATCCCGGGGACAGGCGCAGCAGCCAGCATCCTCGAATCCGTGTCTCGCTCAGTTGTTCCCGCACAATGGCTGCTTCTGAATCTTCGCGGCGGTCTTCGGGGATTCCGGCTTCTTCGAGAATCTGGCGGACAGGTTCGGCTGCTGCCCTTTCCAGTGTGGTGGTCAGGGCATTTCGGATGGTATCCGCAGGGACACGGCATACCTTGAAATCCGGTGTGATAAGGGTTATTTTTTGTCTCCCGCCCTTCAGGATGGCCAGGAAGCCCGGAGAGTCCGGGTTTGTCAGGCGGATAATGGCGGGGCCTGCACAGCAAAGCATTTCTTCGAGTTCAGCGTAAAGCGATTCCACGGAAATAATTTCAATTTTCAGATGATCGGCGAGAACGTCCATCCATTGGCCTGTAAACTTGTCATCCGGGGAATCGTAATCTCTTGGGAACGGGGGGAGTGCCTCCGAGTCCGAAGTAAAACCGGCTTTGCGCGCGAGGATATGCACGGCATCACTGAGCTGCCGGGCCGGCCAGATGACTGACGAAGGCAGGGGTTCTTGAAAATTATCTGTTTTCAAATTTTTACCTCATATTAGGGACGGAGTGCGGAAATGGAGCCGCTAACCCTTGTTCCCAAACTCCGTTTGGGAGCAAAACGGAGTTTTGTGTGCAATTGCGTTCCCAAACGGAGTTTGGGAACGAGTTGTTGTTGTAGGGTGGGTGGAGCGAAGCGTAACCCACCGTTGATATGTGGTGGGTTACGCTTCGCTCCACCCACCCTACACCTCGCCATTTCGGTTATGTCCGATATGAACATCAGCGAACATTGGTGGGGCAAGCCCCACCCTACTGATTTTGTTCTTTCCATATCTTCTGTACTTTTGTTGCCAACAGCACCTGATACTGAGGCTCCATCAGCGCGAAATTCACTTGTTCTTGTGTAAGGATTCTCAACATCTCCTCGACCTGCGCGCGGGACAGCTTGGGGTATGATGTAACCACCCGGTGCTTTTCCTCAACAGAAATGCTCATGGCAAGGCCGTATTCCAGTGTGCGGGTCTCTTCTTGGGTGATGTCGGGGTGGTCAGGGAGTTCCAGGGTTTCGGGGATGTCCGCGGTGCGGAGGATTCCCCACTCGTGCTGGTCACGGGTTAATTTTTCCAGGTGTTCTCCTGCCTGATCTTCGGGGGAGGATTCTTTGCTCCACCATTGGAAGTCTATAAAGTTGTATAAGCGCGCTGGCTGGTCTGTGTGCTGACATGCGGCTATGGTAAAGCCCAGGGTGGGGCGGGCCGCGATCTGGTCTCCTGCCAGGGCAGCACGGGTTTCTTCTGCCTGGGGGAAATGCGCGAGCAGGTCGCTTTGCTGCTGGTCATTTAAGGCTGACCATATGTTTTCCCTGAATTGCTGCCATAATTCGGGTTTCCACGGGTTTCGGGCAGTGGCGATTTCGTCTTTTCCCTGGCTGCGCTGCACAGCAGCCACTTTGCTCATTGTTATAAAAACATCGTTAAGGGTCTGAGGGGTACGCGATTCCCCAAGCAGTTGTTCGCTCAGTTCCAGGGAACGCATAAAAAATTCAAGAGCTTTATCGGGCAGGTTCCGGTCTCGCCAGACATTACCCACACGATTCAGGGTCACTGCCACCCCCCGCCGGTTCTGAGGTGTGGCAGACTCCTCAAGCAGTTGTTCGCTCAGTTCCAGGTCTCGCATAAAAAATTCAAGAGCTTTATCGGGCTGGTTCCGGTCTCGCCAGACATCGCCCACACGAATCAGGGCATAAGCAACATCCCGTCGGTTCTGAGGTGTGGCAGACTCCTCAAGCAGTTGTTCGCTCAGTTCCAGGGAACGCATAAAAAATTCAAGAGATTTATCGGGCTGGTTCCGGTCTCGCCAGACATCGCCCACACGATTCAGGGTCACTGCCAACTCCCGTCGGTTCTGAGGTGTGGCAGACTCCTCAAGCAATTGTTCGCTAAGTTCCAGGGAACGCATAAAAAATTCCGAAGCTCTATCCGGCTGGTTCCGGTCTCGCCAGACATCGCCCACACGATTCAGGGCAATTGCGACATCCCGTCGGTTCTGAGGTGTGGCAGACTCCTCA
>JAUCGG010000290.1 GCA_030378015.1 Desulfococcaceae bacterium HSG8
GACGGATTGCAGAGTCCTGCGGAACGTCTTAACGGATTCCGTTATCATGAAAACTGGCTGCATAACCTTCTGATATCAGCTTCTTTGGGCGGCTTTCGCGGGCCTCCCCAAAATCCGTTATAATCAGAATTTTTTTAATCATCCTATCCTCCTTTTTTTATCAGAATAACACATCGAAAGAGGCATAAATTCCCGGATCCCGGTCAGAAGTATTATACGGCAGACCTTCATGAATGAGCATTGACATAAAAACCAAATAAATCAAAATGATCAATAGTGAAGCGAAGCGTAACTCACCGTCTGTTTTGTTATCCGGTTGGTTGGGTTACACTTCGCTCTTTTAGCAATGCAGGGGTCGAACTTTCTGCATTAAAATAAACTTCATATCACATGAATCACTGCGTATTTTCAGCTTCTACCGCCGGTTCTGTATTCCCTTCGGCTTCTGGCTTAACTTCTGCCTCCGGTGTTTCTGCCGGTTCAGCCATTCCCGAATCCCCGGCTTCTGAGGGTTTTTCAGCTTCTACCGCCGGTTCTGCATTCTCTTCGGCTTCTGGCTTAATTTCTGCGGCCTCTGATTCCTGTGTTTCTGCCGGTTCAGCCGTTCCTGAATCCCCGGCTTCTGAGGGTTTTTCAGCTTCTACCGCCGGTTCTGCATTATCTTCTGGCTTAACTTCTGCGGCCTCTGATTCCTGTGTTTCTGCCGGTTCAGCCGTTCCCGAATCCCCGGCTTCTGAGGGTTTTTCAGCTTCTATCGCCGGTTCTGTATTCTCTTCGGCTTCTGGTTTAGCTTCTGCCTCAGGTTCCTGTGTTTTAGCAGTTCCCTCCTCTGCCGCGGGTTTTGTTATTCCCGATTCCACGGCTTCTGTTGTCGGTGCTTCCGCATCCGGCTTAACTTCTGCGGCTTTATCATCTGCCTCTGATTCCGGTGTTTCAGCAGGTTCAGTCTCGGTTTTTCCCTCTTCTGCCGGCTCTGAGATTTCTGTACCTTCGGCTTCAGTTTTCCCGGTATCTGTGGCCGGCTTCGCATCTCCTTGCGGTCCGGGGAAGATTTCAGGTTTCCCTATTTGAGGCTTCCCTATCTCTGTTTTTGGTTCTTCCTTCTTTTCTTCCTCAAAAAACTCTTCAGAATCAGAGACAAAGTTATCATATCTCCATTTGGAGATGACATAGATCCACGGGCTGATTTTTTCATTCAGTTCTTTGGCTTCTGCAGAAAGTTCAGCTTCGCTTTTTTCCTCTTCTTTCTCCGGATCGGGTTCTCCCTCATCCGTCTTAGCTTCTTCCTCTTTCGCGTCTTCTTTTTCTTCTTTCTTCTTCTCTGGTGCGGTGAAGCTGACTTCTGATTTCAAGTAATACTTATCTTCGGTATCCGCCAGTTTATTCCCAGGATACACAGTGTAAACCGTACCATCAAAAAGATGGAATTCAAATTTCAGCCCGTCGCCAGTTCCTGTTTCACCCGTATCTTTTGCAGGGTCGGCAACATCGTCTATCTGAAAAGAGGCAAGCGATTTAAAAATACCGTTTACCTTGGATTTCTTAACTTTTTTTCCTTCAGGCAGTTCCCCCTCGAATTCCGGGTCTTTCCCGTTTTCAGGCCGTTTCAGGGTGTATATGACCTTATCAGCCTTCGGGTCAGCGCAGATGACCTTTTCGACATCGTCTGCTTCGACCTTGATCAGATCCTTCTCAATCCATTCATCGGGTTTTTTTTCAATGAATCGGAATGCCTGATCTACCATGTAAATATCAGGCGATTTTACAGGCATCACATAATGTCCCCCGCCTTCTCTTGTCTTCCCGAGAATTATATCTGCAAGTACTTTGTTTCCCTTATCTTCCAGGGTAATCCGAGTCCCTTTCTGATCTTCCGGGATATCTGCTTTATCCGGGCTGTTCAGGGCCAGACGAGAAATCTTACTCTCATCTGCTTTGAAACTTCTTCCGATTTTTGTATCTTTGATCTTTTTTACGATATCCGTTATCTTTGAAAAACTCGCGGGATAATCAAACCTGTTCTCAATCCCCCATACCTTTTCCCCTTTTTTCAACACCGTGGAATCTTCTGGGCTTGTGATCGTGATCTTCGCAACATCATTTACAGGAAGGTCCGGAAGCAGTTCCTCTCCCATTTTTGTCTGGTTACTTTCAGGTGTATTTGGTCCCATAGTAAAGAAATATGCGACGCCGCCAAGCACACCGCAGACAGCGAACAGGATTACGAATGTCTTAAATTTCATAACTCCTCCTTAAAAATTCATTAAAATAAATTTGTTGGCTCATGAGCCATTTTTTAATTCAGTTTTTTCCTGGCATGGAAGCGGACGTTACCAATCCGCTTCAACTATTTGAAATAAACAACCTCCTTTCAATTGCTTAAGTTAAAAGTAATCAAAGCAGGACAGCCTGTTACCCTGGTCTTCTCAGGGCTGGCGTATTCTGAGGCATATTCACGCTATGTGCAACTTATAATGCCACGAAGACACAAAGGCACGAAGTCTCACGAAGGTTCTTCGTGTCTTTGTGGCATTATTTAAAAAAAGTTGCACATGGCGTATATTCAATTTCATCATAAAACGCGATGTGCAACTTATAATATAACGCCTGAAACAATCAGGATACCTGTGATGTTCCCAAGTGATGAAAAGACGGATTCGGTCAACCCGTGCCTGAGGCTGTTTGTGACTGATAAAAGAACTGCGGGTCCCGGGCTGACGACGCATGCAAGAGCAATGCCTGAAAACAATAACCAAGTAGATAGTTCCATAAATTCACCTCAGTGTCGGAGCAGATTAAAAAACAGTGAACATTGAATACCGAATACCGAACACCAACTATCAACTACCAACTACTTTCATTCTTTCATGATTTTTATAATCCTTTCATCCATGCAGGAACGCAGAAAAGTATTCATCTGTTTCTGATCACCGGTTTCGTAAAAACTGAGCATCAGTTGATTAAACTCTAATTGCCTCTTAGCCGGAAGATTAATAGCTGGGTATTCGCAGTTTAACAAAAGCCCGTTCATGATGAAACGCCCCATGCGCTTATTGACATCATAAAAAAACTGATATCTCGCCATTGTAAGAAATAAATGGATTGCCCGATCATAAATGTCTGATATTCCGGATGCCTCATCAATCATCCTTCCAAACAACCCCGGTAACAAATCTGTTTGTGGCGGCATATAGTCTGTTCCTGCAATAGTAACCCCGCCGGATCTGAACTTTCCCCACTCCGAAGCTTCATCCTTAGCAGCTATAAGATGAAGAGTACAGACTTTTTCAATAGTGATTTCAAACTGATTTTTTTCTATTAACTCAAATAAAGTACGCCATGTATCAGCCTGATTCAGTGCAATTTGCTGGTCAGTTACTTTATGTCCGCCAACTGTAATTCCGTCCAACAATGTCTGGATTTCCGGTAATGTGAAATTAATCCCTTCCAAGTTCACTGCATCACATACAAATTCAGCTAATTGACGTTTGGCAAGCATTACTGCTTTTGCTTTATTTGGTTTCATGTTCCATCGGGTTTCTTTCATCATGCGCATGTATCATCGTGTATCAAGAAACTCATTAGATATAAAGTATGCCGCTCATCGGTGCCGATTTCGTCAATAAGACTGTCCGGAGTCCGACCGCCCCATATACATCAATCAGATATTTTTTTTTCGAGTGTTCTGAGTAAAATATCTGCGTGTTCAGAAGCCTTACGTACTTTGGCAGGACTGATTTTTGATAGGATATCAAATGAATGAACGCCTTTGCCATATTTGCCTTTGGTTTTTGTATTACGGCTGGCACTTTTCAGACCGTTAAAAATGTCCGCTTTTGAAACAGCTTCAATATTCGGATTGTCAGGAATTGCGTTAGCATCAAATCCCTGACCAAAAAATATGGCAAGGCATTCTTTGTCTGCCATGAACCAGCTTTCCATACACTGAACCATGAAATGAATGTGTTCTTCGTCTGCTCCGCCAGGTTTGTTCCATCTGTCACGATCTCTAAGGTGATCCCACCGTTTTGAATTATCTTTAAGCGGGGCCTCACTGTCAACCAAAAGAACACAGAAAGCATCTTTATGCTGCCTTATCGCTGTACAGAAATAGTCAAAAGCTTTATCACGGCTCCCACAAGCAATAATGCTCGGCATCCTGCCTTGCGGAAGAACCTTTTCAAAAAACATCCGAAACCCTGCTCTGCATTTGGACTTCAGCGCGTGCTGATCACCGCCGCCTTCGACGTAAATTCTTATCTTTACCATCTGTTACCTCCGATTTCACCGCTTCTCCATAATTCTCCCAAGGAATATTTTTCAATCCATACCTTGAGAGCCTCGGCATCCAGACGACGCATATTTGTCGCTCCATCATATTTCTCACACACAATCACAGAATCCGGCATACCTGTTAATCCATCTACCAGGATATCAGAATGAGTGGTAACAACAAGCTGAGTTCTTTCCGATGCTTCAAGTAAAAGGCTTGCGATATATGGCAAAATATCAGGGTGCAAACCTAATTCAGGTTCTTCGATACATATCAGCGGCGGCGGATCAGGATGACACAAAATAACTAACAGACAGAGAAAACGAAGCGTTCCGTCCGAAAGACGGGTGGCCGGAATCGGCTGGTTCAGATTTTTTTCATGCAGATATATCTGAACTGTTCCGCCATGAATTTTGGTAGTAATATCATCAAATTCGTCATAAAATATAGTTAATTGTTCGATAATTTTTTTCTTAGTATCTGAGCGATGTTGCAAATCGTTCAGAACCAGTCCGAGATTGCTCATGTCTTCCATAAGAAAATCTTCGGGAAGATCGGGATTCTGAGGAAGCCGCGGCGGTGTATATCTGCCCAGATTCCATTCCCTGTATAATTTTATTTTCGAGAAATGCTTACCCACATAAGTAAGTTCAGGATACTGATCCGGATCCTTTCGTTGCGATAAGACAGACTGATTAATATCCAAATCTTCTCTTCGGAGTGTGCGCTGGGTTCTGTCACGGGAGTCCGTGTTGCCTCTGCCGGAGTTCTGAATATTTAAAACCGGCGTCCCCTCCTGATAGCGATAATAAAAATAGACATCTTGCTGCCAAGCTTCTTTTTTATGAACACATTCAATTGCCTCATCAACAAGTTCCAGACGCTGAGCGACTTCTGTAAAGTTCAGCCTGTATCTCAGAGGTATGGAATCACCGGGATAATTTAAAGAAGCATTTATTTCCGCAATCGGTGTTTTGTCTGCTCCCTTCCAAAGCCATTCTCTTATACCTCCGCCTCGGCGTATGGGGACAGACATGTCTTTTGGCAATGCCTTAAGTAGTGAGAGCGCTTCGATAAGATTCGATTTGCCGCATGAATTTTTTCCAATCAGAACATTAAGAGAAGCACAGAATCAGCGTGACAGACGGAAAAAGGCTTCTCCATGCTTTCACAGTGGCTTTCCATCCGTCAGTATTCACCGTTTCCGGAGAATAATCAGGAGCGATATCCCGTGCTTCATTTTTATAC
>JAUCGG010000291.1 GCA_030378015.1 Desulfococcaceae bacterium HSG8
GATAAATCAAAGGGTTAATGAAAATGTACCCTGAAATTTCATTAACACCTCGTTTTAACGAGGTGACAGCCATGCATAGAACCTTTTTAACCGTTTTAACGGTTTTCCTCAACCGGAAAATGAGTAATCCCCCAGGTGCTGGATACGCCCCTCTGCCTGGGAACGCATTCGGAAAGGCTCCGCCTTGCGAGAATACCCGGCCAAAAGTTTTCCGGTATATTTTTTTCTCGCAAAGGCGCAAAGGCGCAAAGAAAAAGCGCAAAGCTGGGGTGCAATTAAAAGTGTCAGGTGAGCCGGGTGAGCCATCCTCGTTCCCAAACTCCGTCTCACTGCCATTAAGTTAAGGGCAAAATTTTTCTGAGATCGGATGTAACTATCTGAAATCAGATCATCACCAGAGAGGTATTCCCCTTAACTTAATGGCAGTGAAACTCCGTCTGGGAACGCAATTGCAGGCAAAACTCCGTTTTGCATGGCAAACAGAGTTTGCCGGGCAGGTGTGTTCCCAAACGGAGTTTGGGAACAAGGACACATACTGAACCTGACACTTTTAATTACACCGCAAAGCTGAGTACAGAAAAAATTATGGACAAGTACTTAACACGTCGGTTTTAAAGTGAAACACGAGGCAGAGCCTCTCCGGATGCGTTCCCAGGCAGAGCCTGGAACGAGCAGGCTGATGGTAACGTAATCTTTCAGATTGCGTTCCTCGCTCCGGCGCAATCTGAAAGATTACGTTACTTCCGGGCAACCCCGTCAGTTCAGGCAAAGGAACAGAATATCAATGAACAGGTACCCGTTTTATCTGATCCGGTACAAAGACCCGGGCGAGTTAAAAGACAAAAGCCCTCTTTCCGACCGCCCTTTTTCAAAAACTGACCGGTCATTCAGTGCTGATGCCAGACGATTTGTGCCGGGCGAACAATTGGAAACCGCCATCAATACCGCGATTGCCGTGGGCGAACCCATTCTTATTACCGGGGAACCGGGAACCGGCAAGACCCAGACCGCCTATTACGCGGCATACAAACTGGGGGTGGAACCCGTGATTCATTTTCAAGTCAAATCCGAAAGCACAGCAAAAGATCTGCTATACCATTTTGACACGGTCCGCTATTTTCACGATGCTCATCTCCTGAATATCAGGGAGCGGGATACCTCATGTCTCCAGCTTCCGGACAAAAGCACTTATGTAAGCCCCCGCGCCCTCTGGAACGCATTTGAAACCGCCCAAAAAACCAACGAACCCCAAATCGTGCTGATTGACGAAATTGACAAGGCCCCCCGCGACTTCCCCAATGACCTGCTCCACGAACTGGATAAAATGGAGTTCACCATCACAGAAACCCAGGAAAAAATATCTGCCCCCCGAAATCTGCGTCCCATAGTCTTTATTACATCCAACAGCGAACGCCGGCTCCCGGAACCCTTTCTCCGCCGCTGCATTTATCACCACATTCGTTTTGATGACGAAATTGTTGAAAAAGCCGTGGCAGCCAGGAAAGAGGAATTCGAGAATCTCAGCGATGAATTTTTAAAAATGGCAACAGAACGCTTTCTTGCCTTGCGGAACCGCAGCCTTCGCAAAAAACCCGCCACCGGGGAACTGCTCGTATGGCTGCGTGTGCTGGCACTGGCAGCAGGCACATACCCGGAACAGTTAGACCGGGATATTTCAAAACTGCCCTACCTGGGCGCCCTGTTGAAAGATCATCAGGATATGGAAGAAATCAGCGGAGGCACCGGGATTTACTGAGGCAGACCCTCCGCATCCGTGTTCCCAAGCAGGGAGGTTCCGATGCTTGGAAAAATTTTCGTAAATTTCTCTCCCCTTTCTTAAAGGGTCGGGCATTTTCTGTTATGAGAAAAGGCTGCTACGGCAGAAATCCCCCCGGCCCCTTTACGAAAGGGGAGGAATTTACGAGCTGTAGCACTACTGACTTAAATCAGAGGAATATTTATGAATTTCAAGAGAATATGGCAAAAAAAGGATTTTAAAGAAATATGGCAGACATCTTTCTGTCAATGGAAGCAGATTATGATCAACCCGGCAATTTTTTTTAATGACTGGGAACAAGACGAACCCTGGGACAAGGTCATTACCTTTAATGTGATATGCGGCGCGATTGCAGGCATCCTGAAGACGATCTTAACATTTGGCAGTGAATTTCTTATGATCGTCGGCTATCCGATCATATTTATAATCATTACATTTGTCGGCGGGGCGATCTTCTTTGTCTTCTTCAAACTGTCCGGAGGAGAGGGAAAATTTGAGCCGACAATAAAAATGACGGGTTACACCCATGCTATCAGCATTTTTTCCTTCGGAATTCCAACCCTGGGACCTCTGATCGGTTTGTATCAGATATGGCTGCTGACTCTGGCAGGAGAAGCCGGTCATGAACTGGATACGCGCAGAGCATTTATCGCCGTGGTAATCCCGTTATTTTTATATCTGATCCTGATGGCACTGATCGGGACAATTATCGGTGTGAGATTCTGGGGCGGTGTAATGTCGCATGAAGGACTTTGAAGTAAACTCTCAGGAAAATAAAATAGCTGGATGTAGGGTGGGTGAAGCGAAGCGTAACCCACCATTTGTTACCTGTCAGGAATAAACACTACTCCGAGGTTACAGGAATTTCGAGGATATTAACAGCAACCCCAAACCCCAGGCAATGAGATGGAAAACACAGATCACCGAATTATCGACAGTCATGTCCATCTGGATCATATATACGAAAAAAAGCCGGAGCGAATCCGCTGGATGCAGGAACACGGGATTATGCCGATTTCCTGGGCATTTGGTCTGCATATTGAAAATGTCGGAAATCTGAAAGATTATCTCCGAACCCAGTCTGAAGTCATACACGGCCTCAACCGGGAAGGTTTTGAGTGCTATTATCTTTCAGGCATCCATCCCCGGAATATTTCCCCGGATCTCGGGTCCGGGGATGTCAGGGACATACTGTCTCCTTTCCTGGATGATCCCCTATGCCTCGGAATCGGCGAAATCGGCCTTGAAACCGGGAGTAATCAGGAAAAGGAGATTCTTTGCGCACACCTGGAATTAGCTGAAAGCATGGACAAAAAACTGGGTATTCATACCCCTCGGAACGATAAACCGAGGATTACCGAAGAAATATTAGCGGTTCTGAAATCGTATCCGGGAATTGAGGACATCACAGTCATTGACCACTGTACACCGGAGACAGTCGGGCAGGTACTGGAAAGAGGGTATTGGGCAGGAGTAACTCTCAGCCCTCTGAAAACATCGTTTCAGGATTTGGAACAAATCATCCGGCAGCATTCTGAAAATTCGGAGCGGATAATGTGCAACACAGATTCCGGAACGGTTTTCTATGAAGATATTTACCAATTATATGCTTCTGAAGCCTTTCCTCCGACTATTCGAAAGGGACTCGCTTTTGCTAACGCCAGTCGTTTTTTCCTGCTCCCGTAGGGTGGGTGAAGCGAAGCGTAACCCACCGTTTGCCCTTGCCCGGAATGACAGTATATTACCCGTCATTCCGGGCTTCGACGTGAGTTCAGCCGAACGGAAAACCGGAAGATGAATATCTTCCGGGTTAAAAAACATCCGTTTTTTAATTTTCCCCGGAATGACACTTTAACATACTGTCATTCCGGGGAAAATCTGAAAACGGATGTTTTCCGATTTTAACCCGGAATCCACTGGTTGCAAAAGTTTTCGATCTACTGAAACTTGGGAGAAAAAATATGAAAACTATATGTATATTCTGCGGATCAAGTCCTGGCAGGATGCCGGAATACGTGGAAGCAGGGCGACAACTGGGTTGTCTGATAGCGAAAAGGAAGCTGTCCCTTGTATATGGCGGCACAAATGTAGGAATAATGGGTCAGATTGCAGACGAAGTTCTGAAAAACCGCGGCAGTGTCATCGGCGTCATTACGGAACATCTTAAAGAAAAAAACATTGCACACCCCGGGCTGTCGGAACTGCGAGTTACGGATACAATGCAGGAACGAAAAGCATTAATGGATGAGCTTTCGGACGGATTCATAGCGCTGCCCGGCGGACTCGGAACGCTGGAAGAGTTTGCCGAGATGCTCACATTGGCCCAGTTGGGGTTACACCGGAAGCCATGCGGAATTCTGAATGCGTGCGGCTACTATGATAAGCTGATTGATTTTATGGATTACGCGGTTTCCCAGGGATTTCTGAAAGATGTCCACCGCTCCATGATACTTATTGATGAAGACCCGGAAGCATTGTTGAACAAATTTGAAAACTACAAAGCTCCGCTGGCGGATAAATGGGTGGACAGATGAAAGCGGAAGCCAGCTAAACGCCTGTTGATGCCCTGAAAAGGCTGCATAATCCAGCCCTGGGTCAGCGAATCGCCACCCTGGGAAAATGAATCCCAAAATAACATTTTTCCCTGGAAGGGATACATAATTGCCGTGTATTATTATGTATCCCCTTCAGGGAAAAATATTTTTTGTTCCTCTTTCCCAGGGTGGTGTTCTACTTCTGGATATGCTTTATTAAGGATATCCAGAAGCAGAACACTACCGCTAGCCAACTTTCGCTTTCAGCCGGGGATTGATCCCGTTTTTTTACTTATCCTGTTCGCTGAAAATTTTAGTTGCCAGTTCAATATCTCCCGGGCAGAATACAAAAAGACATTTTTCATCGGGCGATGAAACCGACCCATACACGTAATTGATATTGACTCCTTCCTCCCCGAGTTTTGACGCGATCTGAGCGAGTGTGCCGGGCTTGTTTTCAATCCTTATGGCAATCACCGGCATAATATCGAATACATAGTCATTTTTCGATAGAAGATCAATGGTTTTGTCTGTCTGGTCAACCAGAAGACGTATCAGGGCAAATTCGGCAGAGTCTTTTCTCATAGAGTTGTAACTCGCAACCGATGCAATCCGCTTTAAGGATTTCCCCCTGGCTTTGAAAAGCTCCTGCACATAACTTGAAGCATCCTGTATTGTCAGGGCATCAATATTAATTCCCTGTTCCGAAAGCATTGATGACAGCTTGCCCAGTTCGCCCGGGGCGTTTTTCAGAAAAAGTGATATTTCTGTTCTTACCATGTTTCATACTCCCAGTCTTTGAAGTTGTTAAAAGAACGCGACGTGCAACTTATGATTATAATATAATGCCACAAAGGCACAAAGGCGCGAAGTCTCACGAAGGTTCTTTGTGTTTCTTTGTGTCTTCGTGTCTTTGTGGCAACTTATAACTTATAACTTATAATTCATAATTTATAATGCCACGAAGGCACAAAGGCGCGAAGTCTCACGAAGGTTCTCTTTGTGTTTCTTTGTGTCTTCGTGTCTTTGTGGCAACTTATAACTTATAATTTATAATTTATAATTTATAATGC
>JAUCGG010000337.1 GCA_030378015.1 Desulfococcaceae bacterium HSG8
TACCATCCATCACTACCTCCGCAGGGCTACCCTTGTAATTTGCTGTACTACTACATCAACTTGTAAATTCCTCCCCCCTTTTTTAAAGGGGGGCCGGGGGGGATTTCTGCCGCAGCACCCTTTTTTAGTAACGTAAAATTCCCCGGCCCCTTTACGAAAGGGGGGACGAACTTGTAATTTGCTGTACTGCTGATTATTGCCTGACTGAATTCAGATATTCCCGGCATGTAACAAAAGCAGCGTTCCGGAATGCTTTAAAAATCGCTGATAATTTGTCTTCCGTCTTTCCCAGGTTGGTGTAATGTCTGAACTTATAAGACGGGGAAACTGAATTTACCCTTGGCTGCTCCGGGTCAGTCTCCCAAGGATGCATGTAAAAAACATATCCCCCTTCCTGTTCCAGGATTTTCCGAACCCCCCATCTGAAAAACGGAAAGGGAATCAGGCGGAAATACCCGCCTCCGCCAAGGGGAAAGACACGCTTCCCTATCATGAGATTGCTGACCGGAATTTCATGAAAATTATCAGACAGCCTGACAGCGATTCCGTTTCTCTGATTTCCGGATAAATCAGCATGCCCGTATCTGCCATGCATGGCAAAGGAGTTATAGCTTGAGTCATAAGAATAGGCGCAGTCCTCGATAATTCTCAAAATATCGTCATTAATTGAGAAGCTGGGCGCGCGATACCCGGTAACAGGAAAGCCGATGATGTCTTCAAGGCGTTTTTTGCTGTCAGTCAGATCAGCTTTCAGGTCCGCATTGGACTGCTGATTACATAAATTATGGTTATACCCGTGAGATGCCACCTCATGCCCCCGGTCGTGGATTTCACGCACAAGCCCCGGAAGCCGTTCGGCAATCCAGCCGAGGATAAAAAAGGTTGCTCTCCGGGAATCCAGCAGGTCAAGGAGACGGAGAGTATTTTTTTCAACCCGAAGCTCACGGGATGGCCAGGAAGAAAAAGGTATCCGGGATTTGAAGTTTTCCACCTGGAACCAGTCTTCCACATCAATGGTGATAAGGATAGAAGGCTTCATACAGGTTACTTTCTGTTTGTTGTTAATTAATTAAGTTCGGCCTTGATCTTCGTTTCTGCATTTGTCGGGTGCAATTAAAAGTGTTAGTGAGCCGGGCCAGTCCTCGTTCCCAAACTCCGTTTGGGAACGCAATTGCACGCAAAACTCCGTTTTGCAAACAGAGTCTGCCGGGTGTGTTCCCGAACGGAGTTTGGGAACAAGGGCTGCCTGACACTTTTAATTACACCGGCATTTGTCTGAACTCGGATTTGCATGATTTAAAGGATTTGCATGATTTACAGAATGTTATCCTGAGAATCCTTTAATCCTGCAAATTGTGGTTCAGACAAATGGCCTTCCTTCATTTGCCAGTTTACACTTTCCTGTAGAACGATTTTTCAAATCGTTTACACTTTTAATTGCACCCTTTTTCATGAGCGTTTATATCCCTTTAAATAATGTAGCGAGTACGAGAACTGCAAACCCTGCTGTCACAAACCAGAAAGCATTTGCTGAAACAAAAGTGATGGATACAAATTTTCCTATAATTCCGAGGATGCCAAGAAGTACAGAAATAATCCAGACAATCCGACGAGGTGCGCTAAGTTTCATTTTTCCTCCATGTTATTACAGACTTTAGCATAATCAGCAGATCGAAAACTTTTCGTTTAAGCCTGCAAACAGTGGATTCCGGGTTAAAATCGGAAAACATCCGTTTTCCGATTTTCCCCGGAATCCACTGTTGCGAAAGTTTTCGACCTGCTGATAATGTTTGGCGGTCCGGAGTGCAAAGCTTGCTTTGCGAGTCCCTGTTCTGGCACGACTCGCAAAGCAAGCTTTGCACTCCTGACACTGGTTTCCTAATAATTAATTAAAACCTTATTCTTGCAAAAAACAGAACTAACGGATTTCTTCTTTAAGCAGGCAGCAGGCGATTTTATACGCCGCGGCACCGTTATCTTTATACTCAAGATTGTCAGGCTGTATCAGCTTGTTCATCACACATCCCTCAGGGATGCTTAGTGTGAAAAGGTCTCTTTCGTTAATTTTTCCTGTCCTGACCAGCCTGTCCCCTTCAAAGCGCAGGCTGTGAATGGGAAAATCCTCGCATAAGGGGCATTGATACACCCTGCCATTGGGAAATATGAAATAATTGTCAGCAACCAGGCCTGCACATTCAAAGGGTTCTTCGGAATCCAGGAAAACCTTGGGATAAGTAACGGTAATGCCGAGTTCGGCAACCTTTCCCGCGACTTTCGGGATGGCGCGCAGCCATTCCTCTTTTGAAAGCTGAAGTTTTTCTCCGATACTGGCGGATTTCCCCCTGATACCTATGACCTGGATAAAAAAACGACGTATGCCCAAATCTTTCAGCAGGGGGCCCATCTGCTCAAGCTCACGGATGTTGGTTCTGCTCACCGTATATATCAGACTGGTGGAAAATCCCCTGGAAACCGCTTCCCGGATACCGGCGGTGCATATGTCATATGAGCCTTCTCCCCGTATCCTGTCGTTTGTCTGCCGGGTGGCGCCGTCCAGACTGAAGCTTAAATAATCTATATCGTCCGGCTCTGTTTTTGAAAGGATATCGTGAAACAGATATCCGTTTGTATCAATGGTTACGGAACTGTAGCCAAGTCGTTTTGCACATTTCACAGCAGAAGAAAGATCAGGGTGCAACGTAGGTTCTCCGCCTAAAAAGATGACATTCGCGGTATCACTTTTTCCTACAAATGCCTCCAGCCAGGATTCTATGGTTGAAAGCGGAAGTGTGTTTTTTCCATGCTGTTCCGGGTTAATATAGCAGTGCTGGCATCTGAGGTTGCAGTTGGTCAGGATATGGAAGAAAATATTGGTTGAATTTTTGGAAAAAGAAACGGTTTTCATATGCCGTGTAGGGTGGGTGGAGCGAAGCGTAACCCACCGTTTGTTATCCGGTGGGTTACGCTTCGCTCCACCCACCCTACAAGTTCACCTTTGAGGAATTTACTGACCTGCGACTTCCTTGCCGCAGTGTTTGCAGATTTTCGCCCGTTTTTTTATGATTTCAGCACAGAAAGGGCATTCGCGTGTGAAAAATCTGTCATGAATTTTTTTCACCGACTCATCCACATTTTTCTGAAGAACTTCATTGCTGAACTTCATGTTCCTGATCGGTTCGATTGCTTCCAATTCCCCTATATCACCGATCATTTCTGCTGCCTTTGCCCTGACCCGCATGGGTTGGGTCATATCCGTCAGCAGATTGAGAATTGTGATACCGTCTTTTGTAACATAGCAGTCCGCAAGAAGTGAAAAACCCTTCTTTATATTTTCCTTCAGCACCTCCTGCTGGAGAACGACCTCATCGTCAATAAGCTGTCCTTTCGCGCCCATTGGGCTGAATACAGGCATACATTCAAACTGCTCTGTACCAGGATAGCACATACAGCGGTAGGAGGCAACCTGGCCATAATTTTCCTGCATACTTTCCCAGCCTCCTTTGTACAGTGAACATTCGTCATTAAAGCAGATAAAGAGGTACGGGGTCCCCCAGCCGAGACCGTCACTGAAAGTGATGGAAGGAACTTCCCATATATGCATTTCTGTGTCACAGTGAGGGCATCTGGGCTTCTCCTGGGACATAATTTTTTCAAGAATTTGTTCTTTGGTTTCAAAGGCCATTTG
The DNA here is from genome assembly GCA_030378015.1 of Desulfococcaceae bacterium HSG8. Lineage (GTDB taxonomy): Bacteria > Desulfobacterota > Desulfobacteria > Desulfobacterales > 4be13 > JAUCGG01. Next base: position 3,686 of record JAUCGG010000337.1, read on the forward strand.
CTTCACCTCCGTTAAGCGTGGTTTAACGTGATGTGCAATTTTTTTAAGCGATTTCCAATAATAAACATACCAGTTTGCAGTTCCGCCTTCAGGCGGTATCACACCGCCTGAACGCGGAACTGCAAACTGCCTGCTGGTATATTCTTTTCCGGAAATCGCCTTAAGCGAAGATCGCGGATTTTTGCATATACTCTGCGAATCTGGTTCTTTCGGTTAATAAAGTTGCACTATCGTCATTTTATTTAACAGCTTCCGTCTGAAATGGCCTTTTTCCGAAATCTTTACCGTCAAGTGTTCCGTTTCTACATTAATGTCCTGGGTCTGATCAACGGTTTCAGGCTTGACCTTTACGAAAAAAAACTGCTCGTTTCAGGTTCGGAAAACCTGACAGAAAAGCTAATCCCCATTTTCCGTTTGTCAACAAAGCGGGGATTTCAGGGATATCTTAATTAATTAGCAGCAGATCGAAATGCCTGAGAAAAGCTTGCTCTGCCGAAACGGGTCAGCCCTCGTTCCAAACTCCGTTTGGGAACGCTGTTGCCAGCAAAACTCAGGTTTTACGTGAAATGTCAGGTAGCTGCAAACAGATGTGTTCCCATACGGAGTTCGGGAACAAGGGCTGAGTAGCTAACACTTTTAATTACACCCGAAACGAAGATCAGAAGGAAGAGTGCAAAATCTCATTTTGCAAAAATAACTTGTAAATTCCTCCCCCCTTTTTTAAAGGGGGGCCGGGGGGGATTTCTGCCGCAATACCCTTTTTTTGTAACATAAAATCCCCCCGGCCCCCTTTAAAAAAGGGGGGGACGAACTTAAAAAGTGGTGTAGTAGTACAGCAACTTGTAAATTCGTCCCCCTTTTTTAAAGGGGCAGGGGAGATTTATGGCGTAACCGACTTTTATCACACCGTAAAATCCCCCTGCCCCTTTGAAAAGAGGGGGGACGAATTTATGATTTGTTGTAGTAGATCGAAAACTTTTGCAGACAGCGGATTCCGGGGGCGTATTTACAAGTTAGGGGAGTGATTTTCAGTCCCGGAGGGACTTCTGAAAACAGCCCGGCAATTCATTGCCGGGTGAGTGTTCCGGATCATCACGTCCCGTAGGGACGACTGAAAAGAAGCTTTCCAGTCGTCCCTGCGGGACTGAAAAAACGGGGACATCCGCCCCGGCAATAAATTGCCGGGCTGTTTTCAGTCGGTCCCTCCGGGACTGCTCCAAGTTGTAAATGCGCCCGATTCCGGGTTAAAACCGGAAAACATCCGTTTTCCGATTTTCCCCGGAATGACAGCACGTTAATTAAATTGTCATTCCGTGGAAAATTAAAAAACGGATGATTTCCAATAAAAAACACCAGATCGAAGTTTGTAGTTCCGCCTTCAGGCGGTGTTAAGCCGCCTGAAGGCGGAACTGCAAACCGCACTTGGTATATTCTTTTCCGGAAATCACCTTGCACTTCTGCAGAAAAATAATTTCATCTTGAACCGGACATAAAATTATAGTATCAGCAGATCGAAAGATCAAAACAGGTCCGCCCGGGGTTGACAAGGGTGTAATTAAAAGTGTTAGGTAAGTCCTCGTTCCCAAACTCCGTTTGGGAACGCGATTGCCCGCAAAACTCCGGTTTTGCATGAAATATCAGGTAGCTACATATGCAAACAGAGTTTGCATGCAG
>JAUCGG010000053.1 GCA_030378015.1 Desulfococcaceae bacterium HSG8
GTTTTAAGTGCTTATCTAATATTATATAAGGCATAAATCCAAGTCTGTCAACAGTTAATTTTTTTTAATATCAATAGGATATAATATAATATATGAAAATATTACTTTCCGCGGGATTTGTCAATCCGAACCGAGCGGAAAGAGCCCTGCTGACCGGGGCAGAGAGCCGGCAGAGAGGCCCCCGTTGCTGCTCGCGGGGGATTGCAAATCCCCGCATGTGCGGGGGCAAATGCCCCGGAGGGGCAAGGTAACGTAGCTTGGGATTTTAATCCCAAGCATGTTTGCCCCTCCGAGGCAATGCCCCGGAGGGGCAAAGTGGCGTAGCTTGGGATTTTAATCCCAAGATACCCGGGACTGAATATATCCGCAAACCACATCGCCCCTCCGGGGCTTGAACCGTAACTGACCTCTGACTTGGGATTAAAATCCCAAGCTATGTTAACCCTGCCCCTCCGGGGCATTGCCCCGGAGGGGCAAGGTGGCGTAGCTTGGGATTTTAATCCCGAGATACCCGGGACTGAATATATCCGCAAACCACATCGCCCTCCGGCTTGACTTGGGATTAAAATCCCAAGGCTCGCGGGGGATTGGCAAATCCCCGCCTGTGCGGGGCTTCGGATTTGTCAATCCGAACCGAGCGGAAAGGGGCCATGTTGGCCGGAGTGCAAAAATTAAGCGAGTGCAGCGAGCGGTTTTTTGCATATCGCATGAGGCGCAAAAAACCGCTCGCCGCACTCGCTTAATTTTTGCACTCCTTTTTCTTAAAAGCTCTGTTGCCCCTTCCGGGGAGCAATGCCCGGCAATGTCCCGCTTTCAGCGGGGCAAAAAACCGCTCGCCGCACTCGCTTAATTTTTGCACTCCTTTTTTTCTGACACTCCTTTTTCTTAGGGATTTTCCAATAAATAAAATACCTGCTCAAAGGGGATTGATAAATCCCCGCGGGTACGGATTTATCAATCCGAACCGAGCAACAGAGGGGACGTTTCCCTCCGAACCAGGTATTTGGAGTTCCCTAAAAGCGGGCGTGAATCTGCACCTGTCGTTTTTTGCCTCGGATTTGAAGCTTTTCAGGGTGACTATGAACACTTGAAAAATCTTCACCGGAAAGACAAGTAAGGTGATTTCCAATAAAAAACATACCAGATCAAAGTTTATAGTTCCGCCTTCAGACGGTGTTATGCCGCCTGAAGGCGGAACTGCAAACTGCACTTGGTATATTCTTTTCCGGAAATCACCTAAGGTGGTCGAGTGAGGTTATGCATCCGATGAAAATCTGTAAAACTTCATACCAACTAACTTAAAAGTGCTTGTAAAAGGCGAATATATGTGCTTTATTGAGGTACGAATGACAGGCAACCTGTTTAATTAATTAAGGATAAGAAGGCGTTATGATGAAAAAAAAGGCATAATTTTTGTGTTTTGTATTCGGGGGTTATCTTATATCGGCTGCAAAAAATGTGGGCGCATGGCCAGGGAAGGCAGTCAGTCTTCTTCCGTGAAAAAATACAGAACAACTTTTAGCGGGTGCAATTAAAAGTGTCAGGTGAAACCACCGTCAGCCCTCGTTCCCAAACTCCGTTCGGGAACGCGATTGCCCGAAACTCCGATTTTGCATGAAATATCAGATGTCTGCAAACAGAGTCTGCCTGCAAGTGTGTTCCCGGACGGAGTTTGGGAACAAGGTGAAGTGCTGAGTACCTAACACTTTTAATTACACCCACTTTTAGCATAGGAGAGAAAACATGAAGCGATCCCTGAGTTTCAAAATAAATGGCATGGTTGTCCTGGTCGTCTCAATTATTCTTGTTATGTTCGGGGCTTATGAGATAGCTCAGATCCGATCAACGATGACAAAAGATTTCCATATCTCCCTGTCTGTCATGACTGAACAATTGGCAGATGTCTTAGCGTGGCCCGTCTATAATATGGATATTGGCTCAGTAGAGAAACTTGTGACATCCGCTATGCAGGATAAGAACGTGTATGCTATCCTTATTACAGATGCATATAGCCAGAAGAGCCTCGTGAGGAAAATACGAGATCAGCAATGGAAACTCCGGGATGTTGATCCGTCAGAACAGATCACCTCATTTATTCAGAAAAAATTACCAGTCCTCAAAGATGGTGAAAAAGTGGCAAACCTCGAAGTGCATATCACGGATAAATTTATAAAGGCTCAGACCAGGCAGGCCATCATCATGCGCGCCATTACATTCGTACTGCTTCTGACAGCCATCGTCATCACATTGGCTCTTGTTATTGCCTTCACTGTTGTTCGTCCTCTTCAGGCATTAATGCGAATGTTTAAATGTATTGCCAGGGGTGATTTAGGGCAGGAAGTTACGATCACCCGGACAGATGAAATTGGCGATTTGGCAGATGCTGTGCGCAATATGAAAGATACACTCAGTCGTGTCTTACAAGAAATGGAAGTGTTGGTTCAAGCGTTTCGGGCAGGTAAACTGGACACTCGCGGTGGCGCTGAAAAGTTCGGGGGCGAGTATGCCAGAATCATTCAGAGTGTCAATGCCACAATGGGCGCAGTAGTCACACCGCTGAGGACTACAGCCGGGTATGTCAACAGGATTTCCAAAGGTGACATCCCGGAAACCATTGAGGAGGAATACAAGGGAGAGCTCAACGAGATCCGGGTCAGCCTCAACACCATGATCCGAAATCTCACCCGGTTTGCCGTTGATGTCCAGGAATCTGCCGAGCAGGTGGCCGCCGGTGCCGAGCAACTGCGCAGCAGCGCGGACCAGGTTTCCCAAGGCACATCCCAGCAGTCAGCAGGGGTCGAGCAGATATCCAGTTCCATGGAACAGATGAGCGCTATGGTCAGCCAGAATGCTGAAAATGCGAAGCAGACCGCTCTTATCGCTAGGAAAGCCGCGCTGGATGCACGGGAAGGCAGTCAGTCTGTGAATGAGACGGTTCAGGCCCTGAAGACCATATCCGAGAAGATCCTGGTCATCGAAGAGATCGCCGGCCAGACCAACATGCTTGCCCTGAACGCTGCCATCGAAGCGGCCCGTGCCGGGGAACACGGCCAGGGGTTTGCAGTGGTGGCGTCAGAGGTGAGAGAACTGGCAAAAAATACGAGAAGCGCGGCCAAAGACATCAGCACCCTTTCCGTGTCCAATCTCGGTATTGCGGAGAAAACCGGCGAACTCCTGGAAGAGATGGTCGCGGGCATACAGAAAACAGCGGAACTGGTTCAGGACATCAGCGCGTCCGGCACCGAACAGGCCGGCGGTATCGGCGAGGTGAACAATGCCATGCAGCAACTGGATCAGGTCATCCAGGAAAACGCGGCATCCACCGAGGAGATGGCAGCTTCGAGCCGGGAATTCTCATTCCAGGCCGAGCGCATTCTGGAGGTGGCCTCGTTTTTTAAGATATCCGAAGAAATGCGTAAGCAGTTGCAGAAAGGTACGGAGCAGACCGCAGCAGAAGTGCATAAACTGTTCACCGATCTGGTGGAAGCCATGCCCGAATCCGCCAGGAAGCTTTTCACGGAATATATGAAACCGTTTTCTGAAGCAGATGAGGAGAAGACAGAACTGTCCGGAGCGGATGCGGATGAGCTATCGGAAGCCGCTGAAAAAGATGAGACCGGGCAGGAAGAAAAAACTGCCGCATCCGCTAAAGAGAAAAGCGGGGCCATGATTGAAATCCGGGATTCTGATGACGGCGATTTTGAAGCGTACTGACGGAAAAGGATTTTCGTATCCTCCTGCAAATTAAATTCCGGGTGCGGATCAGTATTGAAAAGAACAAAGCCGCACCGGCTTCAGATCGGAAATCGGATATCATCTGAAATGTTTTCCGGATAAAGAACCCCGGTCGGCTTTTTCAGCAAGCACGGATCCGAGAGCAGACTCAGACAATAATTTTGAAGAAAGGGAATTGTGGCTGAGGATCGCATTTCAATATGTTCTGATATATCGGAGCTTGGCTCCGACAAAATAATTCCTAAAAAATACAGGAGAGAAAGCGTTATGCAAAAAGAATTCAACGATACCGGACTGTGTGTTTCCGACCGCCATTATATGGTAGATACGGTAAACAAGATTAAAAAAATCATTGAGTTGATGGATAAAGGAAAATATTTTACCATAAACCGCCCCCGGCAATTTGGCAAAACCACAACACTGTCACGCCTGGAAAACCAGTTGAACAAACGGGAAGATTATCTCGCGGTCAGCCTGAGTTTCGAGGACATTGATACAGATACATATCAGAGCCAGGAACGATTCATAGGTGTTTTTCTTGATATGCTCATTACAGAGTGCGAATACCTGGGGGCCGAGGAACTCGTAAGCCTTATTGAAGATCATCGTGAAAAAATCGTCGGCATTCCCGAACTGTCCCGGTTCATTACCAGGCTTGTACGTACTGTTTCACCGGAAAAAGCGTTCGTGTTGCTGATTGACGAAATGGATAAATGTGCAAACAATCAGCTTTTTCTGGACTTCCTCGGTATGCTTCGGAAAAAATACCTGCGGAGAAACGAGGGAAAAGATGATACATTCCAATCGGTCATTCTGGCGGGGGTGCGTGATGTGAAAACCCTTAAAGCGAAAATCCGGCCGGATGACGAAAGAAAGTACAACAGTCCCTGGAATATCGCCGCGGATTTTACCGTTGACCTGAATTTCAATCCTGATGAAATCGGAACCATGCTGAGGGAGTATGCCCGGGAAAAAGATATTGAACCGGATATCTCCCTGATAGCCGGGAAACTCCATTATTATACCGCGGGATATCCTTATCTTGTGAGCAAACTCTGCAAATTTATTGATGAGAAGATCGTGCCGTCCCGGGAGGATAAAAACTGGTCGGCCGGTGACGTGGATGAGGCATTCAGAATGATTGCTGACGAGGCATATACCACTACGCTTTTCGACAGCCTGACCAAAAACCTGGAAAACAATCGGAAACTGTATGACCTGATTTCCCGGATTGCCATCAGCGGGGCGAGTTTTCCGTTCACCATTACCAATCCGGTGATCAGCCTGGGGCATCTGCACGGGATTATTGTCCCGTCCGAACAGGGGCGATGCCGGATTCACAACCGCATCTTCGAGCAGCGGATTTATGCTCACATCATGTCCGAACTGCTCCAGACCGGGTATCACGAGGTTAACGGTTTCAGCGGCCCGGAATTTTATACAGATGAGGGTTTGGATATCAGACTGATTCTGCAGCGGTTCCAGGTCTTCATGAAGGAGCATTATTCTGAAAAAGATGCGAAATTCCTGGAACGGGAAGGGCGACTGTTGTTTTTGTCATACCTCAGGCCGATCATCAACGGCAGGGGTTTTGATTTCAAGGAGCCGAATGTGTCCCAGGAACGGCGCATGGACATCGTCATCACCTACAAGAACAAACGGTATGTGATCGAACTGAAAATCTGGCATGGCCCCAGATATCATCAGAAAGGACTGGAACAGTTAAGCCGCTACCTGGATACTTATTCTCTCAAAGAGGGTTGGCTGCTGATTTATGATTTTAATAAAAACAAGGAATATAAGCAGGAAGAAATCGTGTTTGAGGATAAAAAGATATTTGCCGTGTGGGTGTGACAATTCAGAAAGCACGTAAGTTTATAAGTTCGTAGTGTACCAAGTCAGAAGTTCTTTACCCCTCGGCTTCGGCGTGAGTTCACTCGAACGATTGGCTAAATCCTAACCACCGAATTTGTCAATCCCGCTGGAGCAGAAAGGGGTAACGAATTTCTGCCTCAGTGCATTAGTCTGGCATCTTCAAAGGTTCGATCTGCTGGGCAGGAAGACAAAAAGACTGGAAGTTTCCGTAGTGATCAAATCATTTTCTTGACAAAAAGCAGTTCATTATGTCATTATGCATAATTGTTGCATAATGCTGTCAAAATTATTGGCAGCACCTGTCTCTGCTGAATAATCGAATCATACAATTTCTGTCAGGTTAATGACTGTCCCAAGTCTTAATTAATAAAGCTGAACTGAACATCGTGTGTTAATTATTTTATCTGTTTTTTTACAAATACACCCTGGTTTGACACCTCAGAGGCTCGAATCGGAGCGTGTACCAAAGAAAAGGAGGATGTTATGTGTAAAAATTCATTTTGTGCCGTATGTATTGCGGGGCTTCTGTGTGCTCTCAGCATTCTGCCCCTTGCAGCGTACGGCGAGAACACAAAGGAGTTGCGGTTCGGAACCTGGACAGAGCCGAACATTGACCCCCACTACCATTGGACCGGGACAGAGGTCGCATATGCAACTCACCTGTTCGGCAGACTGGTTCAATGAAACAGATGATCGCTATGGTCAGCCAGAATGCTGAAAATGCGAAGCAGACCGCTCTCATCGCGGGAAAGCCGCACGGGATGCCCGGGAAGGCAGTCAGTCTGTGAATGAGACGGTTCAGGCTCTGAAGACCATAAGACCGGGCAGGAAGAAAAAACCGCCGCATCCGATGAAGAGAAAAGCGGGGCCATGATTGAAATCCGGGATTCTGATGACGGCGATTTTGAAGCGTATTGAGTCTTCATGGAAGTTCATCGGTATAAAACACTCCGGATATATTTCCAGGTCTGAGAAATCGGATTTTTTGAGAAATCCGATTTCTGAAATATTTACAGGAGCCAGGTGTCATGAAAACGTCCGGTTTTCGACGCGTTCATATTAAGATACCGGCCTCAGTTCCGAGAAAGCAAAATGCTTCATTGAAGAAAGTGGATGAAATAGGAAAAAAAGGGGGTGATAATTTTTTACGACTAGAAGATTGTCATGTCATTAATGGTTTATGAGTTTTTGAGATTGATAGTGTGTCATTATGATGAAAATTAATTTAGCGGAGGAAACATTATGAATGGTATGATGAAGATGGTGATGGCGGGTGTGGTGATTTTCGCCCTGATGAGCAGTGTGGCCTATGTCGAAGCCAAAGATTCAGCACAAACTTACATAAAGACGGATAAAAGTCCCAAAGATATCGTAATCGGTATGATTCCGATAACACTGGAAGCGGGTTATCATCGTGCCGAAGCTAAAAACGCTATAGCTTATGCCAAAGAAAAATACGGAGTAACCGTAATCGTCACTGATGGTGAACATGTAAACCAGAAAGCTGTCGTCGGAGTTGAAAATTTTCTCAGCAAGAGTGTTGATGGGATTCTGCTTCATGCAGGCGATGGAAATATTCTTGATGCCTGTATCAGAAAAGCCCACGCTAGGAAGGTGCCGATTCTGACATTTTATAATGAACCTTATGTAAAAATCGCTCCCCATATTCAGGTTCAGGAATCCAAGACCTCTTATCAGATGGGGGCGGAAGCTGTAAGGAAATGGAAAGAATTTCATCCGGGCAAGCCGATCAGGGTGGGAATTATAGAATATCTGAATATCGAGCATGTACAGAAGATGCGAAGCAGACCTTTTATAAAAGGGGTTATGGCTGCCGACCCCGGTGCTGAAATCGTTGCACTTGAAGATGGTGAAGGTTCAACTGAGAGGGCCATGGCTATTATGCGGAATATGATTCGGTCTCATCCTGAAATCAATATTGTTTACGGGACAAATGCCAATCACGCAATGGGGGCCTTGGCTGCACTTGAAACATTAGGACGAGGTAAGGCTGTAAATGGTATCCCGCAGACCGAAATCGTTATTGGCACCGATGCCAATGTTGAAGAATTGATCAAACTGTATGACCCCAAGTCGTCGTTTAAAATTACCCAAGGGCAGAAAGCAGTCACCAACTCTGTAGCGAAAATAGACACTATGATGAAAATGCTCAATGGTGAAATGCCTATCAACCAGTGGATTGAGGTTGAAACCTTCAACGAATTCATATCATACTGGGATGAAAAAACCGGGAAGGCGGAATGGGGTCAAAAATGGCTTAAAGAGCAATTCCTTTCTGACACGGACTTGGCAAAAGAAGTTGGTTTAAAGTAAGGTAAGATAATGCTGATTCTGACGAATTTTGTGGTCACTCGGGTCACTCGGACACTTCGGCGAAAACTCAGTCGGACACTTAGGCGAAAGCTCAGTCGAACGAGTCCGTTTTTTTCAGCGGAGTTCAAAGCTTGCTTTGTGCTGTTTTTTAACGCAAATGACCCGTAGGATCGCAGAGTCTCATCCGAATTCTCTGCAAACCTCCGGGATTATCTGCGGTCTCTGTGTTTTTGCTAATCGTCTGAAACAATACTGATTCTAACGCTTTTTGTGGTTCATCCGAATTGTCGTTTCTGGTAAATCAGGAGGATTTTCCAGGAATATGTAGTTAAACCAGTGGATTCCGGGTTAAAATCGGAAAACATCCGTTTTCCGATTTTCCCCGGAATGACAGTTGTAACTATCTGAAATCAAATTGAACCGCAAAATCCGTTAGAACCAGAAATAATACGGAACCACAAAATCAGATAGAACCAGAGATAATTAATTAGCCAATGAGGTGATCTTGTGAAAGCATCTATACAAACAAAATTGCTAATTATGAGTATTTCATTAATTCTTTTGACAACTGCCGGTATATCAGGAAGTTACTATTGGCTGACAAAGATGGACAAGCAACGTGAATCCCGGCAGCGCATCCGAATTGCATTCGATATCCTGCTTGATGACTTTACTGATCGGCTGGAGACTTACACGGGCAGGTTTGAAGAATTCTTAAAAGAAAAAAACAGCACACTGTATGGAACAGCCTCCCTTTATAATCAGGACAAAAATCTCATCCGTTCGCCGAAGTTTCTGTTCAGCCTTAAGAGAGCCGCTGCAGAACTTATGAGATTCGGGGGAATTATTTCGGTTGACAGATTGTCACTCTACGGAGAGGATAAGCGACTCCTGGCAGTGTACCGGAGTCATAATAATCGGAAAACTGTCGGCGGCTATCTCATAGTCTCGGCTACTGGGAACAACACATATCTGTCATTGGATGGTTCCGTTGATCTGACGCCGATAACGCTCGGTATGGAACCGATTCCCGATGTCCCGTTGCCTGCCGGCATTACAGCGGCTTATGAAGGGGATATCCCGGTCGCAATATCTGTAAACTTCTTCAGTGAGGGGCAAAAACTCGGGATCCGTTGTACAACTCCTATCGCCCGTGATGAAGATGTAGCAGGTGTACTTGTCGGCGAGATTTTTTATACCCTGAAAGCTGTGGAACGATTCTCTTCACTGAGTAAAACTCTCGTAAATCTCTTTGCGGGAAATCAGATGAGTATCGGCACACTTCCGAGCCAGACATCTCTTGATTCTGAAATTATAGAACAGATGGCTTCGTGCGGGGACTATCAGGCCAATAACGGATCAACGGATATGTCTCTGGTCACTTTTGACAATCATGACTATTACCAGGGACGATGCGCTCTCAGAAACGATCGGAGCACAGTCGGGGCAATCACCATCAGCCTTCCCCGAGATATCGAAAAACAGGAAATCAGGAAGAATCTGACGGCAGTACTAGTGATTTCCATAATTGCGATTGCTGTCGCTTCCTTACTCACAGTGGTCTTCAGTCGAAAATCCGTTGGCTTCATCCAACAACTGATTATATACATTGATCGGATTGCTAAGGGTGATATTCCGGAGAAGATTACCGAAGAGTGCAAAGGCGAATTTCACGACATCAGACAGAATCTGAATCAGATGATCATTACAATGAATACTCTGTTGCAAGAGACGGATGGGTTACACTTGGCTGTTCAGGAGGGGAGATTGGATACTCGCGGTAATGTCGAAGCATTTGCCGGTAGCTGGCAAAAACTCGTAGTTGGTGTCAATGCTGTGATCGAAGCGTTCGTGGTCCCATTCAACGCCACGGCGGTATATCTTGATCGTTTGTCGCAAGGTGACATACCTGAGCCCATCTCTGAAGAATACATGGGCGATTTTAATAATATCAAGAACAATCTGAATACCATGATCAATAATTTCATCCGGTTCGCAGTTGATGTCCAGGAATCTGCCGAGCAGGTGGCCGCCGGTGCCGAGCAACTGCGCAGCAGCGCGGACCAGGTTTCCCAAGGCACATCCGAGCAGTCCGCGGGGGTTGAACAGATATCCACTTCCATGGAACAAATGAGTGCCATGGTAAATCAGAATGCTGAAAATGCAAAGCAGACCGCACTCATAGCAGAAAAAGCCGCGCAGGATGCACGGAAAGGCAGCAAGGCCGTTAACGATACGCTTCGGGCAATGAAAACAATTTCAGAAAAGATACTGATTATCGAAGAAATTGCAGGCCAGACCAATATGCTGTCCCTGAATGCAGCTATCGAGGCAGCCCGTGCCGGCGAACACGGCAAGGGGTTTGCCGTGGTGGCAGCCGAAGTCCGGGACCTGGCAAAAAATACGCGAAGCGCTGCCCAGGACATCAATATCCTTTCCGTATCCAATATTGAGATCGCGGAAAAAACAGGCGTCCTTCTGGAAGAAATGGTCGCGGGCATACAGAAAACAGCGGAACTGGTTCAGGACATCAGCGCGTCCGGCACCGAACAGGCCGGCGGTATCGGCGAGGTGAACAATGCCATGCAGCAACTGGATCAGGTCATCCAGGAAAACGCGGCATCCACCGAAGAGATGGCAGCTTCGAGCCGGGAATTCTCATCCCAGGCCGAGCGGCTACTGAAGGTGGCCTTGTTTTTTAAGATATCCGAAGAGATGCGTAAGCATTTGCAGGAAAGTAAGGAGGGAAATGTAACCGAAGGAAATAAACTTTTCATAGATTTGGAAGCCATGCCCGAATCCGCCAGGAAAATGTTCATGAAATACGTGAAACCCTTTTCTAAAGCAGATGAGGAAAAGACAGAATCTTCCGGACCGGATGCGGATGAAATATCGGAAGTCTCTGAAAAAAGTAAGACCCAGGAAAAAAAAACTGCTGGTAAAGAGAAAAGCGGAGCCATGATTGAAATCCGGGATTCTGGTGACAGCGATTTTGAAGCGTACTGACGCGAAGGAGTGCGAAAATGCTCCAAACAAATCAGTGTTAAAAGCCATATTGAATTACAGGAATAAACATGGGAAAATCTGATTATAACGGAACAGCCCGGCAATTCATTGCCGACAAGGCCCCCGCAGCCTGCGGGAGTCCCGGAGGGACGACTGATTCGGTCGTCCCTCCGGGACTCAGGGAGATCCGGCAATGAATTGCCGGGCTATTTTCAGGTGTCCCTCCGGGACAGGAAAATGCCGGGAAAGTGCCTCCCCTAAATCCGTTATAATCAGAAATGTTCTGATTATAACGGATTTAGGTGAGGGCACAACATCCTGAAATTATTAAACAGCAAAACGGCAGATATGTCCGTTCCGGGACACTGCGGACCGGATGGCCGGCATATTGTTTTCTTCGGAAACTGCCGTTTCCGGGGAATGTCCGCCGGGGCCTTGTAAAAACGGAAAGCCGCGGGCAGACTCCCGGAACCGGGGCCCTAAATCCGTTATAATCAGAAAATGTTTTCGAAATTCTGATTAACGGAAAAATCATTCCTTTTAATGTCAGCGTACCTGTCATTAATATGGGATACCTTTACGGAATTCTCGCCGGTTCCGGAGAAGGCTGCAGAATTCATAACCGGATATATGAGCAGCGAATTTACAGTTATATGATGACAAAACGCCTGACATCCGAGCCGGAGCAGATGCCGGCAGTGAAACCGGAGTATTATACGGAAGAAGGGCTGAATGTCAGACTGATCCTGGAAAAATTCCAGGCTTTCATGAAAGAGCATTATTCGCACAACGATCAGAAATTCCTGGAACGTGAGGGGAGATTGCTGTTTCTCTCATTCCTCAGACCTGTTATCAATGGCAAAGGGTTTGAATTCAAAGAACCAAATGTGTCCGATGAACGCCGGATGGACCTTGTCATCACTTTTAAAAACAGGCGGTATGTTGTGGAACTCAAACGATGGTACGGCCCCAAAGCTCATCTGGAAGGTATGGAACAACTGAGTGACTATCTGGACATATATTCCCTGGATCAAGGATATCTGCTGATTTACGACTTCAGTAAAAACAAAATATATAAGCACGAGGAGATTGTTTTCCGGGATAAGCGGATATTTGCCGTATGGGTGTGAAATCCGGGATTGAAACAGGAACTGTCAACTGTAAGCAAATGCGGAGTTAATAATGAAACAGTCATCTGAAACCGGAGAATTCCTTACCTTCACCCTGGGTAACGAAACCTTTATGATAGAAGCTTCCCGGGTCCGGGAAGTATTAAAATATACCCGGGTCGCCGAGATACCCCGAATGCCGGCCTATTTGCCGGGAGTGGTCAATGTGCGGGGCAATGTCATAGCGGTGATTGACCTGGGTTTGTTTCTCGGTATCAAAACTTATGGTGAAGACAAAAACAAAGACTGGCTGGTTATTACAGAGACCGCCGTGGCAGATGAGCCGATGCAGATCGGAATGCCGGCTGACACAGTCCGGGATGTTATTCGGCTTGATATGGCGGATATAGGGCCGCCGCCTGAGATCGGCATAGATATCAGTTCAGAATTCATTCGGGGCGTCGGAAAACAGGATGATGGGTTTCTGATCATCATTGACATAGATAAAGTCGTAGCTGCCGTGCATGCGGACATCTGCCATCAATAATGGGCAGATGGAAAAAGTTAGCGATCAGGCGGCCATGATCTTCGTTCGGGCGCACGGCTCGACTCGGATTGGCAAATCCGAGCCATGTCACCGCCGGATTTGTCAATCCGTCGGGAACAGTTCGGGTGCTATCGGCGGCCCTGATCTTCGTTCGGGCGCACGGCTCGGCTCGGATTGGCAAATCCGAGCCATGTCACCGCCGGATTTGTCAATCCGTCGGGAACAGTTCGGGTGCTATCGGCGGGCCCTGATCTTCGTTCGGGCGCACGGCTCGGATTGGCAAATCTGAGCCATGTCACCGCCGGATTTGTCAATCCGTCGGGAAGCAGTTAGGGTTAGGGCTAGCCGAAACGAAGATCAAGTCCGCTATCGGCTTTTGTTTTCTGACAGAAAACATGCCTCCTAATTTAATAAAAAAATATCTGACAGGCAACCAATATGGACAAGGAATCCACGTATATCGAGACATTTCGCCAAGAAGCCTATGAGCATCTGAACAATATCGAAGATGCCCTGCTGGATATGGAGCAAACCCCGGATGATCAGGAATCCGTTCATCGCTTGTTCCGTGCAATGCACACCATTAAAGGGTCCGGCGCCATGTTCGGATTCGATGATATAGCCAGGTTCGCCCATCATGCGGAGACCGTCCTGGACAAAGTTCGGGAAGGAACGGTTCCGGTCACCCGGGAACTGGTGGATCTGATCTTTCTGGCCAAAGACCAGATCATGACCATGCTGGATGTGGATAAAACCGGCTATTATGCCGATCCTGCCGTTTGCGATAAAATCGTTGCCAGACTGCATAGTCTGTTGCCGGAACCGGACGTAAACTCCTTTTCTCAGGCAGATACGGATACACGAGGCGCTGAGGATAAAGAATCTGTTTTCCGTATCCGATTCCGTCCGAATCCGGATATTATGCTATCCGGAATGGACCCGGCACGGATTTTAGATGAATTTCGCGATCTGGGCCAATGCGAATTAATTGTGCATACAGAGGCCATCCCGCTCCTTGAGAAGTCGGAACCGGAAAAACTCTTCTTTTCATGGGATATTATCCTGACAACCAAAGTCGGTATCGACGCGATAAAAGATGTTTTCATTTTTGTGGAAGAAGAGAGCGATATCACCATTCAGACACTGGAAGATGAATCTGATCAAGAATATATCTCCCCTCCCCGCCTGGGTGAAATTTTGGTTGACCGCGGGGACGTCAGCGCAGAAAGCGTCAACGAGATCCTCAAAAATCAGAAGCGGGTGGGAGAAATGCTCGTGGAGTCCGGCGAGGTATCTTTAACTGACGTGGAATCAGCACTGAAGGAACAAAAAATTCTTGAGAAGCGTAAGACCGGGAGTGATGCTGAAAGCGTACGCATTTCATCTGAAAAACTGGATAAGCTGATAAATCTTGTGGGCGAAATTGTCGTCACCCAGGCCCACATGAGCCTTTTGGCGGAAGATCATGAACACACGGTGTTTACGGCTCCGGTCAAACAAATGGAACGACTGGCCGGTGACTTGCGGAAATTTGCATTGGATATGCGAATGCTGCCAGTAGGAAGCTTGTTCAGCAGGTTCAGGCGTCTGGTCCGAGACCTGTCTTCGGAAATGGGAAAGGAAGTGGAACTTGTGGTGGAAGGCGGTCAGACTGAACTGGACAAAACCATCTTGGAGAAGCTGCATGATCCCCTTGTCCACCTGATCAGAAATAGTATCGCCCACGGCCTGCGGTCCCCGGGGGAGAGGGAACAGAACAGCAAACCTCGAAAGGGCACCATCCGACTCACTGCCGCTCACCGCGGAGCCAGGGTGAATATTACGGTAGCTGATGACGGGATGGGGATCAATATGAAATCAGTTCTGGCCAAAGCGTCGGAGAAAAAGCTGATTTCCGAGGATGACAGCCTTAGTGAAGCAGAGATTCTTGATCTGATTTTCACCCCCGGTTTTTCAACAGCACAGGAGGTGACCGATGTTTCCGGCAGAGGCGTGGGAACGGACGTGGTGAAACAGGAAATCAACGCGCTGGGGGGAACCATCGGAATTGACAGTGTCCCGGGGCAAGGAACCACCTTCCGCATGTCCCTGCCTCTTACCCTTGCCATCATCGAGGGACTTCATATCAAAGTGGACCGCAGGGACTTTGTCATTCCCGTGTCCCAAGTGGAGAAGTGCGGAGAATTGAAACTGTCAGCACAGAAAAAATCTGACACCCAACATACGATCCGTCTGAAGGGCGACCTGATTCCTTTCATCCGCCTTCGCGATTTTTTCAGGATACCGGGCGAAACGGAGAGGCTCGTGGAACATATGGCCGCTGTTCAGACGGGGCATTATCGAATCGGCATTGTTGTAGATGAAATCCTCGGCAATATACAGACCGTCATAAAACCCCTTGATCCGATTTACCGGCACGCTGAGGGAATTTCCGGGGCCACTGTAATGGGAAACGGCACGGTGGCGCTGATAATTGACCTGCCGGAACTTATCCGCTGTGTGAAACAGAATAAGGCGGTTAATATCTCATGTGATGCGTGAAACGTGATGCCTGCTACTCTGTCTTTGGCCTGAGCTGATCCCCGCGGAAAATCCATGCCTGGGTATAACCCCGGAAGCTTATCGTGAACTCCGGCGGAACTACTTCAAAATTCAGGCCGCTTGCCCGGTCATATTTGCCGGCTCGGGCCACTTCAAAGTCCACATATTTCACCCCTCCGTATATTACACCTGCCCGGTTTATAACATAATAATCATTTTTGGTGAGACGCGATTCATAAAATACTACGGAAAAAAGCTTTATGGGAATTTCAGCGTCCAGCCATTGCCCGGGATAAAGATAGTAAAGCCTGATATCCTCACAAGCTATCTTTTCCTGAAGGCACAATTCCTCGATCTTTTTTCCCGCCATCATAACTTCTTCTCCCCACCCGCCCCACGCGCCGCTGCGGTTTTTCCCAATAGACGGAATCCGGTTAAACTCTTCGGGATGATTCAGCCAGATCGGTCGGAAAGACGCGTACAGGGGGCGGAACGGAAAGACTTCCAGGAATACTGCAATGATTGCAATCGCGACCACAATCTGACGGAATTTCCGATTTATCAGGATTTTGTCAAAGAGATATAGCAGAAGCACCGGGAAAAGAGCTAATGGGATATTCTGATATCGCATGGAAGCCGGTGTCAGTGTCAGGCCGTAAAATAAAGGCGCGATCAGGATACCGAATCCTATGATGAACCAGAGCGGATCGCATTGTTTTCTCAGACTCAGCAAACTGAAAATCATCAGCAGGGTCAGAGCTGTGGGAAGCGCGTTAAAGAAAGTAGCGTAACATTTCAGCGTGTACATTGCTGTGTGAGAGAATGAATCCGGTGCATTGAAATGGGCGAATACTTTGTTAAAAGCCGGTGGCTGATAGTTACCCGGAGCTACTGGAGTCAGGGGGCCTATAAAATGTTCCGGAAAGCAGATATTTTTGGTTATCCCGGCAGCCAGTCCCATAATAAGGAGGGTCAGCACAAGTATATACCCTTGCTTTTGCAGATAATCTCTGATTACCTGCAAAGGGCCTTCTCTCCTCAGCAGTGCTTCTGTCTGTTTTATCAGTTCTGCCCCGATAACTGCTCCAATAAATTCCGCGATCAGAACGAAAACACCGAATACCGGGTCTCGGGCAAATCTGCCCACCAGGGGCCATGTCCAAGTGACGAGGGGATAGGTAAACCCTTTTAATGAGGAAAACGATCCCCGCGCCGCGCCTGCAATCAGAAAACTCAATGCACATATACCCATCATAAGGGCAAGGCTGATTGCTGCATATAAAATTAGCCTCGGGCACCTTTGAACAAAGCGAGGCGAATGAAAGGCATCTGAATGCCGGTAAGAATACCAGGTATATGACAGCATTGATATTGGGATTAACGGTGCGGCACTGAGTTTTTCCTGGGCAGCAAATACGGCCGTTACCAGTGCGAGCATCGCTGCTTTCTGATCCTGATTTTTTACAGAAACACAGAGACAGATAACTGTAATTACGGCAAACTGCATTGAAAACAAATCGTAGTTGAATATGCTCATCGCCAGATTGTTTGTCGGCAGCAACATAAATATGTACAGGAATAAAATAAAACCTGATTCCCTGTTTTCCTTTGTCAGAAAATGCTTATCCATCAGGAAGTGAATGAATAGAATCAGTATGAATCCCAGGTACCAGTGCAATGCTTTTGCAAGCATTTTTGCTATATTGTAATTATTTGAAAAATCAATAAAATATGACAGAATCGAGAATACCGGCCCGATGAGCACATCTGTTGTACGGAAAGCCCCCATATTCCACTGCCCCATATCTGAATTTTTAAGGTCAATGGTCTCTGATATCATATAGGTTTCATCAACAGTAAGAAATGAGGTGGTTTTATCAATTGAGAGGAAGAGAACAGGAGCAATGATTATTACTGTGAATATGCTGAATTTAAAATCTTTTCTTTTGAAGACATAATAAGCATACGCGGATAATGTTATCAGCGATGCAATAAACAGGTTGTAGTCAAATATATTCACGCGCATCTCCTGGAAATGTGATAATAAAATAATGTCAGTAGATCCGATCTACTGAATGTAAAATGGTAAAATGTAGGGTGGGTGGAGCGAAGCGGAACCCACCGTTTGATGGTGGGTTCCGCTTCGCTCCACCCACCCTACTACACCACTTTTTAAGTTCGTCCCCCCCTTTAAAAAAAGGGGGAGGAACTTACAAGTTAATGTACTACATTTTACCATTTTACATCGGGAATCGGGTATTGATGTACATTACATATAACATCCGGTAATGTTTTTGTCAATATAATTAATTGATTTTATTAAAAACAGGTAAATTAGTTCTCAAAATAACCCGCGGTTTCAGGACACGGATAGCAGGGCACGCACAAAGCAAGCTTTGAACTCCACTGAAGTATTTAACTCTTTGATATTCTGATAAAACCGTAATCTGGCCATAAAAAATAATAGTTGACAGTTGAAAGGTGAATCGGAATTTGGTATATGACTATCATAAAAATTCCGGAAGTTGTTTGCCTTCGAATTTTATTATCATGACAAAATCATTTCAAGGAGAAGAATATTATGAATACACATCTGCGATTTGCATTGATCACCGCTCTGCTGCTCACGATTTTCAGCTTCGGGTGCCAGCGGGCTTATTATGCTGCCTGGGAGACCCTGGGAAAAGAAAAACGGCATCTGCTGAAGGATGAAGTGAAAGATGTGCGCGTTGAACAGGAAAAAGCTGCAAAGGAATTCAAAGATGTTCTGACGCGTATTAAGGAAATTTACGGATTCAGCGGGGGCGATCTTGAAAAGGTTTACAACAAACTCAACGATGACTATGAAGACTGTAAAGAGCGGGCCGACAAAGTTCGTGAACGAATTGATACGGTTGAGGATATTGCGGAAGACCTTTTCAGGGAATGGGAAAAGGAAATCAGGCAGATTACCAATGCAAATTTCAGATCAAAAAGCAGGGAAGCCCTCAGGGAAACCAAGCAACGCTATTCCCGGCTTAATTATGCAATGAATACTGCTTCTAAAAAAATGAGTCCCGTTCTCAAAAATCTCCGGGACTATGTGCTTTATCTGAAGCATAATCTGAATGCCCAGGCAATCGGAGCTTTAAGGCAGGAAGTGGGCGATATCGAGATCGAAGTTGAATCGCTTATTAAGGATATTGGCAAATCTGTCAAAGAAGCTGAGGACTTTCTGAGGACTTTCTGAGGACTTTCAAATAGAACGATTTTTCAAATCGTTTTAAACAATTTGAAAAATTGTTCTGCAAACAGCGGATTCCGGGTTAAAATCGGAAAACATCCGTTTTCCGATTTTTTATATGAAAGTCCCGATAAAAAATCCCCCCTTTACGAAAGGGGGAGTCGCGGCGGATTTTCATCATTCGCTGTGACCGGCTGGCCATGGAAGTTCCCCGGAATGACAGTACGTCAAATTGTCATTCCGGACTTCGACGTGCAGTTCGACAGGCTCACTACCCCCTGAGCCTGCCGAAGGCGAACGGAAAATTAAAAAACGGATGTTTTTTACCTGATCTTAAATTGGTAACCCGGAATCCGCTGTTTACCAAGCGATGCTTTGCAGGAACTGTAATGCGAGAACTGATATTTTGCCTTGTGATTTTCAGTCTTATATCTTCATGTGCTCACCTGAAAACGGCAACATCAGAAAAGGAACCGTCGGAGCATAAATCTGATCCTTTACTGATCCGTTTTTACAGGGGGCCTTTGAACAGTCTTTCTGCGGTCAGGAGTTCCGAATGCCCGATGTATCCGTCATGTTCCGAATACAGTAAGCAATGTTTTCAGAAATACGGGGCAATTATCGGATGGAGCATGACCTGTGACCGGCTTATGAGGTGCGGCCGGGATGAAGTCAGACTTTCACCGACGATTTTTGTGAATGGAAAATGGAAGCATTATGACCCGGTAGAAACGCTCATGAAAAAGCCGGGTTTTTCACCCCGCAAATGAAAATATTCCGTGAAAACAGATAAAAACCCGGCTTTTCACCCGCTGAATTTGAACAGTTCACTAACTGGCAGTCTGAATCCCGGTAAAACATTTCCGCCGTCACGTTTGGGCAGATTGTCATTAAAATTGTAAGTTGCCGAGGCATCCATCACATGACCCCATATTCTTTTTATCAACATAATCTCTTAAATGATAATTCATTTTTGAA
The DNA here is from genome assembly GCA_030378015.1 of Desulfococcaceae bacterium HSG8. Lineage (GTDB taxonomy): Bacteria > Desulfobacterota > Desulfobacteria > Desulfobacterales > 4be13 > JAUCGG01. Next base: position 19,349 of record JAUCGG010000053.1, read on the forward strand.
CCGATCACACTGTGCAGCCCGCTTGCCATTTTTTCTTTTTCTGATTTTTCTGACATATTTCACCTCCGAACATGAGTACCGGAATTAATTTATGGCTAAAACGGGCGCATTTGCAACTCGGAGCAGTCCCGTAGAGACGACTGAAAATAGCCCGGCAATTTATGCCGGGGGCGAATATCCCACTGCTTTTTCAGACGTCCCTACGGGACTGAATGATCCGGAACACCACCCGGCAATGAATTGCCGGGCTATTTTCAATCGTCCCTACGGGACTGAAAATCCTACTATATATAACTAAGTTATGAAAATTCTTTTTTGGTACCTGTGAAACATGAACCGGTTTCAGTGATATCCGGATATGTTACAGCTCCCCTGATAATAAATCTGTCAGCAATTCCGGTTTTCTCTTGACAAATTTTCCAAATCGCTTAATATTTTCTGCTTTTGTCATAAATGTTAAATTCGGTGTAAAGGAGGCACAGCAAATCATGTACGCTGTCGTTCATACAGGCGGGAAACAATATAAGGTTCAGAAAGGTGAGGTTCTCAGGGCTGAAAAAATTCCCGGGGAAGTGGGAGACTCTATTTCTTTTGACAGGGTTCTCATGTTTTCAAATGATGAAGATGTGATAATCGGGCAGCCAATGCTTACTGATGTGGCAGTCCGGGGGCATATCGTGGAACAGGGCAAAGCCCGGAAAATTATTGTTTTTAAATATAAAAGGCGAAAAAGGTATCGCCGGAAACAGGGGCATCGCCAGCAATATACAGCGATCCGGATAGACAGCATAGAAGGTCCGGGAAGCCCTGAACTGAAACAGAAAGAAACGGCTCCCGATGACATAGCAGAGCCGGAAACCGGTGCTGAACTGGAACAAAAATCGCAAGAGGTTTCTGAAGAAGTCCGGGCTGGCAGCGGGGAGGAGGAATAATGGCACATAAAAAAGCAGGCGGAAGCTCGAAAAACGGCAGGGACAGCCAGGGACAACGCCGCGGCGTCAAATGTTACGGAGGTGAGCGGGTGAGAGCCGGCAATATCCTGGTGCGTCAGTTGGGAACCCGGATTCATCCCGGGGAAAATGTGGGACTGGGCAAAGATTACACCCTGTTTGCCAAGGCTGACGGGGTTGTTTCTTATGAACGGGTGGGTCGTTCCCGTAAGAAAGTAAGTGTTTATACAGCGTGAAATTCATTGATGAATCAATAATTACGGTTCAGTCCGGGGATGGCGGAGGCGGCTGTGTCAGTTTCAGGCGTGAGCGGTCAGTCGCGCGCGGGGGGCCTGATGGCGGGGACGGGGGAAAAGGCGGGGATATCATCCTTGAAGCAACATCCCGGAAACGCACCCTGTATCATTTCCGATTCAAAAGGCATTTCAAAGCTGAAAAAGGGAAGAATGGCAAGGGCAAACAGAAAACCGGAAGAAACGGCGAGGACCTTGTCATTGAAATCCCTCCCGGAACGCTGGTGACTGACTCCGAATCCGGGGAGACAGTAAAGGATTTCATTCATTCCGGTGAAACACTGGTCGTTGCAAAAGGCGGCAGGGGGGGGCAGGGAAACAAACGGTTTACAACCTCGACAAACCGTGCGCCCCGTTTTGCCCAGCCCGGTGAACCCGGTGAAACCCTGACACTGAGCTTGGAACTGAAACTGCTTGCCGATGTCGGGATTATCGGACTTCCCAATGCCGGCAAATCAACCCTTACCCGGGCCATGTCTTCGGCAAACCCCGTTATCGGCAGTTATCCGTTTACCACACTTACGCCCAACCTCGGTGTGGTTCGGGCCGGATGGGGGGAACCGTTTGTGATTGCGGATATCCCCGGACTGATTGAGGGAGCCCATAAAGGTGCGGGCCTGGGGATTCAGTTCCTACGGCATATTGAGCGCACACGGATTCTGGTTCATCTGATTGATGCGTCTTCCATTGATCCTGATGACCCGCTTGCTGTTTATGAAACCATCAACAGCGAGCTGGCGTTGTATAACAGGAAACTGACAGAAAAACCCCAGATATTGGTGATGAACAAGCTGGATGTGCCTGATGCGCAGGAGAAAGCGGAAAAATTCCGCGCTGCGGCAAAAGGTAAGAAATTTTTATGTATTTCCGCTATTACCGGCAAAGGGGTTGAGGAACTTACGTCTGAGATCGTTCAACTGCTGGACAAACGTAATGAAAAGAGATCGAAAAAAGTGCTTTAGCACTGTGAAGCGTCTGGTGGTAAAGGTGGGGAGCAATATCCTCACCAAAGATAACGGATTGAATCTGGACGTGATCCGCTCTGTCAGCAGGCAGATCTGCTGCCTGATTGATGATGGATTGGAAGTGTTGCTGGTTTCTTCCGGGGCAATGGCCGCGGGTATAAAACGACTCGGGCTTCCCAAAAGACCGGACGATATCCCCGGGAGGCAGGCAGCGGCCGCAGTGGGTCAGGCCGGTCTGATCATGGAATATGAAAACGCGTTTGAGCAGTATGGCAAAAAGGTGGCCCAGCTTCTGCTGACCAGTGACGGCCTTATCAGCCGGAAGAGATATCTGAATGCCCGGAATACGCTTCATACGCTGCTGTCCTGGGGAGTTGTTCCCATTATAAATGAAAACGATACGGTTTCAGTGGAAGAAATCAAGTTCGGGGATAATGACAATCTTTCCGCCATGATTACGCTGCTGATGGATGCGGATATGCTTGTCAATCTTACGGATATTGACGGTCTTTATAACAAAGATCCCCGGACCTGCCAAGATGCGGAACTGATTCCGGAAATTTCCACCATCAGGAAAAATATTGAAAAGTTTGCAGGCGATATCCCCGGGGCACTGGGAACCGGGGGGATGCTGGCAAAAATAAAGGCTGCCCGCAAAGTGACAATGGCCGGCACCCCGATGATTATTGCAAAAGGAGATAAGCCTGATATCCTTATGAGGCTCTATGCCGGGGAAGCCCACGGCACGTTTTTTGTTCCCAAGAAAGAGCGGCTGAAAAACCGTAAGTGCTGGATCGGCTTTAATCTTAAGCCCAAAGGCCTGATTTATATTGACAAGGGCGCTGCAGACGCGGTTCTTGAAAGAGGAAAGAGCCTTTTGCCAAGCGGCATTGTCGGGGTAGAGGGCGAATTCGGTGTGGGCGCGCCCGTGGAATTCAAAAACGGCGATAGTGAGATACTGGGAACCGGCTTGGTGAATTACAGTTCTGCCGATATACGCAGGATCATGGGACTCAGAACAAACGAGATTAAAAAACTCCTGGGAGAAAAACCTTACGATGAGGTAATTCACCGTGATAACCTGGCTGTTACCGGGGAAATGGCCGGCCTAATCGGATATCGGTGAGAAAAAGTTCGTTTTGTTTTACAAAGTAAAAAGAACATTCACTTCAATATTGCCTGTCTCTGAAAAGCGGGCAGGAAAATGTATCAATTGCGGCGCATGTTGTAAATTGCCTGTGGTGTGCCCTTTTCTTGAATACACTTCTGACGGGAAATGTCATTGTTCCATTTATTCCCTCCGACCTCTTAACTGCAGAAAATACCCGCGATCAAAAAATGAATTTATTACAGAAAATACCTGCGGCTACAGGTTTGTGAATACCGCGTCACCATCTTCCGTAAATTCGAATCCGTCCGTTTTTATGAGCTTATCCGTGATTGTAGGCGCGTTTATCCGAAAACTGGTCGGATAAACTAACTATTTTATTTTCATAAATAATATTTGATAAAGCCGGCCTTCAGGAAAACACCCCGAAGGTATGGAATAACAGGCAGTATCAGTAGATCGAAAATTCAGAAAAGCTCGTAGTACCGCCTTCAGGCGGTCCTTTTGAAATCAGAGGGTATCCCGGCAAAAACAGCCCGCCTGACAATCTGCTGAGTATTTCAATTGGGAAACTCGCGCCACAGGTCAAAATTGAAGAAAATTATATTCCGGACAGAGAGATTGCTCGAAAAAGCGAGAGAGGCAGCTAAAAAAGAGCAGAAAGAGCAATAGACGTATGCGAAAAATTTCAACGCCGGATAGTTTTAATTCATTACTGAAAGAAAGAATGCCGAATCCGAGTCTTGAATCCGGGCGATCCCCTGAAACTTGTGCTGAAGTACAGGCTTCTGATAAGGCATTGAATTCAAGAACAGATGCCCGGATAAGTGATCTGGTAATTGCTACTGTTTTAACAGGAGACGCCACGCGAAATTAAAAGAGAAAACCGACTATTTTCACTTTGACGTAATCAAAGCCCTCAGTAGCGGAGATCCTGGCTGGGTATCAGAAGAATACAGTTCACGTATCGGAAAAGAGCTATGTGTTATCGGAGAGGCATTCCGAAGAAGTATGGTTTTATGTATGTCTCCGGATAAAAAAGTTTATGCAGGAATAGATGAAAATCTGTTTTTTATCGGGGAATCCGGTGAATCAGCCATAGAGTCTTTATGTAACGGAGATGAATTAAGAGAGATACCTGAATTGGAAGATGAGGCCCCTATGATACAAATTTTACTAATGAGCTGCTACAAAGCTGATCGGGTCGGAGGAGGAAGAAGAAAATTTCTCCCCCCGTCCGCCCACAGAACCGTGCGTACGGGCCCGTACACGGCTCCTCATATCAGCCTTATCCACTTTCCGGGAGAAAACCAATGGGGATGTACTTCGTCAGACCTGATCTTCTGTCCCATATCCTTTATAACCCACCGATTCGGCCAGGCTTTTGCAACGGCCAGAGTGTGGGACAATGCCCATCGTCCTTTGTTCGAAAAGACTGTTTTCGCAGCATATTCCCGTCGTATTCCTCGTTTTATCAGCTTCTCGAAAAGATGACGCCTTCTCTTCTGCTGCCCGATCAGCCGTGACCTGAGCCTGCGTCTGATGTGGGCCTCGATCCTCCGCAACTGGTTCGGGTACTGGGTCATCCGATAGTAGCCTGACCAGCCCGTGTACCATTTATTAATGCGTTCAATCGTTCTTTCCAACGTCATATATGTGCCCCGGGGAGTCAGTTTCTTCACTTCAGCCATTGCCCGTTTCATTGAAAGGGCTGAGATGGCTACAGTTCCCGCAATAATGGTCATTCCGAGAAATCTTACGTTTTCGGTCAGTGCCACTTTGCTCTTTTCCTGATTCACCGAGAGTTTCAGCTTTCCGCTGATAAACCTGCTTATGCTGCTCATTACCCGGTCTGCTGCCTTCCGGCTGCTTACGAATATGTTGCAGTCATCAGCAAAACGACAGAATTCAAGTCCCCGGCTTTCCAGTTCCTTATCAAGCTCGTCAAGAACCAGATTACTCAGCAACGGACTTAACGGCCCTCCCTGAACGGTTCCCTCGCCTGTCGGACTGTAAAGCCCGTCCTTCATCACCCCGCTCCGCAGCGTCATATACCGATGACCCGCAATATGCGTTTATCCGGCACATGCTGCGACAGGCGGGATATTAACCGGTCGTGGTGAACACGGTCGAAAAACTTGGACAGATCGATATCGACCACGTATTCCCTCCCTGTCTTCACAATTTTCTGTGCGGCTTCCACTGCCTGACGCTGATTGCGTCCGGGGCGGAAACCGTAACTGTTATCGGAAAACACAGGTTCGAGAATCGGTTCGAGGATCAGTTTCAGTGTTGCCTGGACAACTCTGTCCCGGACACAGGGTATCCCTAAGAGGCGAACGCCTGCGTTCTTTCCCGGTTTGGGAATTTCGACACGAAGTACCGGAGCCGGATTGTATTTCCACGTTTCCAGTTCTTCGCCGAGTTGTTTCAGTCCGGTTTCAATGTCTGCCCCGAATTCTCCGACGCTTACACCGTCAGTTCCGGGAGATCCCCTGTTTCTCTTTACTGCCTTGAAACCTTCGTTGAGATACTCCGTCGAACAGAGTTTCTCAAACAGGCTTCTGCTGTCGGTGAACAGTTCCATCTGTTCCATTTTACTTTCCTTTGCATCATCATTTCACAGACCCGCACATTTCCCGTCTGACCGGAAACATACGAATCCGATCAGGGAAATGCTCCTCTCGGCTGGCCTCATGACGACAGTTTCTGATGGTTGATAAAACTCACTGATATGTTCCGCCCTTCGCCTCCGTCCTTATTATTTCCGGACACTTACGCATTGTTTTATCCTCTGACACGGTCACCCGCATCGTCATCGGCAACACGTTTTACGACTGCTACGGCTTCATCTGAAGACCCCTGCCCGTAACGGTCACATCTCTGCTCCGCTTAGGAGACGCTGTCGCAGTTACAACGCTCCGGCACAGGCGGCCCGTCACCGGGTAAGATCATCAGCTTTCATTGCCCACCCGTCTCCTCTACCCCGCCGGGTTACGGAAAGGATAACTAATTGTTTTATAAAAATATTTCTATTGATAAAAAAATCGCTCAACTTAGGTATTATATCATTTCAAATGATATTGGTGGGCAAGCCCACCCTACTAAGATTAACATCAGTCGCAGATCGAAAAGTTTCCTGTAAACCGTTGTAAACGGTGGGTTCCGATTTTTAACCCGGAATCCACTGTTGTATAAGTTTTATATCTACTGAAATTATAAATGGTTCTTTTGAATATATGAAATATCCTGAATAAACTGATCAAATTATACTCCCAAAAAACAAATAAAAAATCAAGTAAAAAATATTCGTTTATATCGAATTTATCTTGACAAAAAGTTTAAAATTCGCTATTAACGAATCAATAACACAGCATACACCTCTTTCAATAAATTAACAAATAATAACAGGTTCTTTATGGTAGGCATAGTCATTGTCACACACAGGCAACTGGGAAATTCGCTGATTGATAGTGCTGAATTCATTTTAAATGACCAACTTGATGCTGTTGTGTCTGTTTCCGCAGATTCAACCGAAAATCCGGTCAGGGTTCGTAAAAAAATCGCAAGAGGAATCAAGGCCGTTAACCGGAGAAGAGGTGTGCTTATCCTGACAGACATGTTCGGCGGGACACCTTCTGATTTAAGCTATACCTTTCTTAAAGAAAGGCGTGTGGATGTAATATCCGCAGCAAACCTTCCCATCCTGATCAAAGCAGTTAATTCCCGGAAAGGGATGGACCTGGACAGTCTTGGGAAATGTCTGGAAGCTTACGGCAAAAAGAGTATTTCTCTGGCAAGCCGGATTCTGAGAGGAAACAGACGAACTGCAGAATCCTTCTGTCCGTTTTTACCGGAATCAGGGGACTCGGACTGCCCGTTTAAGGAAACAGAAACAGATGTGACGCTTAAAATCGCATCATAAACAGAATACAGGGAGACAGATCATGGCTGAAAGAAAATGTATAAGGTGTCGCGGATGGTTTCCGGAAGAAGAAATGTTTTATCTTGGCATTGAAGAGCGGGCCGGGAAAAAGTGTGAATCGTTTTTTGCATGTGAAGGATGCCTGATGTCGAATGAACAGGATCGGTTTTACGATCAGGTTTCTGCCAGCGGCAGGTATTTGTATAATGCAGCAGATAGCGGATTTTCCGAATCAGCCGAAAAAAACATCCAGGTGCTTTCTGATGCACTTCTGAGCAACGGGCTTGAGCAGGTTGGAAGTCATTTCAGATTATCCCGGGCGCTCTCTTTCTCATGCGCGTAGTACAAATTCCTGCTCCCGTCGGGTTGGCGATAAATCTCGGTCCTTAGCGGCTCGGGTATCTGGCAGGGTGCTTCGCCTGAAAAATTATTTATGCATTATCAGCAGATCGAAAAGTCTGTTCCCACAAAGCGTGGGAACGAGCATTTCGCGTGTTCTGTGTTCTCCCTCCAGCAGATGTCATGCTATAAACATGATGTCCCACCTTTTACAGATGTTGCAGGAAAAGGAACTCGGAAATCAGTTCCTGCTTTAACCGCGGAAGGCGCGGAGAAGGCACAGAGGGACTGATTATTATTTATGATCCTGATCTCCTACATCAACTTGTAAATTCCTCCCCCCTTTTTTTAACCCGGGGGATTTCTGGCGCAACACCCTTTTTTAGTAACGTAAAATCCCCCCGGCCCCCCTTAAAAAAAGGGGGGACGAACTTAAAAAGTGGTGTATTACCATATACGCCCTCTGGTCTGAAATTAGGATTTAGAAAAAAATAACTGTTACACTCCTATGGTCTTTGCCATTAATCTCATTATCAACTAGCATCAATGAGAAAAGTTTTTTGAAATTAATAAATGTTCAAGTTATTTTTTTCTGGACACTTACTGTGTCACTCACGCATCGCTTCGCTCGCTGGCGAAAAATCCATTTTCACACTCCTGAACCCCGGCTGATGCGAGCCGGATAACATATATCACAACTCCGCCCCCCGCAACCAGCGAAACCAGGAAAAGAATCATCGGGGAATACTGGGGAATGACTTCAAGCCCGGAAGGCTCGAAAAAAGGTTGAAGCCACGCAGTTCGCACCATATCCCGCATGATGATCATAAAAAATACCAGCACAACCGCGGAAGCGGCTGCGCTTCGAACCTTTCTGGAAAAGCCGAAAAGCAGGGTCAGGGCAGTCAGGGCAAGGCTGATCAGGAAAATCGTGGTATGCAGGATGTCCCCGCCCATGAAAAGGCGGGTGAGGTCTCTCGGCAAAGCCATCAGAAACCATATACCCACAGGAATCTGGATCAGTGTGGCAATGGTAAACCACTTCATCCCCAGGTTGATATTTTTTTCAGCACCGGGTATCCCCTTTTTCTGCTTCAAAGACCATATAATTGCTGTGAAAAGCCCTCCGACAGCCGCAGACGCGGTCATAAAATGCAGAAACCTGGGAAAAAGGCTCGGCTCGGACAGATTAAGCAGGGTACCCTCCGGATTGCTGAAATAGCTGAACCATGCTTCCGGGGTCAGCATCAGCGTCATGTTATTTGTAAAGAGAAATCCGATGAAAATGAGAATCATCACGGTTGTACCGATAAAATACCTGCGTACATCCGACACGTCGAATCTGAATTTGTAATAATACGCGCTGTAATAGGCAATGATCAGCAGGCCGATAATCGAGAGCCACCAGACTGCCATGAGCATAGAACTCACATAAATGAAATGTCCGTAAAGCACCTGGAGGAACAAAAGCGGTGCGACCCCGAAGTTGACGGTAAACGCGATGATAAAAGTCAGTTTTCGGGAAATATCCTTTTCCAGACCATCTGCCTCTTCTTTCCTGTCACGGGTAAAAAAGGCAATAATTCCAGTACCGATCATGATATTCACGAAAAGGATATGAATCATAAATGTCACAATGAGAAAAAACTTAAACCAGCCCCAGTGAACAGGAATGGGGTCGGGGGTAGGGATAAGGATCGCCGGATTCATTTGTATGACTCCTTTCTTCGTAATGCGTAATGCGTAATTCGTAATTCGTAAAAAGGTGAAACATGATCATTTCACGGTTAAAATTCATACCTCGCATCAGATTTTACGCATTACGCATCACGCATCACGCATCACGCATCACGCATCACGCATCACGCATCACGCATCACGCATCACGCATCACGCATCACGCATCACGCATCACGCATCACGCATCACGCATCACGCATCACG
>JAUCGG010000292.1 GCA_030378015.1 Desulfococcaceae bacterium HSG8
TCCCTACGGGACTTGACAAATTTATTCATATCCCAACCCGGCAATGAATTGCCGGGCTATTTTCACAAGTCCCTACGGGACTCCCCCAACTTGTAAATGCGCCCGATAAAATCTTATGAAAAAGATATGTATTCAGTATAGGAGATAAAGAAATGAGTGTCAAGCCGGAACTCTGAAAACCGGATTTTGTAATACGATTAAGAACAACAGAAGGTTATTTATTTGAAATAATTCAGCGCGGAGCCGCCGAAGAAAGGGATTGATTCGCTTTTTCAGACATTTCCATGCCTTGTTTTAAAAATTTCTTTATTGTTTAACGGATCAAAAAAAACAAATCCGTCCCCTGATTTTTCAAACCGGCTGTCTGAAAATCCGGTAAGCATCAGGGCAACATATTTCCATACGCTTTCGGGGAGCATTCCGAAATCTTTTTCTTCATAAGTATCATAAGATACGAATACGCTTGATACCGGACGGGTTCCGGGGAATCTTTCCTCCAGTTTTATCCGGCTCCCGGGATTCAGCCGGAAAGTAAAACCGTCAAGTTGTTTTCCGACATCAATGATCAGATATTCCATTATTTTTCCTCCTGTTCGCATGTCTTCTCAGATATGCTTTCCGACATCTCACACCCGATTACGAGTCCTATATATTATCAACCAGTGGATTCCGGGTTAAAATCGGAAAACATCCGTTTTCCGATTTTCCCCGGAATGACGGGAGACTATCCCTGATAACATGCTGTCATTCCAGGGAAAATTAAAAAACGGATGTTTTTTACCTGATCTTAAATTCGGTAACCCGGAATCCACTGTTCGGAAAAACTTTTCGATCTACTGATTATCCGTTAATAATGAGACAGGATAGCATGGGATGAAATCTGAGGTCAAGATAAAACCTGATCAAAGCCAGATATCCCGGAGTGACGGATATGTTATGATATGATAGCTGATATGGCAGGAAAAATATTTGAAATTATTGGAAGAATTCTTGATATTAAAAATCAGCGGTCGCCGAAGCGGACAAGAGGCGGCTTTTCTGCCGCCCCTTTCGCTTAATATCCTTTTGTATTACTTTTCCTGCTCCTTAATCGCCATATAAACCCTTTCCGGCGTCAGCGGAAGCTCATAAATTCTCACGCCGGTTGCATCATAAACCGCGTTCAGGATGGCCGGTATCGTAGGCATGATCGCACCTTCCCCCACCTCTTTGGCACCGAAGGGGCCGTTAGGCTCATCACTCTCCACAATGATAGTCTCTGTCTCAGGCATATCCAGCGCGGTGGGAATCTTGTATTCCGCGAGATCGCAGTTGATGACCCTTCCGTTTTCATCAAACTTGACCTCTTCATACAGGGCTTCCCCCAGTCCCATGGAAAGCGATCCTTCCATCTGACCTTCCACAGATGTGCGGTTGATGGCCCGGCCGCAGTCATGGGCATCTGTCATTTTCTCAATGAATATTTTCCCGGTTTCCATGTCCACACTGACTTCCACGATCTGGGCGGAACACCCGTAAGCAGGTGATGTTCCCACAGCCGCTCCCTTGAACTTGCCGCCGAGTTCGGGCGGTTTGTACTTGCCTGTTCCCACGATACTCCCCTTGGCAAGATACGCTATTCGGGAGGCTTCCCTGAAGCTGAGTTCCTGATTCTCATCGGGGTTGTCCGTCCATCCCCGGTGTTCCTTGATATAGCGGGTTCTGAGCGGGGTGAAATCAGGTCTTTCCTTTTTGAAGACGATTACGCCTTTCTTTATGTCCATGTCCTCGGCAGGAAGGCCCAGCTCATCAGAAAGCACAGCGAGAACCTGCTGCTTAACATCTTCCGCGGCATCCTTCACCGCGTGGCCGGTCATCAGGGTCTGCCTGCTGGAATACGCGCCCAGGTCAACGCCGAAGTCCGTGTCCCCGGATTCCAGTCGCACATTCTCCAGGAGGATGCCCAGGGCCTCCGCGGCAATCATGGCAAAAGTCGTATCCGATCCCTGCCCGATCTCAGCGGATGCGGTATAAACAAGAGCGGTTCCCCCGTCCTCTGTGAGCTTGATGACCACGGTTCCGTGATAAGTATCGGAGCGGTAGATGGGATATCCCGCGCCGGATACAAAAAAGCCGCAGGCCATTCCGATGCCTTTGCCATTGGGAAGTTTCCCCTTTTTCTTGTCCCACCCGGAGCCTTCTTTTACAGCCTCGATGCATTCCTTCATTCCCAGACTGCTCATGTTCAGATCATTACAGGTGACATCTCCCGCAATCATCATGTTTTTCAGACGCAGATCAAGCGGATCAATCCCGAGTTCTTCCGCGATCATATCCAACTGCTGTTCCCAGCAGGCCCTGGCAGCCACACCGCCGTGTCCCCTCTGCGCGCCGCACGCGGGTTTGTTGGTATAAATCCGGTACCCGTCATATTTCATGTTGGGCATCTTGTAGGGGCCCCCGAGGAGCGAACCTGCATAATAGACCGTGGCAATTCCGAAACTCGAATACGCGCCGCCGTCCAGGTAACACTCATGTTTGAGAGCCACCAGGGTTCCGTCCTTCTTCACGCCCGTGGTCATGGTGTGGGTAAACTGGTGTCTTGCCCTGCCGTAAGTGAAAACCTGTTCACGGGTAAAGTTCATTTTTACCGGTTTCCCGGTCTTCATGGAAAGAAGACACGCGGCCAGTTCCATGTGATTGGCCGAAGCTTTGATGCCGAATCCCGCGCCCACATAAGGCTTTACGACCCTGACTTTTCCCACCGGGAGCTTCAGAACCATTGCCAGGGTTCGCTGGACATAATGGGGAACCTGGGTTGAACTGTACAGGGTCAGGTTGCCGGAATGGTCGTAGTATGCCAGACATCCCTGGGGTTCGATAAAAGCGGCATCCTGACGTTTGTTTTTAAATGTGGTTGTTTTGATCAGGTCGCATTCTTTGAAACCTGCTTCCACATCCCCGAATTCCTGGTGAACCTCAGCGCAGACATTCCCGGGATATTTTTCATGAAACACGGGCGCGCCCTTGGCCATAGATTCCTCAATGGTAAGCATCACAGGCAGTTTCTCATACTCGACCTTGATAAGAGAAACCGCTTCCAAGGCTGTTTCCAGGTCTGTGGCAGCCACTGCCGCGATTTCATCTCCCACATACCTGACCCTGTCGGAACAGAACATGGTTTCATCATACCGGGCAGGACTTACGCCGTACTTCACCAGTCCTGCTTCTTTGGCAGTCACCACTGCTTTTACGCCCGGAAGTTTTTCCGCGGCTGAGGTATCAATACTAAGAATTTTAGCATGGGGCAGGGGGCTTTGCAGGAGCGCGCCGTACAGCATCCCCGTCATGCTCATATCATCAATAAATACGGCCCTTCCGGTTGCTTTGTCCGGGGTGTCTATTTTGGGAACCCTGCTGTTGATCACATCATATTCACTCATTTTTTATATCTCCTTTGTGCCCGGGTGTCCGAGTGTCTGCTGATCGTAAAAACACTGAAACACCTGAAGACGCGAGTACTTAGGCAGTTTTTATTGCTTCCACGATTTTCTGATATCCGGTGCATCGGCAAAGATTTCCCGATATGGCAGCCCGAATTTCCCCGTCATCCGGGTTCGGATTACGCTCCAGCAGGCTCTTCCCGGAGAGGATCATCCCGGAAGTGCAGAACCCGCACTGGATCGCGCCTTTTTCCGCAAAAGACTCCTGAAGCGGATGCAGGCCGTCATCAGTTTCCACGCCCTCGATAGTCGTGATATTTCTTCCCTCTGCCTGCATAGCCAGAACCAGGCATGAATTCACCGGTTTCCCGTCCATAATTACCGTGCATGAGCCGCAGTCCCCCAGCTCACACCCCTTTTTTGTCCCGGTCAGTCCCAACTGGTAGCGGAGCAGATCAACAAGAGTCTGATTCGGCTCCACAGCCACCTCATATTCTTTATCATTAATCGTCATACAAATGATTTTTTTCATTATCCATCTCCTTTTTTCAGAAGCGAAAAATCCCCCTCGGTCCCCCTTTACAAAAGAGGGAAGGCAGACCATCACGCATAAAAATCCCCCTCGGTCCCCCTTTACGAAAGGGGGAGGCAGACCATTACGCATTACGCATCTATAAATCCCCCTCGGTCCCCCTTTACAAAAGGGGGAAGGCAGACCATCACGCATAAAAAATCCCCCTCGGTCCCCCTTTACAAAAGGGGGAAGGCAGACCATTACGTATTACGCATCACGCATAAAAAATCCCCCTCGGTCCCCCTTTACAAAAGGGGGAAGGCAGACCATCACGCATCACGCATTACGCATAAAAATCCCCCTCGGTCCCCCTTTACAAAAGGGGGAAGGCAGACCATCACGCATCACGTTTCACGTTTCACGCATCATTCGTCACTTCCTTATAAGCAATCCCGAGCGTCCTCTTTGTCAACACCCCGACCATAGCTTTTTTGTATTTCGCGGAACCCCTGAAATCATCAATCGGCGTGCAGTCTCCCATAGCAGCATCGCCGGCTTTGGCAAAGAGTGAATCAGAGGGCTTTTCACCGATAAGAATTTTTTCTGCAGAAGTCGCTCTCAGATGGACAGGACCCACACACCCCATAACGACCCGGGCTGTCTGAATAACTCCGTCAGGAGCATCCAGCGCGATAAAAGAGGCCACATTCACCAAGTTACAGTCCTGGGCCTTCCGGATGCCCAGGTTGATATAGCCTGCACCGGAATGGGGAAGGGATCTGTCCACAATGATTTCTGTAAGAATTTCATCAGGCTGAATCTCTGTCAGCCCCGGTCCCTTGAAAAAATCATTCAGGGATACTGACCTTTCCCCGGAACTGTTTTTCAAAACCACTTTTGCATCATACACCATGAGGGAAGGCGGGAGATCTGCCGCGGGTCTGGCTGTGCCGATATTTCCCCCGATGGTTGCAAGATTTCGGATCAGGGGGGAACCAAGTGCCCTGGCCCCGGTATTCAGGGCTCCCAGTTTATTCCTGATCATTTCTGACTCAGCCAGTTCGGCAACCGTAAAGCAGGCGCCGATCTTCACCACATCACCGGATGAGTCAGCGTTTTTCAATTCATCAATTCTTGCAAGTGAAACAAGATGTTCCGGCGATAAAACCTTTTTTTTCATGTTGACCATCAGGTCTGTTCCCCCTGCAATCAGCCTGGCCTTCTGGCCGTATTCCGCCATGATCTGGCAGGCTTCTGCAATGGTTGAAGGCTCATGAAAATCGAATTTGGGTAAAAGCATTTTTTTCTCCTTGGTTTTTTACGAAAATGCTGAATCTTATGTAAGATATCGAACGCGTTTATAAGGGAGATAAAAGATTGTAATCTAAAAGTCAAGCCATAAGCTACAATTAAGCTAT
>JAUCGG010000054.1 GCA_030378015.1 Desulfococcaceae bacterium HSG8
AAACTCAAAATATCATAATCACCTGAAAACTTATATTTTTCTAAAAAATGCAGCATATACTGAACTACGATCAAAAAGTTTCGGAAGTCTGTTTCAGTCGTTTCAGTCAGATTTTCCAATATCGTTCGGCATAATTTTTGCATATCATTATCGGGATTACTGAACTGTGACAATAAATTTTAAAATTTCAGGCGCAAAAGGTTCCGGAAGTAAATCTCTTACAGCACTTAACCAATGTTATCAGAAATTATTTTACTTTCACAATTTCAGATTATAATATAATATATCTGTGATGAAAGATCAATGATTCATAAAAAAGAATCACAGATCGGTAAACATTCTGAATTTTATTTCTTTTTTTGAATACATGCAAAAAGCGTGCCGAACGATATTGCAGATTTTCATATCTTTTTTAATTTTGTTGTTGATCTGATCGGACAGATGAGTTAATTAATTAGTTAATTGATATTAAATAATAAAACGGAAAACCAATGTCCGATACGACACGATTATCTCCGGGAGAAATTTGTAAGAAAATCGCCGAGAATATACAAAAAGTGATGCGTGGGCAGTCGGAAGCTGTCAGAAAACTCCTGGCAGCCTTTGTGAGCGGTGGTCATGTACTCCTGGAAGATTATCCCGGAACCGGCAAAACTACCCTGGCCAAAGCCCTGGCACGTTCCACAGACGCACAATTCAAACGCATCCAGTTTACACCGGATCTCTTACCTTCCGATATCCTGGGAGTTTCGATTTTCGATCAGAAGGATCAGGAATTCCACTTCCATGAAGGACCCGTTTTCACCAATATTTTACTGGCAGATGAAATAAACCGGGCTTCCCCTCGGACCCAGTCCGCACTGCTCGAGGCAATGGCCGAGGCCCAGGTCAGCATTGACGGAAAACTCCGACCTCTTGAATCACTTTTCTTTGTTATTGCCACTCAGAACCCGGTCGAATCCCGCGGGACATATCCTCTTCCCGAAGCACAGATGGATCGGTTCGCAATCCGGTTCCGTCTCGGATATGTATCGCGGGAAGAGGAAATGGCTATTCTTTCAGATCAGCGGAAACATCATCCCATTAACGATATCAGCCCCTGTGTTTCAATGGAAGATGTCCTGGCAGTGAAAGATTCTGTGACTGAAGTGCGTATCAGCGACGAACTCAGGCGATACATTGTTGACATTGTGCGGGCCACCCGATCCCTGCCCGGCGTGGCCCTGGGAGCAAGTCCGAGAGCATCCCTCGCGCTGATGAAGACATCCCAGGCCCTTGCATTGCTTGACAACAGCGAGTTTGTTACCCCTGACCATATCCGGGAAATTGCAGTAGAGATCATTGCCCACAGGATGGTCATGGACTCAGAAGCCCGCTTCTCCGGCAGAACAGCCGAAGGAGTTGTTGAAGAAATTCTGAAAACACTCCCTGCCCCGACATGAGACGATTTCTTTACCAAAGCTACCGGTTTTCATATTCCTTCAGATGCCGGATTATTCGCAGGTTCACAACCGGCGGATTCCTGGTGATCGGAATACTTATCGCCTCGGCTGTGATCGGATTGGATACCCGGAGAACCCTTGCTTACCAGGGATTCACCTTTTTTTCAGTGCTTGTCCTGATTTCCGGTATCTGGTGCCTGTTTTTTCGTGCCAGCTTTACAGCGAGACGGGTTCTCCCCAGGTTCGGAACAGCAGGTGAGCCACTCGCCTATCGTATTATCATTCGCAGCATGTCCAGAGAACAGCAAAGAGGACTTTACCTGTTCGAAGAATTCGGCGATCCCAGCCCCACCCTGGAGGAATTTCTGGAAATCCCGGAACCCGGGGAAGATCACCGCAACCTGTTTGATCAGGCCTTCGGGGTTTATCGCTGGCGATGGCTGGTTTCCAGGAAGCAGGGGCCATCGTTCAGAGCGCGTTCCCTGCCGGTACTCCTGCCCAGGAGCGAGGGGGAGTTAAATGTTGAAATACTGCCGACGCGCAGGGGATACCTGCGATTTACAGAGATGAGTGTGGCTCGTCCTGATCCGTTCGGGCTTTTGTACGCTATTTTTAATATACAGGCTCCGGAGTCCCTTCTGATACTTCCGAAACGATATGCACTGCCTCAGATCAGCCTTCCCGGAACCCGCCGATACCAGTCCGGGGGTGTGGCATTAACTTCCTCGGTGGGAGAATCAGAGGAATTCATATCCATGAGAGACTATCGGCCCGGGGATTCGCTGCGTCGGATTCACTGGAAAAGCTGGGCAAAAACCGGGAAGCCTGTAGTCAGGGAATACCAGGATGAGTTTTTTGTCCGCCATGCCCTGATACTGGATACTTTCCAGGATGCGGCTTACAGCGAAGTTTTTGAAGAAGCTGTCTCTGTCGCGGCCTCGTTTGCATGCACCATCCGAACCCGGGACTCGCTGCTTGACCTGATGTTTGTGGGTCCTGAGGCTTACTGCTTTACATCAGGAAGGGGGCTTTCTCATACGGATAAAACACTGG
Source organism: Desulfococcaceae bacterium HSG8 (assembly GCA_030378015.1). GTDB lineage: Bacteria > Desulfobacterota > Desulfobacteria > Desulfobacterales > 4be13 > JAUCGG01. The sequence goes on from JAUCGG010000054.1 coordinate 2,496, forward strand.
AGATCCTGGCTTCGGTCAGCGCGTGTCGGGAAAAACCGTTCAGCGTATTGCCCCCTATGGTTTTTGAGCGCGCCTCGGTTCTGAGCGGCTGCATATGTATCCTGCTCTTGTGGGATGAGGAAAGAAAACACTTTGTCAGCCAGTTGAGAGGATTTGGTATGCCCCTGCTGGTTCTGGTTATTACAGATAAAGACGGAGATAATAATTATGATCCGGGCCCCATGAAAGATCAGCCGGAAAATTTTCACAGGCTTGAAGTCGGGAAAATTCAGGAAGGGCTGTCTGGAATTTGTGAAACGTGAAACGTGAAACGTGAAACGTGAAACGTGATGCGTGATGCGTGATGCGTGATGCGTAATTACGGATTACGGATTACGGATTACGCATTACGCATTTAAAGGAGGTCATTATGTTTAGATGTACATGTTCATTAACTGCAGTATTGCTGCTGACATTGCTTTTCCCTGCCTTTTTGTTTGCAGGGGATACCATCACATGGGTAATCGTTGACTATCCTCCTGTGTATATTATCGAGGGAGAAAAGAAGGGAGAGGGAATCCTGGACAATATTACAGAACTGGTCACGGAAAAACTTCCCGAGTATGAGCACAGCATCAGTGTAGCGAATATCAGAAGGACAATGGCAGATTTTGAAAAAGGAGAAAAGGTATGCACAATCGGAATGATAAAAACAGAGGAGCGTAAAAAAATAGCGCACTACTCAACGCTTCCGAGTACGTTTCTTACGCCGAACAGCCTAATGATAAGAAAAGAGGACAGGGAACGTTTCGGAAATACAGAAGTCGTCTCCCTGGAAAAACTTCTCCGGGACAAGTCCCTGAAGCTGGGTCTGGCAAGTAAAATTTCCCATGGAAAAGGGCTGGATCCGATTATTGAGAAATATAAGCACCAGGAAAATATCTTTTTCAGAAAGGGAAACGATATAGTGACGGGACTGATCCGGATGCTGCTAAAAAAGCGTATTGACTACATGATATGCTTACCGTGGGTGGCAACGTACCTGCTTGAACCAGAAGAAAGAGAAAAAGTGCTTTTTATTTCTGCACAGGAGAGTCACAGGGAAACGATTGTATATTATTCATTATGTTCCAAAACTGACTGGGGACGTCAGGTCATCGAAAAAGTAGATGCGATTCTTCAAAAAGAGCGGCCCACGGAAAGGTATCGTTCCTGTATTGAAAAGTGGATGCCGAAGAAGGATTCGGAGAATTTTCGGAAGGCATATGATACGGAGTTCCTGAAAATAAATAGTCAGCAGTAAGGGACCGCCCGGAAAATAATATACCCGCGGTATGGGACACGGATAAACACGGATTTTACCCGGTTCGGGGAAACGCGGCCCCCTCTCCTGCCCGGTTCGGATTGACAAATCCGAACCCCGCAGAGTGGGGGATTTGTCAATCCCCGCGAGCAGTAGCGGGTATTTTATTTCTTGAGAATTCCCTAAGTCTCATGTGTGACTTTTTTAACGCATAAGGAGTGCAAAGCTTGCTTTGTACGTGATATGTAATGAAAACAAATTTATAAACATTATCATTATGTTGAAAGCTCGGGGATACTTATTCTGTTTCGGATTTTTTAATTTTAAGCATTTTCAAAAATGAAGCTGTAAGCCTGTATCCTCTCCTGATGCTTTCAAGCAGCCAGAACGGTATCCTCATGCCCGGCCTGGAAAATCTTATATACAATTTGTAGTAAATATATCTCAGGATATCAAAGTGATAACATCTTCCGTTTTTCATATAATCTGAAACATCTACCAGGTATCCCCTGCCATTATAAACCAGGATATTTTTGGCATGGAGATTTCGAGGGTTGAGTCCCCGCTGGCGGGCATATGATACAGCTTCATTTATATCTGATACGACCTGCTCCTGAATGAACATTCCTTCCAGCAGACACTCGTAAGCGCTCTGCCCCGGTATATATCGGAGTACCAGATAATTCTTTCCGCTTCCGTAAAGCTTCGGATAGAAAGATGAATCTCCCAGTTTACGATATACTTCTGATTCCCGCAGAGCAATATGGGTGCAGATATCCGAGAAAATTTTTATGGCAATATCGGGATATCTGTCATGCCGAAAAACAGCAGCAGAATTACCGACCCCCGCGCAATACCACCCATTCGGCTTGTTCAGCACTTTTACATAGGAGAATCGTCGAGAATGCCTGAGTCGTACCAGTCTTATTTCTTCTGTTAATTCCATGATCGACATTTAATTCAAACCGTAAATTCATTTTATGAATCAGATTTACCATCCTTCGTTTTTTCAAGTCATCATAATGCGGAAACAAAAACAAAAAACGAACATTGGCTGCTTTATACGCTTTATACTCACTATTCGGTTAATTTAAAATTCCAGATTTTGCCTATGATGCCATAAAAGCAGCCGGATTTCAATATTATCTGAAAAAAGTTGATATTTTTCCATCAGGCGGTAATCTTATCCTGACTTTTCAGGGAGGAGGTAATGATAATGGGTAGGGTATTCGGAGGAATGCTGATTTATGCAGTTCTGACTCCCGAAATCGGAGGCATCCTTATTATAGGCGTTAACAAAAAGATTGTCCGGAGTGCAAAGCTTGCTTTGCGAGTTGTGCCCGGACACAGGGACTCGCAAAGCAAGCTTTGCACTCCGGGCCGACAATATTATGCTGAGGACGAGAATCAAGCCCCTTGCGAGAAAAACAATTTGTTTCTCCGAATCGGAAAAATGCATCAACAAGTATGAATTCGGATTAGTACAACAATTTGGAAATTCGTCCCCCCTTTATCTATTATCAGTAGATCGAAAAGATTCCGGTAAACCTTGAAAACAGTGGATTCCGTGTTAAAAAACATCCGTTTTTTAATTTTCCTCAGGATAACACTTTAACATACTGTCATTCCGGAAAAAATCGGAAAACGGATGTTTTCCGATTTTAACCCGGAATCCACTGCTTGCGAAAGTTTTCGATCTACTGATTATAAATTATAATTATAAGAGAGGGGACGAATTTCCAAGTTGCTGTACTATTAACATGAGTAATAAAAATGACTGCCTCCAAATTCAGGACATCACCGGATTGACATGCCTGATGACAAATCTGTTGACAGGTATCATAAAAAGTTATAAAATTGACATCTTTCATAAAAGCTGAAAGTAGTTAGGGAATTCCCCAAAATTAATATACCCGCGGTCATCTGTAACGTAATCTTTCAGATTGCGCCCGGATAAACAACGCAATCTGAAAGATTACGTTACATTGCGCCCGTGCAACCCTGACATTATTTCTGAAACAGGGCACTGAGTCAGAGGGGAATCACCGGCGATATTCCCCCTTTATTTATTGGGAAATCCCTTACACTTTTTCCTGTAGAACAATTTTTCAAATTGTTTAAAACAATTTGAAAAATTGTTCTGCATTAAATTGTAAAGTGACCTGAGCCTGCTTGGGCTTTCAGCCTCGGAACTGATTCCGAGGCTAAGAAAAAATGACAAATAACTATCTTAATTCTCCTCTTTCTGTAGGAAACAAGACTGTTGAAAAACGTCTTGTCCTTGCGCCAATGACACAACTCGGGCACATCGCGTTCCGGGAGCTTGTTTCGACATTCGGGGGGTACGGACTGCTGTTTACAGAGATGTGCAGTGCAAAAAGGATTCCGAATGAAAACAGAGAAATATCACCATATTTCAAGTGGAGGGATGAAGAGCTTTCCCGGCTGGTCTGTCAGATTGCCGGCCCTGCCCCCGAAATTATGGCAAACGCGGCCAGACGGATTGAAGCAGAGGGATTTTTCGGGGTTGATATCAATTTCGGGTGTTCGGTTGCCTCAATATGTAATCAGAACTGGGGAGCGGCCCTTTTGAAAAACCCCGAACTTGCTGCCGGGATTGTAGCAGAAGTGAGAAAAGCGGTTTCCATCCCGGTTTTTGTGAAATTCCGAACCGGGTGGAAAGATGACCCCTGCCCCGCTGTTGATCTTGCCAAAAGGTTTGAAGACGCGGGAGCCGATGCCCTGACCTTTCATCCCAGGGTAGCGCCGGATCGCCGTTCCCGTCCCCCGCGATGGGAATATATCCGCATGGTCAGTGAATCTGTTTCGATCCCGGTTTTCGGAAACGGAAATGTATTTTGCTATAATGATTGTCAGGATATGCTTCAACAGACAGGATGCGACGGAGTTGCCATCGGCCGAATGGCAATTGCCAGGCCCTGGCTGTTTGCAGAATGGACGGGCAGCCTGGCTCCTGGGCCGGATATATACCTTGATACTGCAATCCGCATGACAGAACTTCTCCTGAAACATTACAACCCTGAACGGGCCATCAGACGGTTCAGGAAATTCGCGCCTTATTTTTCCGCTAATTTTCGCTTCGGTCATACCCTCTGCAGCCAGTTAATGAATGCAAAGAATATGAAATCGGTCAGAAATGTCCTTTATGATTTTTTTGAGAAAGCACCTGACCTTGCTTCAAAACCCAATATGAATTTTTTTATCTGAATTACGAATAAATAAAAATTATCTGTCATATCCGGCTGTTAAAAAAATATGCCAGGCAAGGATTTCCAATCCGGACCGGTAAATGACCCTGCCTTTTACGAAAAAGGAAGCCCCTTTGAACTGAATTACACCCCGGTTTTGCATGAACCTTGACATAAGCATAAATTTCCCGTATGCTGTCTGAATAAACTATTACACCGCTTTGTAAGCTCCTCCCCTTTTATAAAGGGTGGCCGTGGGGATTTATGCCATAACCCCCTTTTATCATATCGAAAATACCCCGGCACTTGCAAAAGGATGGGACGGATTTACGAGTTGCTGTACGATGAAACAGGCGAGCATCGGTAAGCGGGGATTTCAGCGTTCAGATATGATTTTGAAATTCCCAAGCTGAAAGGGCCCGATTTAAAGCCGGACAAAAGGAACAATTTTACATGGAAAAGAAACTGGGATATCGACTGATCACCGGAAAAGACGATGCAGAGTTCTGCAAGAGGATTTCAAAATTACTTGAGGAAGGTTATAGCTTGTACGGATATCCCTCATGTACATTTAACGGTCTGGATGTGATTGCAGCTCAGGCGGTAATCCTTGAAGATTCTGAAAATAAATAAAATATAACACGTCATCAGTGCGGATTTTTTCGGGCTTCTGCTTCTTTAAAAATAAGGCTGCCTGACTGAAAGGATTCGAACTTTTTCGACCAGTTTATAATGATTAAGGTATTTTAGTAAGGAGACAAGTGGCATATGAAAGAGGGAACAGTAAAATGGTATAGTGAAAAAAAAGGCTATGGTTTTATAGAAACCGAAAGTGACGGAGACATTTTTATGCACAACAGCAGCATCAAGGATCATGGCTTTTTTGTTTTACAAAAATCTGACAGAGTAACATTTGAAATAAAAGAAACTCGTTACGGGCGGCAGGCAGCCAATGTCAGAATCGTAAAGTAACGATTTACGATTTACGATTTACGATTTACGATTCCGGATTTACGATTTACGATTTACGATTTTTGTCCACCCAATCGTAAATCGTAAATCGTAAATCGTAAATCCAATTAACCGAGTTGGAAAAATCAACGCAGAGAGGAGTCTCTAAATGAGTGAAATGGTGGAAAAACTGAGAAACATTGCGCTTGTTGCCCATGGAGATGCCGGTAAAACGTCACTGGCTGAGGTCATGCTTTTTAAGGCAGGGATTACCAACCGAATCGGACGTGTGGAAGACGGTAACACTGTCATGGACTTTGAGCCGGAAGAACTGAAACGTCAAATCAGTATCAGCAGCGGATTCCATCAGTATGATTGGAATAAATATACCATAAACCTTATTGATACGCCCGGGGATCAGAATTTCTTTTCAGATACCAAAACCTGTATGCAGGCGGCCGACGGGGTTCTTTTGTTAATTGACGCTATTGACGGTGTGAAAGTTCAGACAGAGCAGGCATGGGATTTTGCAAAGGAGTTCAATCTGCCCTGTGTCATTTTTATCAACAAGCTGGACAGGGAGCGGGCAGATTTTTCCCGCGCATTCAAAGATGTTACGGAGTGTTTTGAATATCCGAAGCCGATTATCATGCAGCTTCCCATCGGATCGGAAGCTGATTTCAACGGGGTCATTGATCTGATCGACATGAAGGCTTATACCTATGACGCGGACGGAAAAGTCTCGTCAGGGGATATTCCTGCGGATCTGAAAGATACTGCCGAGACTGAAAGGGAAGCCCTGGTGGAAAATGTGGCAGAGGCTGACGATGAACTCCTTGAAAAATATTTGGAAGGGGAATCCCTGTCTGATGAGGAGATCAGGGCTGCATTACGGAAGGGTACTGTGTCGCGTACCTTTGTACCGGTTCTGTGCGGTTCTGCCACGAAGAATATCGGTGTTGATCTTATCATGGATTTTATCGTCAGTTCCATGCCTTCTCCCCTTGACCGGGGTTCCATGACCGGTACTGATCCGGGAACCGGAGAAGAAATCGAACGTGCGCCCGACCCGGATGCCCCTTTTTCTGCTTTTATCTTCAAGACTGTTGCTGACCCTTATGCGGGCCGCCTGACCATATTCAGAGTTGTTTCAGGAAAACTGGGTTCTGACGGTACGTTTTATAATACCACAAAGGAGAGCAAGGAACGTTTCTCCCAGTTGCTGAAGATCGCGGGCAAGGAACAGAAACCCTTAACAGAAGCTGGGCCCGGAGCCATTGTTGCGGTTGCCAAGCTGAAGGAAACCATCACAGGGAATACCCTCTGCGCGGATGACGCAAAGATAAAATTTCAATGTGCGGATCCTCTTCCGAGCATTATCTCTTTTGCTATCGCGCCCAAGTCCAAAGGGGATGAGGACAAGATATTCATCTCCCTGTCAAAGCTTCTTGAAGAAGACACAGCTTTGAAGGTTGATCGGAATGCCGAAACAAAGGAAATCCTGTTGTCGGGAATGGGGCAGATTCATATTGAGGCCACGGTTGAAAAGCTCAAGAGAAAGTATAATGTCGAAGTCAGTCTGAATACGCCCAAAGTGCCCTACAAGGAGACCATTAAGAAGAAAGTCAGGGTCCAGGGACGGCATAAGAAACAGACCGGGGGGCACGGACAGTTCGGCGACTGCTGGATACAGATGGAACCTATGCCCAGGGGAGGGGGCTTTGAGTTTGTGGATAAAATCGTCGGGGGTTCTATCCCCAAGACGTATATCCCCGCTGTTGAAAAGGGAATTATCGAATCCTCCGTAAAGGGTGTGCTTGCAGGATTTCCATGCATTGATTTCAAAGTGATTCTGGATGACGGCTCTTTTCATGCAGTGGATTCTTCTGAAATGGCCTTTAAGATTGCCGGCTCCCTAGCCTTCAAAAAGGCAACCGAACAGGCCCAGCCGGTTCTGCTGGAACCCATAATGGAGATCACTATCATCACCCCGGATGACTACATGGGGGATATCATGGGGGATCTTAACGGAAAACGGGGCCGGGTTTTGGGCATGGACAACAAAGGTAAGAACCAGGTGATCAAAGCTAATGTGCCCATGTCCGAGTTTCTGACTTACGCTCCGGACCTCAGATCTATGACTGGCGGGCGCGGCATGTTTTTCATGGAGTTTTCACATTATGACGAGGTTCCTGCCCAGATCGCGGAGAAGATTATAGAAGAAGTAAAAAGTGCCAATGAGTAGTAAACCTCCCCTTTGCTCGGCTCGGATTGACAAATCCGAGCCGCTGCTAACAGGCTAAAATTGATCGCCAATCCGGTATAATAAGCGATAAATCAATCAGACCTGCGAAGGTTTCCGAAACCTCGCAGGTCTTAAAAATCCTAAAAATCCGACGGCCTTTTTTGCCTCCCTGATTTGTACGGACTTTTGCCGTATGCCTGTAAAATCATAAATCGTAAATATAAATATTATGTTAAGCTATTTCCAAGAAAATATCCCCATGTAATTACTTACTACAGCACTCTGAAAGTTCATCCCCTTTGTAATGGAAAGAATGCTGTACCACAAGGATTTTTCATGAAAAGAATACTTTTAGCAGGAGCAACCGGTTATTTGGGCAGCTATATTGCAAAAGAGCTGCAAAAAAGAGATTATCATGTCAGAGTAATTGTTCGCAGCAAGAAAAAGCTAAATGAAAAAAATATTGAAGTAAACGAGATACTTGAATCAGAAATAACTCAGGCTGAATCAATTAAAGGCTGTTGCGATACAGTTGATGTAGTTATCTCGACTATTGGCATTACTAAGCAAAAAGACGGACTTACCTATATGGATGTTGACTTCCGGGCTAACATGAATTTACTGCAGCAGGCAAAACAGAGCGGGGTGAAAAAATTTATTTATGTTTCTGTTTTAAATGGTGAAATTCTTAAACATCTGAAGATTTGCGAAGCAAAAGAAATGTTTGTTGAACAATTGAAAAAATCAGGATTAGACTATTGCATTATCCGTCCGAACGGTTTTTTTTCTGATATGTCCGACTTTTATAATATGGCTCAAAAAGGACGGATCTACCTGTTTGGCAACGGAGAACTGAAAGGAAATCCGATACATGGTGAAGATTTGGCAGTAGTCTGTGCGGATTCTGTTGAAAAATCATATGAAGAAATAGAGGTGGGCGGACCCGAGACTCTCACACAAAATGAGATCGCAATGACTGCTTTTAAAGTTGCGGGTAAAAAACCGAAAATAACGCACCTCCCTGATTGGATAAGAATTTCTATTCTCAAAATAGTTAAAATTTTTACGGTGAGCAAGGTATATGGACCTATTGAATTTTTCTTAACAGTCATGGCAACAGATATGCTTGCTCCTGAATATGGAAAACATACATTGGATGAATATTTTACCAAATTAAGAGGCATGGATGAATAACAAATCTGACCACGAATCACATACATTAATAGATCTTTAATTATTAGAAATATTACATAATTAAAAATATTTTTATGCGGATCATTGACGGGTGTAATTAAAAGTGTCAGGTACGGGCGTATCCAGCACTTGGGGGATTACTCATTTTCCGGCTGAGGAAAACCGTTAAAACGGTTAAAAAGGTTCTGTGCATGGCTGTCACCCCGTTAAAACGGGGTGTTAATGAAATTTCAGGGTACATTTTCATTAACCCTCTGATTTATCAGAGGGATATCGGAGCAAACTCCGCATAGCTGTAACCGTTTCAACGGTTTATAACCGATGCAGATTTGTCCGAGTCAATATGCTCCCCCAAGTAGCGGATACGCCCGTCAGGTACTCAGCCCTTGTTCCCAAACTCCGTTTGGGAACACACCTGAAGGCAACTTTGTTTGTATCTATCTGATATTCCATGTAAAACAGAAGTTTTGCAACCGCGTTCCCAAACGGAGTTTGGGAACGGCGGGCAGGTTTCACCTAACACTTTTAATTGCACCCATCATTGACCGCAGATCATATGAGGAGTCTGACAGGAAGTTCGTTTATGAGAACGGTCGTATGGAAATCACCCCGTTCGGTTCATCAAGTCAGATCAATCTGGACAAACCCGTATTCATCCACTTTGGCGCAAGCATCTTCCCCGATAACAATCGTAGATTCCTTTTCTTCAATGATGGCAGGCCCCTTCAGAACTGCTCCAGAAAACAGTCTGGAACGCTCATACACCGTAAAAGGAATGAAATCCTTCCTGATCACGGAAAATGCCATGCGCTGACCCTTTATGCAGTCCTTCAGTTCTCCTGTTTTTTTCTTCAGAAGCGGAATATGAAACGGGCGTTCCGGCAAACTGGCCCTGAGTTTGAATGTGACAAATTCCGCGGGAGTTTCCGGATAAGTCCGACCGTACAGCTTGCGATATGATTCATCAAAAAGATTTCTTATTTCTTCCTTTTTCCATTGGGAAAAGGGCTTTCTCTCAATGGAAAGATCGGTCTCTGCTCCCTGGCCCACGAATCGCATACTCAGGGTTCTTTCATAGCAAAGGGATTTCCCTTTTGCCGCATCCCGGAGGATTGCTTCGCTTTCCTGTTCCAGAGATTCAAAAATCCTCTCAATATTTTCAAAATCAGCATCGTTCAGCGCTACCCTGTGACTTCTGGACATGTCAAAGGCAACCGGAGCAGTGAAAAAGCCCAGTGCGGACCCCACACCGGCCAGCCGGGGAACCAGGATACGGGGCGCACCGATTTTTTTCGCAAGACCATAGGCATGAACCGGCCCTGCACCTCCGAACGCGGTGACAGTGACAATATTCGGGTTTCCGCCCTTTTCCGCAATATGGGTCTTTGCCGCGGCCGCCATAGTCTCGTTAATCAGGTCATGGATACCGAAAGCCGCTGCCGTCAATGAGGTTCCCAAAGGCTCGGCGATCTTTTTTGCAATAGCCTGTTGGGACGCGTCTTTGTCCAGGGACATTGTTCCGCCCAGGAAATAATCCTGATCCAGATATCCCAGCACCAGATCCGCATCCGTTACCGTGGGTTCTGCCCCGCCCCGTGCATAACAAACGGGTCCGGGATCAGCGCCCGCGCTTTCCGGTCCCACCTGGAGAAGTCCCATTTTACTGATTCTTGCGATACTTCCCCCGCCCGCGCCGATCTCCATCAGGTCAACCACCGGCACCTGGATGGGAAGGCCGCTGCCTTTCTTGAATCGCTGAACCCTGCCCACCTCAAAAGTAGAGACAAGGCCGGCCTCCCCCTTCTGGATCAGGCAGGATTTGGCTGTTGTTCCCCCCATATCAAAACAGAAGATATCCCGGATCTGAAACATCCTGCCATAATGACGGGACGCAATGACCGCTGCTGTGGGGCCGGATTCGATAATCCGCACCGGAAACCTGCGGGCAGTGTCAACCGATGTGATGCCGCCGCTGGAAAGCATGATAAAAAGTCTTCCTTTAAACCCCAGTGATCCCAGGCAGGAGGAAAGCTTACGCAGATATCTCCCTGTAATCGGCTTTACATAGGCATTGGTGACTGTGGTTGAGGTTCTCTCATATTCCCTGATCTGGGGCAGTACCTCATAAGAAACAGACAGGGAAAGCCCTGGAAATTCTTTTTCAGCGATCTCCTTTATCTTCATCTCGTGAACCGGGTTCTCATAAGAATTTATAAGGCACACACCTAACGATTCGACGCCCAGTTCAGACAATTCTGCCAGGACTTTCTTAACTTCCCCCGGATCAGGCTCGCGAATCACGCGGCCGTCACTGGCAATCCTCTCATTCACCTCTTTCCGAAGAAATCTCGGCACCAGGGGTTCCGGATATTCGGAAAAGATATCATACGCATCATACCGGATTTCCCTTCCCAATTCCAAGACATCCCGGAAGCCCTTTGTGGTGACAAGTCCTGTCCGCGCACCTTTCCGTTCGATAATGGCGTTAATCACAAGGGTTGTGCCGTGGATAATTTCCCCGATACGCGGCATGAAGCCCGGGTGATGATCCAGTAAATGGCTGATCCCCGTTTCCACCGCTTCTGACGGATCACTCGGCGTGGTAAGACATTTATGGGTCAGGAATTCTCCGGTTTCGTCATTAACAAGAACGAAATCAGTAAAAGTACCGCCAATATCACATCCCAGACGATAGGATTCATTTACCACGGAAACCTCCTTTGCTAGTTCAAATGTAAGACCTGCGAGGTTTTTTAACCTCGCAGGTCTTTTTAAAAATCAATCGGGAGTTGATCAGAAAATACTCGGCTCCTGCCATTCGCCAAAAACTTCACGAAAGACGTCGGCCATTTCTCCGACCGTCGCGTATGCCCGGCAGCATTCCACAAGCACAGGCATAACATTCTTTCTCTCTTGCGCTGTATGTTTCAGAAATTTAAGTGCTTTTGATACCTCACGACGATTACGTACGCGGCGAAGCTCGACGAGTCCCGCAATCTGTTTTTCCACCCATTCTTCGTTATGTTTATGGAGTTCCACATCAGACTGATCTTCCTCTCCTTCGGTATATTTATTTCTCCCAACCTTGATATATTCCTTTTTCTCAATCCCCTTTTCATATTCATAAGCCTGCCTGGCCATAATACGCTGGATAAATCCCGAAGATACAGCATGAACCATGCCGCCGATATTCTGGATCTGTTTCATCTCCTCCAGGATTTTCTCCTCCATCTGCTTGGTCAGGGTCTCAACAAAATAGGAACCTGCCAGGGGATCCACGGTATCACGCAAACCCACCTCTTCCATGAGAATCTCCAGGGTCCGAAGGGAGAGAAGAGCTGCCCGGGGAGTGGGGATGGTGTAAGCCTCGTCAAAAGAACACAGGGCAGTAGTCTGCGCGCCGCTCAGAGCAGCAGCAAGACCATAATACGCGCCCCGGATAATATTGTTTTCCGGCTGCTCCTTTGTCAGACCGCTGCCGCCGCCGCCGAAAAGTCCCCTGAGAAAGAGCTTTTTCTTTTCCTGAACCCCGTATTCCTCCCTGAGCATCCTGGCCCAGAGCTTTCGTGCAGCTCTGAATTTGGCAATCTGCTCCCACAGGTTTCCATAGACATTCAGGTTAAAAGAAAATCTGCCCACGAAATCCTCCGGCTTTATTCCCCTGTCTGTCACGTTACTGATATAGGCCTTTGCTATCTCAAAAGCACACGCGATCTCCTGAGCGGGGGTGGCGCCGGATTCCCGGATGTGGTATCCGCATACGCTGACGGGATTGCATCGGGGAAGTGCCTTCACAGAATACTCGATACAGTCCCCCACAAGGCGGACACCGTCCTCCACAGGAAATATCCATGCCCCCCGTCCGATCATTTCCTTGAGGATATCGTTCTGGGGGGTTGCGATGATCTTTTCTCCGGCATATCCGAATTTTTCTGCCACAGCCTGATACATGGCCAGCATGATGCATGCCACAGCATTGATGGTCAGCCCGGAACCGATCCTGTCAAGGGGGATGTCCCGGAAAGCAGTTTCAAAGTCGCGAAGTGAATCTACGGCCATCCCGACGCGTCCGACTTCCCCCAAGGATCTTGGATGATCTGAATCAAAGCCCATCTGGGTAGGCAGATCAAAGGCCACATTCAACCCGGTCTGCCCATGGGAGATCATCCATTTGAAGCGTTTGTTGGTTTCTTCCGGCGTACCGAACCCCGTATATTGGCGGGTTGTCCATGCCCTGGAGCGGTATCCGCCGGGATGCAGCGCTCGGGTAAACGGGTATTCTCCCGGATCTCCGAGGTCTTTTTCATAATCAAAGCCTGCATCCTCAAGATCCCTGGGACCGTAAACCGGCTTTACATGAATACCGGACGGATAGATTACTTCCCTGACCGCATCTTTTTCGTCTTTAATATATTTTGCGACACCCATTGGTTTCCTCTTAGTAATTTAATCCGCAGATAATGTAAGGAAATAAAATAACAAATCACAAATAAATTACAATACACAAAAAACAAACAGATCACAATGATCGGAATTCAACCTTGTGAGAGTCAGACATTGTGATTTGTCTCATCCTTCATTTGTCACTTTACATTTAATGTAGAACGATTTTTCAAATCGTTTTAAACAATTTGAAAAATTGTTCTACAGTCAGAAACTACTTTCAGCTTTTATGAAGGATGCCTATTTGTCATTCGTGATTTCCTGCTTTATTGGTCTGAACCATAGCGGAAATTCCGGATACGATTTCATCAATCGGCGTTCCGCCCGGAAAAACCCCGCTGACTCCCATTTCCTTCAATTCAGGGATATCCTGTTTGGGAACAACGCCGCCCACTGCCACATGAACATCATCCATTCCTTCGGCCTTCATCATCTCTATGAGATTCTTACAGATCGGAAGATGCGCCCCTGACATGATACTCAGCCCGATTATATCCGCGGCTTCCTGGATTGCAGCATCCACAATCTGCTCTACGGTCTGATGAAGGCCGGTATAAATAACTTCCATACCGGCGTCCCTGAGGGCAAGGGCCACCACCTTTGCACCGCGGTCATGGCCGTCCAGTCCTGGCTTGGCAATCAGCACCCTGATTTTTCTGTCTTGCTGAGTAAACATAATATGATTTTCTCTCCTCTGTAAGTGTAAAGCAGAATCAGCATATCGGAAAGTGCCCCGGGATCGTTCTCAATCTGCTGAATATGTTTAATATTAATAAGGAATTTTCCAAGAAATAAAATACCCGGCGTTGAAAATTACGGGGCTCAGTCCCCTTCACCTGCGTTGCGGTCTGATACCTTCCGCCGGCCGATTTTGTTACCGATGCGGCCTTTGGTGATGGGCCGGTGGTTAACCTTTACCCATTCCGGACTTTAACCGGAAAGACACGTCAAGCTTTGCTTGGCGCACTTATTTTGTTTGTCTCCTTTTTCATTTCACAATCCGACCGGTTCTATCCGAAACCTTCCGCCAAAGTTGAGGCTGATCCTCAATCCGGCGGGACATAATTTTCTATACGGAACCATATTCAGATTCCGTACACCATTGTCAATTGCTAATCAAGTTCGGCAATACCCCGCAGAATATAGATCGTATCTTCCGATCCGATCTTGCCATCTTCATTTACCTCATTATCAGGATAAACCGCATCCTCCTGAATACCTGCCACAATTTTCAACGCCAGTATCGCATCCCGCAGGTCAAGCGTGCTGGTGTGATCTATGTCGCCAATCATCAGCTTAAGAGCAGATAATGTTTCTTCCAATGTCAATGTGGTTTCCTGTCCGAATCGTTTTCCGTGAGCAAGCCTGTTTCTGTGGTTTATTATTTCCCCCAATTTGGCGGCCAATGGGATGCTGCTCTCGCCGTACATGATATCCCTGAGACCTCTCAAATTGTTCACATCGGACGGCGATCTGACAAATCGCCTTATGGATGAGTGAAAGGGATGCGATCTTCCATAATTTTTGTTCAGTACCTTTTCTGCCTCGCCGGCAGCGTTGCCCAGCTTTTTGAAAACAATTTTCTCGAACACTGCCACGATTTCCAGGAAGCTGCTTTCAAAGAGTTTTTCCTGTATCTCCTCAAAATATTCCCCTATCACTTTCTTCCTGTTTTTGGCTTTTTCTGCGGCGTGGGGAAACCCAATGTCAAAAAGATATTTTCCGCTACCATCTGAAATCGCCCGCTGTCTTGCTTTCTCACATATATTCTTTAAAACCAGATAATCTTCATAACATTTTTTCAAATCTTTGTTCATTGTCACTCTCAAAGGTCGTGAAAAGTCAGATTTTCTCATCAATCCACGCTTCCATAGTTTTTTCCAACACATCCTTGTCCAGCTTTTTCCGCGTTTTTCCATTACCACCTTTGAGCATCTCCCACTGATACTTTCCATCATCCTCTTTAAAGCGGACAATCATGCATTTGTCTGCTTTGAAATCTCTCAGATAGAAATCAATCCGACCATAAGCACTGACGATGTTTGTTCCGACGGGGTCAAAGATAACCGCGTGGTCACCGAAGATTATCTCCAGTCTGCTGATCTGATATGTTCCGACGGATTCCTCCTCAACGGTCTTTTCCTGGAAAGCGAAGGTCAGATATTCTCCTTCCAAATCAGCAAACCAGGTGCGGATTTTACTGTAAAGTTCGTCTGTGGCTCTGATCCATTCATTTTTTCGTGTTTCCCAGTCTGTCTCGTGCGTTCTGTTTTCTTTCAGTTTTTGCAGTTTTTCCTTTAAGCTCATATCTTCCTCCATAAGGCCTTGGGCTGACTGACAGATCAAGTATGCTGAAGCGCACTATCAGGTGAGCTGGATTCCGTTTCCTTGATGAGATCGGACTTTTTCCATTCGCTGATATTCCGTTCTTCCGAGTCAAAATTGATTCCCATGAGAATGATTTTTTTCCCACGCTGTCTGTATTTGTCAGCGTACCCTTTTTCCCGGATTTGGTCAATGCCTGCCTGGGCGCTCTGGTTGCATTTGAATTCGATGATATAAATTTTGTCCGGAAATTCCATTGCCAGATCAATCCGCCCTTTGCAGGTCATGATTTCGCTCCGGGCATTCACGCCGGAAGCACATACCATCAGATAAAAGACGGTATGAAAATAGGCTTCGTCCCGCTTTGTCTCCAGCGCATACGGAATGGATGCGAATATGGCGGACATGGTTTCGATGAACTGCTCATATTCTTCCCGCTGGAGATAACCAGCCAGAAGGACAAACTGTGAACTGTCCCTGAGTCCCCTGGTCCAGGAATGGAAAAGAATTTCTAAGAACGATGTCTTCACCTCCTGATTCGGATAATCGAATGTGTAAAGTCTTTCGGTCACATCCCTGATGGTGAGGTATCCGGTCTGAAACAGGAGTGCCTCTGGTCTGAGGTCTTCGAGTTCGTAGGT
This sequence comes from Desulfococcaceae bacterium HSG8, assembly GCA_030378015.1. Classification (GTDB taxonomy): domain Bacteria; phylum Desulfobacterota; class Desulfobacteria; order Desulfobacterales; family 4be13; genus JAUCGG01. The sequence goes on from JAUCGG010000054.1 coordinate 18,786, forward strand.
GCTGAAAACAGCCTCGGTTGCCCTCATGGTTTCGATTTCCGGCAGGTACCAGCCATTATCCTTCAGAAGATTCACTAAGAACGCGGGGGTTCCGGTTTCAAACCAGTAGTTCCTGAAATCCTTTTGTTTCAGTGCTGACAGGATGGAAAACGGATTATAGACCCGGATATCACGTTTTGAAAAACGGTATCCGTCATAGTGCCGTTCCAGTTTTTCCATAATTTCGGTTTCCGGGATTCCGGTCTTCTCAGAGAGCAGTCTGATATGGGAGGGGAAATATGTCTCAAGCTCCTCCCGGGTGTATCCCAGCATGTCCGAGTATGTTTCCGTCATGGTGAGATCCTCAAGATTGTTGAGCTCCGAAAAAATCGAAACCCTGGTGAATTTGGATACACCTGTGATGAAAACCAGGCGCAGGGCCGATGAGACATCGCCGCCTTTGATCACGCCAAAAAAATATTTCAGAATGTCCCGGTTGGCTTTAGCTGTTTCCAGGGCTTTTTCGCCCTTTCCCAGATGATCAATCAGGGGTTTGTCGTATTCGTCAATCAGAATCACAACCGGCATGCCGGTTTTCTGATACAGGGAAAGAATGAGTTCCTTGAACTGATTCTTTAACAGAGGGGCATCCGAAGATAAATCATGATCTCCGGCACTCTGATGGAGAGTTCTCTGGAGGCTCAGTTTCAGATTCTCCGGCGTGTCATGGCTGATTTCATTGAAGTCCAGGAGAACCACCGGATGCGGTTTCCATTCCCATTCTGTGTTCTCCGCTATCCACAGTCCGTCAAACAGGTCCTTTTTTCCCTGGAACATGCACCGCAGTGTTGAAACCGTCAGGGATTTGCCGAATCTGCGGGGGCGGGACATGAAATAGTATTTTCCCTCATCAGCCATCTGAAACAGATGCCGGGTTTTATCAACATATACGCATTCGTTGGCACGAATGCTTTCAAAAGATGAGTCCCCGATGGGCAATCTCTGAAGTTTTCTCATTTTATGCTCCTTTTCTATAAGGATCAGATGCTCCGCTTGAAGGGTGTCCTGTCTCTTTTTAAATCCAGTTCAAGGCGTCCCCTTCTACACGGATTGGTGATAAAAAAGGATTACGAGGCGAACCCGAAAATAATCCTTGCTTATCGCTAATCCGTGTAGATGTATATAAAATCAGGATTCTCGTAATATTTTTCCCAGTATTCCTCCTCAGACACGATCAGGCCATCCTTGGGAACATCGTTTTCCCTTGGGAAAACATCCCCGTATGTTTCCCGATATGCCCGATTTTCGTTTCGGGATAATGTTTGCAGAGTTTCCATGATTTCTCCTTCTTCTTTATTATGATATAAAACCTCCGCCTCCGGCGGAGCGACCCGAAAAGGCTCTGTGCCGTTCCGGCGTGCGCTGACACGGCATAATGCGGGACAATCTCCGGGCAATTCTGTATGAAAGCAGGGAGCACTCCCCGGAGGTTCCTGATCCGGGGAACTGATCGGAACAGATCCGGTTGCGACGTGCGATGCCCCTCCGGGGGCTTCCTGAAGCCTCCCGCTATGCGGGAGGTCGGTTACTTTATCAACAAGTTTGGGGTTCCAGGCAGGCCCGAAATTCTCATCAATATTCTCGTTCCAGCCATTGCCTGTCATCTGTCCAGGCAACCGAATTCTTTTCCAGGTATTCAAGGGTGTTTTTGTAAAAACCTCCGGCAGAAAAAACAAACAGAACCGCTTTCCCGGTTTTTTCAAGCCTCATCAGTTCTTCTGCCTTTCTTTTGAATGCTTTTGCCTCTTTCACAGTGAATTTTGCCTTGCGGTTCTTCACCTCGCCGATCAGCGAATATCCGTCACTCCCTGCCCTTGCGAACACATCGGTCTGGAATTCCGGTTCATGCAGCGGCGGGGAATGATAAGACTTTCGTATTCCATGAATGCGAAATCATCAGGCAGATTTGCCATCACAGACGTATAGCGGCCGCTGTTCCTGAAAGCTGATATAAGATGATGAATGATCATGAACTCGGCAAACGCGCCTTTGTAACGGCTGTATTTTCCCCTGAGCCGCTCGTATTTTTCACGGATTTCCTCAAACAGCTTCCGGTATTCCTCAGGGGCTTCCCTGGTGACAAAATGATGGATATCGTCCGAATAGCTGCGCCTGAAAACCTTGTCGAAAATATTGTCCCGAACTCCCCTGTAAAGTCCCCCGTCTTCCTCGATGATGTCGCTTCTGAAAATCGCTTTCAGTTTTTTCTCCAGTTTCGGATCGGTCATATCCAGACCGAGTTTTTCCCTGAGTTCCCGGTGTCCGACTCTCCTCTCCCTATGCGCTGACAGGTATAGCACAATATCTTTTGCATACTTTTCATTGATCTTGGGAAACGCGAAATCAATATATTCCATCCAGGTGCTATTGATATTGGCATCCAGGTTCATGGTCTCAAATTCCAGGGTTTTCCTCACACCTTCGGATGTGTCCAGGCGTTTCCCGGGATATCTCGAACCGAAAAGAGCACTGATGTAAAACGGATTTCCCTCTGTCAGGCTGACAATAAGATGACTGGTTTCCTCGGTTATCGGGACGTTCCTGATCAGGGAATATTTGCAGACTGTTTCAAGAGCTTCTTCTTCCGGCATGTCTTCAAGGGGATGTTTGACAAATCTGCCCGGAAGAAATTTGTTCAGGTCATCCATAAGCCATCCGACCCAACTCCCTGACACCAGCAGCGGCGCGTTTTTATATTCGGAGGTGCGCAGATAGCTCCCCGCAAGGGTGTCAATACGCTTAGTACAGCCTTTATCTCTGAAAATAAAGCGGTTTATGAACTGGAATTCATCTATTATCTGGACTGCGAACATATTGTAATGCATGGCAGCCATCCGAGGTGCATCTTTTACTATATCCCACAGACGTTCAGTTTTTTCTGCCTGGGACAGTTCAATAGCATTCTCAATAATATCGGAGAGATGATCAAGTTTCTCTTTTCGTGCCGCTGATAACGCTTTGTTCAAAGTGCCCCGCCGACTGGGATCAAGGTATTCCTGTTTCCTGGTTCTGAAAGCAATGAACTGGTAAATGAAAGTGAGAAAGAATTCCTCGGCAAAATCCCCGATCCACTGATCCGACTCTCTGATTTCAAAATAAAAGGGGATCACCCTGCCGTTTTTGTGAAAAGTAAGATTGAACAGTCTCTCCAGCAGGGCTGTCTTTCCTGTCTTCCTCCGTGAGAGGATGGCCGAACTCTGGGATATTCTCTTCGGGATTTCTTCAATCCAGTTCAGGAAAAAAGCCAGTTCCTTTTTCCTTCCTGTGAACAGGCCGGGGTTTCCTATTCTTTCTTCTATCCAGGTTTTCATTCATCTTCCCTTTTTTCATTTTCCCCATGCCATGCCAGTATGGCTGCCAATCGCAGAGCAGCGTCTTTGTGCCTGATCACAAACCGGCTTATATCTTCTGCAGAACGCCGGGCACAGGGATTTTTCTGCCATTTTGCAGCGTCAATGTAATTATGAGGCATGAGGGGCATACAGTAAACTTCAATTCGTTCGTATTCCGCTGTGGGAGCATTTATGAATTCTTGAAACAATTAATCCTTCGAAACAGAAGTTTACCACGAATCACACGAATCACACGAATCACACGAAAAACGAAATAGAATAGAAGGCATCCTTCATTTGCCACTTTACAATTTAATGTAGAGCAATTTTTCAAATTGTTTAAAACGATTTGCAAAATCGTTCTACAGCCGGAAAAAGTGTAAACTAGTACACCAAGGCGTAAATCCGTACACAGTTATAAATACCGAATCCCCTGATTCAAAGAGGTTTTCCGAACTGAAAAAGTGTGTACGAACTTCTGCCGTGGTGTACTAGTTTCAGCTTTTATGAAAGATGCCGAATAGAATATTTATTCGTGCCACTCGTGTCATTCGTGGTTTCAAATTGTGAATGCTCCCCCGCTGTGATCATATTCTTCAGCGGCTTTCAGTTCCCACCCGGAAAAGACCAGGGAAATGCATTTCAAGGTGGTGCCATTGCTTCTTCTGACAACACGTTCATCATCAGCGTATCTTGCCAACTGCCTTCCGGCTTCTGTAAGCTGCTCTTTCATTTTTTCTTCTGAGAACCCGCCGCGGCTGCTATATTTCAGTTCGATCAGATAAGCGTATTTCAGATCCGGGTATTTGCTATTAAAGGGTTCGAGATACAGATCCGCGAAACCTTTTCCCATCTCCTCTTCGGAACGGATGATATAGTAATCCGTCACATTCAGATAAGCCAGCAGAAAGGTCTGGATAACTTTCTCGCCGCTAAGATAATCCCTCACCGAGGTCTGTTTTCTGACCTCGTCAGCCAGAAACCGGAACACCGGCTCCCATTTTTCCTCGTATGCCATATCCCGGATCAGTTCACCGAGCCGCCAGAAATCAAGATTGAAAACATCCGTATCCTCATATCCCTCGCGCAGATATTCGTACATCAGTTTTTTCACTGTCTGATTGGGATGCGCAGCCTGCCGGTTCCGGTGTGACTCAGAAGCCCGAAATAGAAAAGCAGGGAAATGAAATTCGAGGGTTTCAGCAGGCGTTCTGGATGCCGGCCTCAAGGAAACGGACCATGAAATACAGAACCATATCTGTGTTGAACACAGAGGGGGCGCATAAACTCCGATTTTATCCTAGGGTTAAAATTCATCTCATTTAGTTATATCAGGAGGTAGTCTAACTTGATCTTGGTATAAAAAATTCGGATATTACGCCGAGGTTTTTGTAAAACGCGGCTTATTTATCCTGATATTCCGACCTCTTCTCATTAGAAGAAAGTAGTTCTAATTAAATTAAATCAAAAGGTAGTATTATTATTTTGTAGTCGTACTACATCGTCTTTGGGTGATAACCTAAGTTAATTTTACAAAATTCGCATTGAATTCTAAGATTATAATATATTGATATTATAGTTTATTTGGAGTTTATGCGCCCCCTCCACAGTATTTTCCGCTCTGTCCGAAAAACGGTAATTGTCATACCATTCTTTCATCAGCCCCGTGATTCTGTCCGAATCGGACGCGGATATGTCATAATAATCCAGCATTTCAGCAATGTCCTGCTCCGTGAATCCCAGCAGGCCGCTGAATTCCGGGAGCAGGCTGATGTTGCGTCCGATATTGAAGCCGCTGGTGACCTTTCATCAGCCCCGTGATTCTGTCCGAATCGGACGCGGATATGTCATAATAATCCAGCATTTCAGCAATGTCCTGCTCCGTGAATCCCAGCAGGCCGCTGAATTCCGGGAGCAGGCTGATGTTGCGTCCGATATTGAAGCCGCTGGTGACATCATCCATTGTCACAGGTGATACACCTGTGATGAACATGCGGCTGATGCCCGAATCAGCTTGATCTCCTGCTCCTTTCAGGATGTTGAAAAAAAAGCGGAAAAAGCCCGCACCGTGGGTAAGATCATGATATTTTTCCTTGCCGGTAGTTGTCAGAATCGTATTCGTAAAATTGTCGTACTCGTCAATCATGACATACACTTTCAGACCTTTCGAACCGGCATAATTTAAAAGAAATTCAAGTTTCTGATGTGCTTTCCGACGTTTTCATCAGTCAGCCAGAAGTTCCCTGCGAAGCATATTAAGGGCTGTCATGGCAAAGATCGTCTTATTCATGGCCCTGCGGCCAAACCTGAAACAAAACGAGCGGGCTTTCACGCTTTCAGGGCTAGCAAGACCGATGCAGACGGTTCCCACGGGCTTCTCATCTGTTCCGCCTCCGGGTCCCGCAATACCGCTGGTGGAAAGGCCGTAATCTGCTTCCCCGACGCGTCTGGCCCCTTCTGCCATCTCCTTTGCAGTTTCTTCATGCACCGCGCCGTATCTGGCTAATGTATCCGGAGATACCCCGAGAACTTTTATTTTGGCGTCATTTGAATACGTAACACCTGAAAAAAGGAAATAGTCCGAACTGCCCGCCACATTGGTAAGCCAGTTGGAAATCATGCCCCCGGTACAGCTTTCAGCAAGGGCCAGGGTCGCATTTTTCTGATTCAGAAGCTCTCCCACAACCGCCTCCATGGAATGGCCTTCGGCAGAGAAAACTCTTTTCTCCATTTTCTGCACCACCCAGTCAGCGGCCTTTCCGACCATATTTTTGAGAACCGTCTCGTCCTCGCCGTTTGCATAAAGCTTTACCTGTATTTCCGGGAAACTGGCGCGAAGTCCCAGCTTTACCCCCGGGAATTTTTCCGGGAGTTCAGCCAGCCGCTCCCCGGTTACAGATTCTCCTAAACCGAATGTGGATATGGTTTTTACCATGCAAAACTTTTTTTCATTACCCTGTAGTTTCAAAATGCGGGGCAAAACCCCTTCCGAAAGCATCTTTCGCATTTCAAAAGGCACACCGGGGATAAAGAAAAAAGAACATTCGCCGATCTTCAGGCTGAAGCCAGGGGCAGTGCCCACGGGATTATAAATACATTTCGAACCCCGGGGCAGCATACCCTGTTTTTCGTTGGAGGGGCTCATGGGGTAGTTTCGTTTCCTGAAGAATTCTTCAACGCATTTCATGGCTTCACTGTCAGGAGCCAAAGTCACTCCCGCTGCTCTGGCTGCTGCTTCAGAACTCATGTCGTCATCCGTGGGCCCCAGACCGCCTGTGACCACAGCAACATCCGCACGGCTGCTGATTTCTTTAAGGATGGCTTCAAGGGATTCCATATCATCCCCGACACAACTGTGTCTGATCACTTCGATGCCTGTTTCTTCAAGTTTCTGTGCAATATAAGCCGAGTTGCTGTCAACCAGAGATCCGGAACGAATCTCATCACCTGTGGCAAGAATTTCTGCTTTCATTTTTTTCGCTTATCATATATGTAAGGGGTTAATAAATTACGCGGAGTGCGGAAACGGAGCCGCCAAGCGGAATTTTCGCGGCCAGTAGCAAACGCGAAAATTCCGCACTCCTATGCGGTTAAAAATCATACATAAACGCAAATCGGACATGCTTCCTTTTTCTGATATCAACGCGGATATTTATGGCATTATTCAAAAAATTACTCATAAGCGCGCCTGCGAATGATCCGACGATATCAGCCGTCAGATCACTGCCGCTGAAGCTGTTACCATCTTCTGTACTGTCAATCAGTTCTTTGGTCAGACCGGGCATACTGCCCAGCGCAGTGCCCCAGAGAATCCTCTCAATAGTTCCCAGTTCTGTGTTATAATGCAAGATGGCCTCACTTCCCGCACCGCATGCAGCAGATATTGCAAAATGCTTTTGGGTATCATCTGCTGCGGAAACATTATTGGCCCAGGAAAGCATTATCAGGACTAAAGTCAGGCAGGCTATTTTGAAATTTGAAATTTGAAATTTGAAACTTGAAATTTGATTCATAACCCTTCCTCTCTGTACTCCGGTTTCATCACATCTGTTATCGCTGTACCCAGGAAGGTAAAACTGACAATCAGGGTGACGATACACGCTATGGGCGGTATCACCCACCATAATGCCCGGGCCATCACACCGGATTCAAAGGCAAAATGAAGCATTGTCCCCCAACTTATGCTTGTAGGATCGCCCAGTCCCAGGAAACTCAGGATGGATTCCGCATAGATTGCTGCTGTCACCATGAGGATTGCCTGGGCAAACATCAGCGGCAGGACATTTGGGAGAATTTCCCCGAACATCAGCAGAAAATTGCCTGCACCGATACATCTTGACGCCTCCACAAACGGTCTTTCTTTGAGAGACAACACCTGTGACCTTACAACCCTGGCAGTGGTGGGCCAACTGACAAGGCTGACAACAAGAATGATGTTCCAGATGCCGGGGCCCATGACCGCAGCCAGGATAATCATCAGGGGCAGTTCGGGAAGCATCATGAAGAAATCTGTAATTTTCATAAGCAGTTCCCCGATAAAGCCTCCGTAGAAACCTGAAATCAGGCCGATGAAAGACCCGGTAAATACGGTAATAAACGCGGCGAGCAGCCCGATTGTCAGCGAAATCCTTGATCCGTAAATGACCTGGCTCCAGATATCTCTTGCAAAATCATCGGTTCCGAGCCAGAACCGTAACGTAGGAGGCCGGAGGATATTTTCATATTCTCCGGATTCAGAAGGATTCACAGTCCCCAAGAACGGAGCGAATATGGCTGCGCTGATAAAAAGCGTGATAATAATGATTCCGCTCCTCCCCATCCGGTGTCTGAGAAGCAGAAGAAGAAAACTGGTCATTTGTCATTAGAACGGGGTTATAACCCGCGGATTAATTCATTGAAGTTATATTTATTGAAATAAAGCACGTTTCTGCTTCTAACGGATTTTGTGGTTCAATCTGATTTCAGATAGTTACAACTGTCATTCCGGGGAAAATCGGAAAACGGATGTTTTCCGATTTTAACCCGGAATCCACTGTATTAACTACGGATCAAGGAAAAGCCTCCTGATTTCCCCGGAATGACAAACCACAAAATCCGTTAGAACTAGGCACGTTTCACTTGAGTACTTTTAGTTTAGGGAATTCTCCAAAAAATAACTTATCCCTGTTTTCAGGACACGGATGATATTTTTGTTATGAATCCCTTTCTTATACAAAAACCCTGTAGTGAAAAAGATGCAATAATTTCAGCTTTATGCATCTGCTGAATATTAAGCAGCTCTTCTTTGAAGATTATGAAGATCGGCAGCCATCATGCTTTCAATACTCAGGTGATAATCCAGACCGGTCCACTCAATACCGGTATTGTGACAGATGAACCGGTAATCAGACAGTTGCTCCGGGGAAGCCTGCCGCAATTCTTTGTACCATCCCATGGGGGTTGATATGATTCTTCCGTCTTCAAGTTCGACATGAAGATAGTTACCGTCAAAACGAACCGCTTTACCTCTGAAAGTATTCATACCATCTCCTTTCAAATTCTTCACGATGATTTTTCACAATGGCAAGAGCCTTTCTGAGTTCTGCAGGGCTGAGATAATTTTTTGAGACATGCAGATCGGCTAACTCAATCTTGGCAAAATTTCCGCCTTTCATTACGTGAATATGCTTAGGCTCATGCTCATTGGCATAAAAGAAAAATTTAAATCCGTCCCGCAATAGCATATTTCATCCTATCCTCAGACAGTGTTTCCAAATATAACTCAGCAGCTTCTTTAATATTTGCCATTACCTCCTCAAGAGAATCCCCCTGTGTCTGACAGCCTTTCAGTTCAGGAGCATAGGCATAGAAGCCGTGATCATCCTTCTCAATTATTACGCTGACTTTATATGACATCATTCCTCCGCCGGTCCGGATTTTAATTTTTCTTTCCCCGGCAATATCTATTCTGAGCATTTGTGCCGGGCTATTTTCAGATGTCCCTGCCGGGACAAAAATAATCCTTTCTTATCACTAATCCGTGTAGCGAAAAAAATATCCGACCTCCGCTCCATTCCGCTACGGGTGCGGATATTTTTTTCTAAGAAGCGAGCCTTACTTGCCTGCCTGTTGGCAGCCCCTGCCAGCAAGCCTCCACCGAGTATGGGTAAAAGCCCTTTCAGCGGTATTCCGATCCCGATGGAAAACGGGCCGAACGAAAAAATATCAAAAGACAAATCAAGAAAAGCCTGAGCCTGGATCGGTATCATCAATACCATCAGACAGATCACACTTACCACAATTCTGAATTTGGCGCAACGGAACATTTTTTTCCTCCTTTCAATCTCGTTACACGGATTAGCGATAAGAAAGGATTTCAAGTCTCGTTACAAGGCAGAGCCGTGTAACGAAAATCATTGTGTTAACACATTTTTAGGATAT
>JAUCGG010000293.1 GCA_030378015.1 Desulfococcaceae bacterium HSG8
ATTTCCCGACTTTTGCAGACCTTAAAAAAAGAGTGAGCGAGGCCCTTCTCACTTTCGAAGATCTTAAAAACGAGGTTCTGTCGCTTTTTGTTTTTTATGACGAACTGCCGGAAAAAACGGCGCCCCGACCTGCAGTCAGCCTCGAAATAAAAATACACATCAAAAACGACATAACAATTTAAAATATAAACAGATAAACTTTTTGTTAAAAGCTATATGTTGATAAACAATATGACGATATCATACATCTTCTCCGATTTGGAGAAGCAAATTGTTTTTCTCGCGAGACGTAAATGTGTTAATCGGAAGCCTCATTAGATTTTTCCTCAAAGCTCACCGAAACAATCTTGGATATCCCCTTTTTCTCCATTGTCACGCCAAAGAGGGTATCCGCGAATTCCATGCTCTTCTTTTTATGGGTTATCATGATTATCTGGGACTGCTCCCCGATGACCTGAAGCAGTTCATTGAACCGGAAAACATTGGCCTCGTCAAGGGGAGCATCAATTTCATCCATGATGCAGAACGAGGCAGGCTTGATCATGAATATAGAGAAGATAAAGGCAATCGCGGAAAGGGCTTTCTCTCCTCCGGAAAGAAGACTCAGCCGGGTCAGCTTTTTTCCCGGGGGATGGGCCATGAATTCGACCCCGGTTTCAAGAGGCTTATCCGGATCAGTAAGCACAAGCTTGGCAGTTCCCCCGTCAAAAAGGCGTGGAAAAATCTCGCCCAGCTTCTCATTGACCTGTTCCAGAGTTCTGAGAAATTTTTCCTGTGTAATTTTGTTGATCTTCTTTATAACCTTGTGGAGATCATCTATGGCTTTGAGAAGATCGTCTCGCTGCTCACAAAGGAAGTCAAAGCGTTCTTTAAGTTCTTCGTATTCTTCGATGGCCCCGAGGTTGACATTCCCGATAGCAGCAAGTTTTTTCCTGAACTCAGCAAGTTCTTTCTCTGTTTCTTTGGCAGAGATTTCCGGGTTCTCATTATCCGTAAACTCCGGCCTGAAGAGATCCAGGGATTTGTTGTAGCGTTCTTCTATCTTGCCGGCAATGTTTTCCTGCTTGATCTGCCTCTGGGATTGTTCAAGTTCAAGCACCCGGATCTTCTGTAACAGTTCTTCCCGCTTGTTTCTTATATCTGATATGGAATTATCGTTGTTTTTCAAGGCAGCGTCAATGGTTTCATACTCCGTCTCGTTACTTTCCAGGGTTACTTCAAGGCTTTTCATTGTTTCATACATCTCGGAGAGGGACTGCTCATATTCCGATATTTTCTTCCCTGAGTCGGTTTTTTTCCGGGTTTTCATGTCTATATCGCGTGAGAGCTGTTCCAGGCGGATTATGCCGTCCTCACGGAATTGACTCAGCCGCTGTAACGAATGATTGCTGTTTTCCAGTCTCGCGTTAAAAGATGTCAGTTTCAGTTGGAGGTCCACAATCCTCTGGTTGAAATTCTCCATTTCGGAAGACGCTGAACTGATTTTCTCTGTTGTTTCCGCAACCTTCTGCTGTCCGTCTTTTACCTCGTTCTCAACTTCACCCAGGATATTATTGTATCTCTCAATCTCATCCTCAATATTGCTTTCCTCATCCAGCAACTGATCTCTTTCAATGCGGACAAGTTCAAGATGCCGCCTGGCATGTTTCAATTCTTCTGTTGCCCTGTAAAGAGCTTTTTCCGCATCGGTTTCGTCCTGTGCGGTCTCGTTTTTCTGTTCAACAGCCTTTTGCAGATCATTTTCAATATTCCGGACCTCGGATTCAAGTGTTTTCTGGTTCTGCCTGCCCGATTCCAGTCCCTCATCCATAACCCTGATCTGCCTCTCCAAATCCCTTAGTTCATGTTTTTTTGCAAGGATGCCGGACAGATTTTCTTTACTGCCCCCGACCATGATTCCCTGGTGAGAAATCATATCACCGTCCCGGGTGACAATGGTTCGGCGTATCCCGTTGTTATTAAACAACTCAAGGGCTTCCCCCATATTTTCCGCGACAAACACATCTCCCAGGACTGCCCCGACAGCCTTCTCGAATCCTTCTTTCACAGATATGCGGCTTAAAAGCCGGTTTTCACTTTCCCCTTTCCGGTCTTCGGTCCCCGACGCGTTTCTGACAGATGAGATCGGGATAAATCCGCTGCGCCCTGCGCCCTGGTTCCGAAGATATTCAATGGCTTCGATTCCGGCCTCCTGGTCTTTTACAAGGACATATTGCAGGGATTCTCCTAAGACCGCTTCGATCGCCGGCTCAAAGGATAATTCCGGTTCAAGAATATCCGCCATCAGCCCCAAGATTGCCGAGGGCTGACTGCCAGGCTCTGATTCCTGGCTGACTGATTTCATTATAGCTTTGACGCCGTCTTTATACCATTCGAAATTGTCCTCCATTTTCTTTAACGCGGAATATCTTGATTTTGACTTGCTTCGTTCAAGTTCCAGGGATTGCACCAATTTTACCTGATCCCCCAGTGCTTTGTTTTTTTCGTCAATCTGTCCCCGTATTTTTTCAATCTCCTCATTCAGTTCATTCAGTTCCTGCCTGCATAATTCCAGTTCCTCCTTGGCCTGGGTTTCCTTTTCCTCACACGAAGCCACTGTCTTTTTGGCAACAGCCACGTCCTCATCTGTACGTTTTAACCGTCTTTTAAGGCTCTCTTTATTATTTGATGCGTTCTGATAAATATTTTTGTATTTGGCCTCCCGTGCTATCAGATCCATAAGCCGGGCTTTGGCAGTATCTGCCTCCTGGTGTAAAGCAGATAAGCTGTCCCTGATATCCTGGGAATCCTTGCGTTCCTTTTCGAGAGTGGATTTTACCTCTTCAATCTGCTCCTTCAGGCCGCTGGTTTCCGTTTCGATCTGGGCAATTTCAGCCAGTATATTTTTATTCTTTTCTTCAAGTTCCTCGTGTGCTGTCCCAAGTTCTGTGACTTCATCGGTAAGCCTCTCCGTATCTTTGCGAAGATGAACAAGGTCATTTTCCGTTTTGTCAACTGCTCGCTGGAGTTTGAACTTATCAGATTTCTGATTTGAAATCTCCTGGTTCTTCTGCCAGCGTTTCAGTTTGATGTCCTCAACTGCTGCATCAAGCTGTTTCATTTTTGATATGTGCTGGATATCCGAATCTTTGAGGTCTTTCAGCAGTACCCCGGTCTCGTTGATCTGCCGGGTGTAATCATCATAATAATAAATCGCAAGGAGGATATCCAGTGTTTTAATGCGTTCTTGGCAGGTTTTATATTTTTCTGCCTTTTTGGCCTGACGCTTCATGCTGTTCATCTGGCGTTCCACTTCGGAGATGATGTCCCTGACCCGTAAAAGATTCTGATTTGTGGCATCAACTTTACGAAGCGCCTCGGTTTTGCGTTGTTTGTACCTTGTAATTCCCGCGGCTTCTTCGATAAAAAACCGCCGCTCATCCGGGCCCGCGTCTGTAATTGCCCCGATATTTCCCTGCTGAATTACAGCATAAGATTTGGCTCCCATCCCGCTTCCCAGGAAGATGTTTGTGATGTCTTTTAAGCGGCAGGGCCGCTTGTTGATAAGATAGGAACTTTCTCCGGATCGGTAAATCCGCCTTGTGATCATGATTTCGGTCAGGTCCCTCAGTTCTTCCGGTCCTGTGCCGTTCTCATTTGAGAGTACCAGGGAGACTTCTGCCATATTTGTCGGGGGTCTTCCGTTTGTACCTGCAAATATGACATCTTCCATGGATTTTCCCCGCAGTTGCTTGACGCTTTGTTCTCCCATTGCCCATCTCAGTGCGTCAACAATATTACTTTTACCACAGCCGTTGGGGCCGACAATTGCCGAAATACCCGTGGGAAACTCAATTGCGGATTTTTCAACAAATGACTTAAAGCCCGTGATCTCCATCTTTTTCAGCTTCATGTACTAGGAACTCCTGCTTTTGTGAAACTGGATTCTTATAATTTATCGCTAATCCGTGCAGATGAATCACCAACAATGGTGGGTTACGCTTCGCTCCACCCACCCTACAGCTTCATCCGCATGGCTCGGATTGAGCCATGTAAAAATATAAAAAGGAGTGCGGAAATTCCGCCTAACGCTCCATTTCCGCACTCCTTTCCAACTCATCGGGGATAAATCACCTGAGCTTCTGAATAATCCCCTCAGCCTGAGAGCCTCATCCACCTCTCCCTTTCCGAGCATAATATCAGCGATTTCTCCTATAATATAACGATACTGGGCTTCCGGAGAAAACGGTTATCGGATTGCAACAGTTTCTCCGATTCCCAGAACACGGAGACTGCTTCATCCGGCTTTCCGCTCTGAACGAGCACATGGGCATGGGTAGCGAGGGCATATGCAAGTTCTTCCGTATCCGCTGTCTGATCATATTTTCATAAAAATAAAAGCTGAAAGTATGGCTCGTCGCAAATTAGTTGATATACCCGGTATCTTGCTCTTGCTCTTGCTTCTGCTTGATAAAGAGCAAGAGCAAGATTAAAATTAAGGTCAGACGGGCAGCGTGGATATTTCCCCCAAATTAATATACCCGGTATCTTACTCTTGCTCCTGCCTGATAAAGAGCAAGAGCAAGATTGAAATTAAGGTCAGACGGCAGGCAGATTATTTATTGGGAAATCCCTAAGGGATCCGGAAAAAACGCATTCTCCCAATTCAGATTGAAAAAGTTTCAGAAAATTCTTTCCAAAGTGAATCAGATATCATAATATCTCCTTGATTACAAGAGATTTTTGAATTGAAAAGGTATTACAGATGGAATATTTACAACCGGACGAAATTACAATTGGAATTTTGAAAAATACTGAAGAAATTCCAGGAGGTTATGACTTTCCTGATCATGAGTGTTTAATCCAGATAATCCGAGACCACTCGCAAAGCAAGCTTTGCACTCCGCCGAAGAGTTAAAATTATATTGATTGAATAATGACAGATCCGGTGCTATAATAAATTTCTTACCGCAGGAAAGGCCGCAGAAATTTTCTGTGTTCCCCGCGGTTAACAGAACTTATAATCAGATCATTTTTTGCCAAGTGCCACATATAAAGAAAGGAGGCAAATCATGATAGCAAATCTTCAGGCACAGCTTGATTCACTGGAAACCCGGACGGATTCCCTGGAAAAGGTCATGGGGCAGTTCATCGCTTCTATGAACGGGGTGATGAGCCGTATGGAGGCTGATACAAAAGGGCTACCCACCTAAGCCGGGACAAATTTGACATATCAGGTGGTTACCTGACGATTTCTCGGCAGAGGCAAATCTTCCATCCTTTCAACAATCCATTCGAAAAGGTCGGGAAATTTTTCTCCGAACA
>JAUCGG010000294.1 GCA_030378015.1 Desulfococcaceae bacterium HSG8
TTTTAACGTATTCCGCGGAAAATTTTCTGACTCGGAGATTTTCGCGGTCGGAAGACTCGGAATCCGAAGTTGTAACCATATTTTTTTTGATCCTTATAATCCGCCTGGGAGTTTATGCGTATGCTGTATTATATAAGGCGGTTTTTGTCAACTCAATATCAGTTAAGGTGTATTTTCCCAGATCATTCCCCATATATACACTTGAGCCTCTGCCGATTCCTGCCCAGCAGCCCCAGACCGTAAACATAAAAAGTCTTGGCATTATCCGCATCTGTCCGAACCAGCACCTGACTCAGATACGCATTGGGATTGATGACATACGGGTCTGCTTACCGTTCTCTGTTACGGCAATCCTCTGGTTTTCAGCATTGTATGCGTAGGCGGTCGTTTCCACGCGTAAGCCGGTTCCGGGAATCAAACTCGAAATCCGCCATATCCCGGTTCAGGCGTCCCCGGATCATATTCCCGTCCGCATCATGACGGATGGTTTCCCCGTTATAAACCGCCAGCCGGTTGGCATGGGTGTAGCTCATACCGACCTGTGCAATTGAGAAAAACCCAGGTTCGGGCATCACTTCCTCTGCTGTGATATTCCCCGCTGCATCATAAAATGCCCTGTGAATTGTCAGCAGGTTTTCCATCATTTCAACCTGATCAGCCAGTTCATCCGGTGTTTCCGTAAAACAGGCAATATGATTCCGACCCATCAGGCTTATAAAGTCAGGCTTGGTCATCTCCGTAATCTCAGCGCCTTTGCCTGATGAAATGCGTCCCTCCCGAACCAGTTCAGGGACAATCAGTTCCCGAAGCCTGTTTCCGAGCTTTTTCCGGAATGCCCGGTACTCCGAGGATATTCCGTGGAAAATCCGGTTTTACTGTCAGCATATCCATTTTTCATCTCCCGAGTTTCTGTGAATACACTCATAAAATTCGATTGTTATTGTCCTCAGACTGATAACCGCCCGTGATAAAGAATCCCCAAAAAGCCGTTGCCTCAAAGCCATAACCCATTTCAACGATTTCAGTTTTCAGAAATACGCGCGATTCTCAGACTATCTTTTCATTATTCCCAAAGCTTGCCAATACGAAGAATGTCGTATTTTTTCAGCATGGTTATGTGCAAGAAAATTTTTAAGAAAATCCGGTATCAGGCAGGACAGACAAAGGAGTGCAAAAATGAATTTTTTGCAGAGCGAGCGGAGCGGAGCGTGAGTGATAACGCGTTACATCTGATAAAAATAAAAACAGCCCGGCAACACATTGCCGGGCTGTTTATAAATCAGACCCTTTGATTATCAGGGCGCGGTCTTGCTGTTCACCACCGGCATAATATCCAAAATGCCGATATAACAGTCATCATCCAGGTCAAAGTAAGGATCATATTCCGGATCACCGCACTCGGCATTCCATTTCGAGGAAACCCTCTTGATGTCGCGGTCATCAATCCTTCCGTTGCCGTCTGAATCGTATTTAAGTGACACTTCCGGATTTCTGATAATAATCGGTGAGTTGTCTCCGAAAGCAACTGTCACATGGGATGTAAGCACCTGATGTGCCCCGATTTCAGACTGCTTTGTGTCTGTCAGGATTTCCGCACCGTCCTCGTATCCCTTCACAGTCAGATTGCATACGCCGCTCTCCCCGCCGCGCAGGACAAAACGGTATTTACCGTCAGCCGCTGATGTCAGGGAAACGATCTGGCGTCCGTTGTCTGACGTAAAGCTTGCGCCCGGAATCAAGCTTACAACTTTTTCGCAAACCCTTTCCGACGGATCATAGACCGCCAGCCCCACAGCAGCATCCGAGGTCAGGGTGACGGTCATTCGGAACGCGGGAGGCGCAGTGCCCGAATCATCTTCGGGAGGAGTTGCATCCGCGTGTCCCATGATCTCTCCGCCCAGGTGCCCGGGATCGTCCGGGTCATCCGGGTTCTGCACGATCCGCCAGTCTTTTTCCGGTTCGATGAGGTCATCCAGCAGCGCGGCTTCCGCGGTGGCTCCCGTGACCAGGAAGATGAAATCATTGTAGTCTTTGTCGCTGTAGGTGAAATTCATGTCCTCATAGACAAAGGCATTGCCTGATCCGTTGATGTCCGCGATCTGACCGAGGTGCATACCGTGTTCCGGGTTGGATGACGCCAGGGAAAACAGGGGACGTTTATGAGAATCTGTCGTGCCCGGGTTTTTCCGGAGTTTTTCCAGGGTGGAATCCGGTACCAGGATCGTGGCGAAACTGTCGCCCGGCCTCATGGTTACGGTTTTCAGGTTATGCTCGCCGCTGTTCCAGTCCTTTGATTCCCCGAGGAGTCCGCTGAAGCGTGCCCCTTCGGTCTGATCGGATATGACGACATAGCCTTCGACCGTACCTGATAATGCACGTCTTGCAGCTTCTTCAATGAATTCCGGTGAGCCCGGTTCCAGGTCTTCCATGCCGGTGAGGCTGAAGATACCGAGTTCTCCTTTGTACATGCCTCCGTCGTAGAGCCAGTCAATGGTGACAGTTCCGGTTTCGCCCACGGTGAAGATGCCCGCGGTAAAGCTCCATGTTATCTCATTCCTGTATTCCTCCAGGTTTGTCAGACCGTTGCCGTCGGGGTCTTCGGAAGCATCATTGAGAACAGGGTTCAGGCCATGTTTTATCTCCCAGCCGTCCGGAATCGCGTCATCATCGGTATCTGAATCCGAGGGATCGGTTCCGTTCTGAAACTCCTCTCTGTTTGACAACCCGTCCCTGTCCGGATTTTCTGACGCGTCATCAGCATCGGGGTTCAGGCCATGAGCGGCTTCCCAGCCGTCCGTCATTTCATCGCCATCCTTATCCCCGGTATCGAAATCATCTGTTATGCCGGAGAAATCATCGTAAATTTCGTTTTCACCGGGTTCGGTTTCCTCATCCGGCTGACCCGCGATAACGGTGATTTCTGTTTCTGCCGAGGTATCCGGATCTGCCTGTGATACTGCTCTGACCGTGATGACGTCTGTATCACCGATGTCCGCAGGCAATGTTACTTCCAGCGTGAGTTCGCTGAGTTCGAATGCCTCCAGGGTGACGGTTTCCGGCAATTCCCCGAGGTTCCAGCCTGCTGAATCTTCCAGGGTCAGGGTGTAAGTGTCAGCTTCGGGACCTCCGTTGGCAACGGCCACATTGACGGATATCGTGGTTCCGGGCTCTCCCGCGATCTGCGCCGGGCCGGTCACAGAAACATTATAAATAATTTGCGCCGGGCCCGTTACGATGTTTTCAGCATCTATGACATCCTCCAATTCGATGCCCTCATCCAGCATGATGTTGTCGGAAAGAATGGTAACCTGGCCGTCGGTCTTCAGGATTGTATCCGCACTGCCTGTCAGGTCAATAATTCCGCCTTCACCTACGGCAAGCGTGATATCGGCATCTGCTGAAATCGCGTCGGTATCCATCCCTGTCAGGTCGAGTACAAAATCCTTTCCGCCGAAGATGGTGACATCTTCACCCTCGATCTTCGTACCTGCTCCGGCCAAAGAGATAATGTTCGGATCGAATCGCAGCCTGCTCCGTCCCCGGCTGCACAGCCATGTATTTCCCCAGCCCCGCCGTCCGGCAATGACCTGCCCCCGGCTTCCGGATACGCTCCTGGCTCCCAGGGTGAGGTTTCCGCCGTTCCCGGGACAGCCTGACCAACTGCTTCCGCCGTTTCCTGAACGGATCGTTCCCCTGTTGTACAGGTATTTGCTGATCAGGGAAAGGGTTCCGCCGCGTCCGCCGTTGCTCTGTCTGGTCCAGCGGGAGCGTCGGGGCAGCCATGTCCATCTGCTCCATCCGCCGGAACCGCCGTTTCCGGAACTGATAAGGCCGTTGACGTGGTTGTTCACCCTGCCGTAGCGGACATAGAGGATTACGCTGCTTCCTGCCTGCCCGGGTCTGCCGTCCCTGCCTATGATCTGGCCGTAATTGTCAATAAAAGTCTCGGCCCGGATATAGATCGTCCTGGAGGAATAGCTCCGAAGTTGTCCGTGGTTGCAGAGACCGCGGAGATAAATCGCACCGGAGGGTGCGGTGATCAGGTGTCCTTCTTCAATCAGGACAGTATCGGTGCTATTGGGAACTCTTCCCGGATTCCAGATGCCCGGATCATCCCATCTGCCGCTTCTGACTGATTCGACTGTCGGAGTTGAAGAGCATTCAAATTCAGGAACAAATCTCGCTTCAATGCTGTGGTTTCCGCTTACATTCCTGAGCGTGTAAGAACTGAAAGCTCCGATGGGTTCGCCGTCAAGCAGGACATCGGCAATGCGATAGTCAGGCTTCGGTGTTATTGTGAAAACCTGGCTGTCTCCGTGGGCGAGTGTTGTTTCGCCGGAAGGTGAAATTGTGCCGTTGCCGCTTGTCGCAGTTGTGGTGACAGTATAGACTTTCGCAAAAGTGGCAGTTAGCGTCTTTGCCTCATCCATTGTCACTTGGCAATCGCCGGTTCCGGTGCATTCGCCTGACCAGCCGACAAAGGTTGAATTTTCGTCAGGTGTGGCAGAGAGAGTGACGGTTGTGCCTTCGTTGTATGAGGCTGAACAGGCTTCGCCGCAGTTGATGGCTGCGTCAGGAGCGGTGCTTGTTACAGTGCCGATACCTGTACCGTTAGCGTTGACCGTCAGCAATATTTTGATAATTTTCGGTTCTCCCAGCACATTCTCATAAGCACCCATATCCGGTTTTGAACCCGCAGGATTGGGGCGCGAACTGCCTTCAACATCGGTATTCGGCGCATTAGCCAATGTGCCTGCGCCGATACACGGGCTGCTGTCAGAAAGACGGTAATCGCCGTTTTCTGCATCTGCAAACAGTGGGGCGTTATCAATATTGCCTTCACCCGTGAATCCACCTTGAATGAGGCTGTAGATGACAGTGGGAGAAATAGAAATCTGAGATGCAGTATTATTCCAAAAAATACTGTTTACTACAGTAGTCTTATCTGCTCCAGTGCTGAACAGACCACCTCCATTTACGGCTGAATTATTAATAAAGGTGCAATTGGCAATTCTTGAATTTCCCAACATATCGCATATTCCACCGCCGACCTCCGCCGAATTGTTATTGAAAACACAATTGGCAATAACCGGAATAGCAACACTGTCAGTCATAAATGCATTCAAAATTCCGCCACCGTTGTTGCTTACTGAGTTGTTATTAAAAATACAGTTGGTAATAACTTAAAGGTTGCCTGAAATTTTAATCCTAACCCGTGAAGCCTTGTCTGACAGGGAATCAGGAATCCGTCATTATGCAAGAACCGATTTTAATTCGTTTTTATATCTTTCAGCTCCGCCTA
>JAUCGG010000295.1 GCA_030378015.1 Desulfococcaceae bacterium HSG8
TTTATATAAAAGGTAAGGTGCTCCGTATATTCTCCGTGTGTCACGGCTGTTCCTCCTTATCCTTATATTATAGCAATATGTCGCAGTATGACACAGGGGACAGATATTGCAAATGCGGTGAGGGGCGATACTGTTTCGGAAATAAAGGGTTCCGAGTGTTTGAAATAATATGAAATCAGAAAGGAGTGCAAAAATTAAGCGGAGCGGTTTTTTGCGATTTGTTGCGGGATGCCAAAAATCGTTCCGCCTGATTTTTGTATCCTAATAAATAATCAGTAGATCGAAAACTTTTGCAAACAGTGGATTCCGGGTTAAAATCGGAAAACATCCGTTTTCCGATTTTCCACGGAATGACAGTATGCAGTTCGACAGGCTCACTGCCCTACCCCTGAGCCTGCCACTGCCCCCTGAGCCTGCCGAAGGGCAGCCGAACGGAAAATTAAAAAACGGATGTTTTTTAATTTTAACCCGGAATCCACTGTTCACCAAGGTTTACCGGAAACTTTTCGATCTACTGATACTGATGATTCACGGTGGCGGATGTCCCCATCGTTTTTTGAATTTCTCGTGCAGTCTGTCCATTTTCTCTTTCTGTTCATCGTTCAGCTTTTCTTTTATTAACACAACACTGCTGTCAAAGATTTTTTCTAATTCCGGCCGATGCTTTTGCTTGAATTCATATAGCTGTATCAGTGTGTTATCCACTATTTTTTTAATCTCAGTTTCCTGGGGTGCTGTCAGATCAAGTTCGGAAGTGAGCTTTTTCATCACTAAAGCACCCTTTCTCAAAGGGCTGCCCCCGACAAATTTCTCGACCCTGTGCTTAATATATATCCCGGTTCCCAATGATCCGACCACAATACCGAGTAAAAAAACAAGGAGTAAACCCCCGATAATTTTTATCCTGTTTTTATGCATTGTTTGTTATATCCCGAAATACTGGGTAAAAGTGAGCTCCACCGGATTGTCAAGAAACAGTTTTGCTATCTCATATTCCGGCTGGAAGCCTGTCTGCAAGACATAGGCAGATAAGATAATTGCTAAAAAGCAGGCTGCAGCGGCGAAACGCCATACAAACTGGTCAAACAGAATGAAATAGTTTGTTTCAGGAAGAAGAGGCCCCAGGGTTCGGATATGGTTCATTACGTCTTCCTGCCATCGCTCGCCGGGTTCGGCGTTTTCTTTTCCACGACAGGCTGCAACGAGCGATTTCCTCAGTTTTTCATGATCCGATTCAAAGAATTTCATTATGCCTTCCCCTTACTCGTTCCTCTGGGAACGATTTATTCAGTAAGCAACTGATGCAGTTTCTTGCGGGAACGGAATGCCCGTACCTTTACATTGGCAACGGTCCAGCCCAGAATATCCGCAGCTTCTTTCCCTGACATGCCTTCCAGATAAACCAGTTCCATAACCATTCTGTCCTCAGCCGACAGCCTGTCCAGCGCATAATCCAGGGTTTCCCTGGCTTCTTTCTGCAATCCCTGTTCATGGAACGACTGGCCGGACTGATCGGACACGACCTTTTCCAGCCAGTCCTGTTGTCTTTCAGACAGGGAACTCATGGGGAGTTCCCGTGATCTGTATGTTTTTCTCCAAAAATCATAACAGGTTCTCACCGCAATCGCCGCCAGCCATTGCCTGAAACTGTTCTTTTTTTTGAATTTCGGCAAGGACTGATACGCTCTCACAAATACATCATGGGCGATTTCTTCCACCTGATCATAAGGGACATGTTTATTGACAATTTTAAAAACATAATTTTTATATTTTGTCAACAGACGTTCAAATGCGTTCACATCTCCTTCAATGACCCGACGAACTATTTCAGCATCACTGCTTGAATCCTTATGCATCTTTGCAACTTTGTTCCTGAATATCCCGGAAAACACAGAAGGCACAGGGGATAATTCCCCTGTGTCCTCTGTAGCAAGAATAATAAACTTTCCCGGCATTTTTGGCAAGCCCTATTCAGCGTGAGATTCAAGCCAGGCATCGAATTTTGAGCGTTTGGACTCCATATGCTCTTTCACCGCTTCGGTCATTTCGGCTCTCTGCTCCCTGAACTGTGCAATCTGGTCAGGTGTGAGTACCGGTCTCACTTCGACAGCGATTTTTGCTTTCAGCACGGCAAGTTCTTCCCCGGCTGCGGCGATCTGCTGAAATGCCTCTCGGACAGCAGCTTCATTGAATTCTTCGGCAAGCATAACGTCGTTCAGATGTTTTTTCGCATCCAGGAGATTATTCACGGAAGTTCTTATGTTATCCCGATATTTGGTAATAATATTTGCCACCTGGGTTTTCTGAGCGTCCGAAAGATCAAGTCCCATCAACGCTCTGAACCCCTTGCCCATGCCGCCATGCCCGAACCCTCCGAATCCTCCGGCCAATGCTGTTCCGGCAAAGATCATTACAAGAACCAGTACAATACTTAACGTTTTTGTTCCTTTCATTTTGTTGCCTCCTTTACAGTTTTAAAACGGTTTATGTTGTTGATACAATAGTCGCCGGGCATTCTGAAAAGGTTACAAAAAAAATTCCGATTTCGGCAATTTTGCGGTTTTTCAGTAATTTCAGATAAAGATCAGTGCTGACATTTTCTATGATTTCGTGTTTATATAGATAGATAAAGATAAAAGGGGGACGAATTTCCGAATCGTTGTTCCTACCCCGACATAAATGTCAGGGCTGAAAGCGAAACCCAGCTAAAGCAGAAAAGTATTGAAATTCAGGCATCTTTCATATAAGACAAAAAGTAGTTTACACTTTTCCGGCTGTAGAACAATTTGGTAACTTGTTTAAACGATTTGTAAAATTGTTTTACAATCAGTAGATCGAAAACTTTCGCAAACAGTGGATTCCGGGTTAAAACCGGAATGACAGTATGTTAAATTGTCATTCCGGGGAAAATTAAAAAACGGATGTTTTTTACCTGATCTTAAATTCGGTAACCCGGAATCCACTGTTCACAAAGCTTTATCGGAAAATTTCGATCTAGGATACCGAAATTCAGATCCGGTTATACTACCGGATTTGACCGCCTGAAGGCATTTTTTAAGTTTGTTCCTTTTTTTAAGGGGGCCATTGGGGATTTTTCGTTGCGAGAAAAGGCTGTTACGGCAGAAATCCTCACCCTTTAAAAAAGGGGAGGAATTTACGAATTGATGTACTACAAACTTTTTCCGATCTGCTGAGATTTAAACTTAACATATGGATATTAAAGAACTTACCCGCGAACAACTGATAGCATGGCTCGGGGAACGGGATATCGCTTCCTACCGTGCCGAACAGATTTTAAAGTGGATCTATCTTCGTCAGGCAGATACGTTTGATGTAATGACCGACTTGGGGAAAGAGGTCAGGGAACTGCTTTCCTCATGTTTCACCATAAGTTGTCTTGAAACAGTGCGTATTCAGACTTCACAGGATGGTTCCAGGAAATATCTCTTTAAACTGGACGACGGGGAACATATCGAAAGCGTGCTTATTCCCGAAAAAGATCATTATACCCTTTGCATATCAAGCCAGGTGGGATGCGCGCAGGGCTGCCGTTTCTGCCTGACAGCAAGAGACGGATTCAGACGCAATCTTACCCGGGGGGAAATTATTTCCCAGGTGCGGGATATTCGGAATGAATTGGAGGACTCGGGCTGGCTGACTAACATTGTTTTTATGGGTATGGGAGAGCCTCTGGCAAATTACAAAAATGTCATAAATGCAATCGCCGTCATTACCAACAACGATTTCGGGCTAAGATTCTCAAACCGAAAAGTGACTGTTTCCACAGCAGGCATGATTCCCCGGCTTTCCGACCTGGGCAGTGACACAAAAGTCAGCCTGGCGGTGTCGTTAAATGCCTCAGATAACCGTACCCGAAACAAGCTCATGCCTGTAAACCGGAAATACCCGCTGGATAAATTACTGGAAGCGTGCAGAAACTATCGGTTGCCGCCCGGTCGCATGATTACCTTTGAGTATATTCTTATAAAAGGTATAAATGATTCCCAAAGGGATGCAGAACGTCTGGTGAAATTGCTCAGACCTGTTAAATCAAAAGTTAACCTGATTCCCTTTAATGAACATGAAGAAAGTGATTTCAGACGGCCTGAAACGCCTGTTATCTATAAATTCCAGGAAATTTTAAGTAAAAATAATTACACAGTAATTATCCGGCGCAGCAAAGGGGAAGATATCTCTGCAGCATGCGGACAGTTGAGGGCAAATGTGATGCGTGATGCGTGATGCGTAATGCGTGGATATGGGTTTATAGATTCATAGCCATTAATAAAGCCCAAGCGCATCACGTTTCACGTTTCACGTTTCACGCATCACGCATCACGCATCGGGTTTAATTAAAAGTGTCAGGTTCAGTATGTGTCCTTGTTCCCGGACTCCGTTTGGGAACACACCTGCCCGGCAAACTCTGTCTGCCATGCAAAACGGAGTTTTGCCTGCAATTGCGTTCCCAAACGGAGTTTGGGAACGAGGATGGTTAATTGCACCTCACGCATCACGCTTCCACGCATCAGTCTGTGGGCTTTTCGGACCTCCTCAACCGGGATAATTCCCGTGAACGATCATCAGAGGAGGCCGAAGGCTCTGAATTTTTCCGGCTGATGAATGAAACCTGTCCGCTCTGCCGGAGTTCGTCTCTCTGTGCATCTGTGAGAAACTGGGTCGGTTTCAATCCTGTCAATCGTCCTGCCAGGGCACATACACTTCTGCTTTTTCCATTTCAGATGCGGCACCGCTATTGCCGCGCCCATACTGATCCGGGAAATTCCTCTTTTGGTCATAATCTGACGGTCACAACGAAACATGAAACCTCCTGCCCCGGATTGACAAATCCGGTGGTTCGGATTTGTCAATCGTTCGACTGAACACCAAGGGATTTCCCAATAAATAATCTGCCCACGCTGCCCGTCTGACCTTAATTTTAATCTTGCTCTTGCTCTTTATCAGGCAGGAGCAAGAGCACAAGAGTAAGAGCAAGATACCGGGTATATTAATTTGGGGGAAATACCCAAACGAAAAATTCATCCAGAAAAGTTTAAAGCTTTATCCATAGCCATTTCGACGGACTGAACCGAGACTAAATTCATTGCATATGAGGGTCGGGGGTGTTATTATTAATCATGAGATCGGAAATTTGGATTTAATAAGATATATATTTTACTAAATTCAGTAAGTTTTCCAGGGCAGACTTTTTAATTTTTCCAACTGAAGCTAAAAGAAAGTCCTATTGTGTCTGCCTTACGGTCAGTCAGTCCGGAGCTTTGACATTTTCGGAATTTATAT
>JAUCGG010000006.1:0-15458 GCA_030378015.1 Desulfococcaceae bacterium HSG8
AATAATATACTCGCTCTGGGAGCCGGGTTTATTAGTCTCAATAAAGGTTAAAACCCACCGGCTTCAGCCGGTCATCTTTCAGATATTATTTTTTCCGGTCTCCGAAGCCGCGGAATCAGTTCCGGAACCGGACAGGCGGTGTGCGGATTTCCGGGGGATCCGCATAAAACGGGTCTCTGACCGTATCCGGACTTTCAGTCCGTAATTTCAACCCACCGGCTTTAGCTGGTGGTTGTTGAGTATTTTTTCCTGACACCTGCACGAAAAACATGAAGCAATATACAAAGACTGCTGATAAAAACTGGTATAAGCAGCGCCTGATCAGGAGCATGTTTTTCATTATGAGTGCTTTTGTTGTCCTGATTATCCGGTTATTTTACCTCCAGATACTTGAAGGAGAGGAGTTCAGAAGACTTTCTGAAAATCAGTGCATCCGTTTACAGAGTATAGATCCGCCGCGCGGACTGATTTATGACTGCAATGGGAATCTGCTGGTGGACAACCGACCCTCCTTTGATCTGAGCATTATATTAAAGGATGCCGGTTCTGTTGAACGTACTATTCAAAAACTATCTGGTTATATAAATGTTCCTGATAGTTATCTGATGTCAAAAATAGAGGCAAACAAGAGGAGGGCTTCCTATAAGCCGATTCTGTTAAAGCAGGATATTGGCAGGGATACTCTGGCATCTGTTGAGGTTCATAAATTTGATCTGCCCGGTGTTTACGTTAATGTCAGGCAAAAAAGATATTATATTCAAAATCAGAGCGCTGCTCATCTTACAGGATATCTGGGGGAAATAAATTCCGGTGAACTTGAAAGCGAGAGATATTCGGGATATCGGGCCGGAGATATTGTAGGAAAATTCGGCATTGAAAAATCGGCAGAACAATTTCTGAGAGGGGAACGCGGGGGACGGCAGGTCGAGGTCGATGCCAAGGGGCGGGTGGTCAGGGTTTTGAAAACGGTTGATGCAAAGCCGGGACATAATATCTATCTGACTATTGATCGTAAATTACAGAAAAAAGCTGAATCGCTGATAGAAGGGATAGCTGCTTCGGTTGTGGTTATGGAACCGCTTACAGGACATATTTTTGCCATGGCGAGCAACCCCTCTTTTGATCCGAATGCTTTTATCGGGGGAATATCCCATGAAGAATGGAACCAACTCATTTCCCATCCGTTCAGACCCATGGAAAACAAGGCGATTCAGGGCGAGTATCCGCCAGCATCCACCTATAAAATTGTTACTGCTATTGCCGGGCTGGAAGAAGGTGTGATTAATAAAAATACAACTTATTACTGCCCCGGATATCATAAATTCGGTGATCGTATTTTCCGATGCTGGAAAAAGAGCGGTCACGGGACGTGTAATGTGGTGAGGGCCATCGCCCTATCATGTGATGTCTTTTTTTATCAGGTGGGTCAGAGATTGGGAGTTGATCGTTTGGCTAAATATGCAAATGCCTGCGGGCTCGGGGCACGTACCGGAATCAATCTTGATCATGAAGCCCGGGGACTGGTTCCTAGTTCGGGCTGGAAAAAAAAACGTATGGGTGTTCCTTGGCATAAGGGGGAAACATTGTCAGTGGCCATAGGCCAGGGATATAATGTGGCCACCCCTCTTCAGATGGCAGTTCTGATTTCTGCAGTGGGCAATGGCGGAACGCTTTACAAACCTTTGATTCTGAAAAAAGCCGAGACTGTCGAAGGTGAGATTGTTTATGAAGGCAAGCCGCAGGAGATCGGCAGATTGCCTGCAAGTAACCGGACACTGAGTATTGTCAGAAAAGGACTGCGGGATGTGGTAAGCACCAGGGGCACAGCACTGGTTGCTAAGGTGAAGGGACTTGAAATCAGTGGAAAAACAGGGACTGCCCAGGTGGCTAGCCGCAGAACCGGTGACAGCGGCAGGAAAAAGAAGCCGCCTCATCTGAAGGCACATGCCTGGTTTGTCGCTTATGCTGAACCGGATGATCCCAAGGTTGCTGTTTCTGTGATTGTGGAACATGGGGAACACGGGTCAGGCAGTGCTTCGCCCATTGCAAGAGAGCTTATCAAGGCATTCATGATGAGAAATACTGCTAAACAGTCTTATACGCAAAATCCGGAAGATATCGGGGGACAGCCGGATGCCTGATCCGAGGTTTGTAAAATACTTTGACTGGTGGTTGCTGGGGCTGACTTTTCTGATCGCCGGCCTGGGGTTGCTTATCCTGTACAGCGCTGTTACAGTAGGGGCGCATGCTTCGCCCCAGAAGATTTTGGTACTCAAACAACTGCTGTGGTATTGTGCAGGCGCGATGATAATGCTGGTTTCTTTTTTTTTCGATTACAAAGCACTGGGGCGGTGGGCCTTTGTTATCTATTTGATATGCATTGTATTGCTGGTTTGTGTTTTATTTTTCGGGAAATATGTCGGCGGCTCAAGGCGGTGGCTCGGGCTGGGACCAGTTTCGATTCAGCCTTCGGAGATGGTCAAACTTGCTGTGATCATCATGCTGGCACGATATTATTCAAAACTTGTCACAACAAAAGGCTTTACACTGAGAGAGCTTATCAAACCATTCATCATTGTCGGCATTCCTTTTTTTCTGATTGTAAAGCAGCCGGATCTGGGAACCGGCATGGTTGTTTTACTGATTGCCGGAACCATGACTCTTTTCGTAAAAATTGAGCGGCGCTCGTTAATATATATGCTTATTGTGTGTATGTTGGCTGTTCCCACGATGTGGTTTGTCGGTCTGAAAGCATATCAGAAACAGCGGGTACTGACATTTTTGAATCCGGATCGGGACCCCCTCGGTACCGGATACCATATTATACAGTCTAAAATTGCCATTGGTTCGGGGGCTGCTGTAGGCAGAGGATTCAGACAGGGAAATCAGAATACACTGTCTTTTTTACCTGAACAGCACACAGATTTCATATTTTCGGTTTTGGCCGAAGAATCCGGTTTTGTGGGTTCTGTATGCGTCCTTCTGACTTTTCTGATGCTGATAATTTCAGGGCTGAATATTGCTCACGGATGCAGGGATCCTTTTGGCACGGTTCTTTCGGTAGGGGTTACGGCAATGATATTCTGGCAGGTTTTTATAAATATCGGAATGGTGATGGGCCTGATGCCGGTCGTCGGGGTTCCTTTGCCATTTATCAGCTATGGCGGCTCATCAGTGATTACTATGATGATTTGTATCAGCATCCTGATGAATGTAAGTATGAGACGTTTTATAATTGAATAATTTTAAAGTTAGGATTTCCACAGGAGGGCGGTATGATGGGAAAGAAAAAAAAGACAGACTCAATCTCCACTTTTCTGGGATATGGTTCCAGCATAGAGGGACTTCTTGAGTTTCAAGGTACGATAAGGCTGGATGGAAACGTGAAAGGGAAAATCACCAGTAACGGAGGTACAGTAATTATAGGAGAAAAGGCTGTCATCAATGCGGATATTATTGTGGATGGCGCAATTATCATGGGAGAAGTCAACGGCACTATTGATGCAAAAGAGAGAATCGAAGTTTATCCCCCGGGCCGTGTGATCGGTGATATTCAGGCACCTGTGATTTCGATTGATACAGGGGCAGTGTTCAATGGGAGCTGTGATATGAAAGCCCAGACGATTTCCGGAAAAAAGTCCCAAGATTCCGTTAAAAAAATTTCTGTGGTTGAGGATGTGAAAAGAAAATAATATATTTTTCAAAAAACTTGACAAATTGTCAAAGTCGGTGCTACAAGTGCCGAAATTATTGAATCGGGTTCATGTTATATTTTAAATTTAACGTATTTAAATCATTTTAAATTTAATGCTTGACGGAGGGGCTGTTATGGTAAAAATAGACGTGTCGCTGTTTATACAAATTGCTAATTTTCTTGTTCTGATAGGTATTCTGAATGTGATTTTGTATAGACCGATCCGGAACGCGCTGCTTCAAAGAAAGGAAAAGATCGGGGGACTTGAGCAGGATATCGAAAATTCCAAAAAGGATACAAAAGAGAAGGCTGATGCTTTTTCTATTGGTATCAGGGATGCAAGGTCAAAGGGATTGAAGGAAAAGGAAGCCCTGATTCAGGCTGCGGCCGAGGAAGAAAAAGAGGTTATCAGGAAAATTAACGAAAAAGCTCAGTCAGAATTAACAAAAGTTAGGGAGCAGATTGCAAAAGATGCTGAGAATGTCAGGAATTCTCTGCTGAAGGAGATAGATGCATTTGCCAATGATATTGGCAGGAAAATTTTGGGGAGGACTGTTTAAATGAAGAGAATTTTTTTTAAAAGGCCCCTGGTGCTGTTTCTTATCGGGGCGTTTATCTTCTTTGTTGCCGGAGTCGCTCTGGGCTCTGGCGGCGGTGATGAGCATGGCGCTAAACCCAAAGGATGGATAGCGACAGATACTTATCGTGTAATAAATTTCGCGGTACTGGCAATAGCGCTTTTTTTTGTGTTGCGGAAACCCATATCCCAGTCTCTTGATTCACGGATCAAGGGAATCAGGGATCAGTTGAGCGAATTGGAAGCCAAAAAAAAGGTGGCTGAAAAGGAACTGGCTGAATACAATGAAAAGCTTCTGCTTTTGGATCAGGAAGCTGAGAAGATTGTTGCTGACTACCTGAAACAGGGTGAGGAAGCAAAGAAAAGGATACTCGCAGAAGCTGAAGCCGCTGCCGAGAAACTGGAAGATCAGGCTAAACGGAATATTGGCCAGGAGTTTGAACGCGCCAAGTCACAGCTTCGGGAAGATATACTTGAAAAGGCGCTCGTAAAGGCTGAGGAAATTGTAAGGCAAAGAATTACAGACGAAGACCAGGACAGACTGGTGGATGAATATTTGGAGAAGGTGGCATAGTGAAAAATCTATCAATAGCAAGGCGTTATGCCAAGGCACTTCTGCTTATTGGCAAAGAGGATGGCCAAGCTGAAACGTATAAAGAAGAGCTTGACGGTTTTTCAGGTCTTATGGCAAAAGAGAAAAATCTTGAGCAGGCAATTTGTAATCCCCTTTACGATGCTGCCGGCCGGAAAAGAGTTTTGCGGGCAATTGTGGAAATATCGGAACTGTCAAACGTGATGAGTTCGTTTCTCCTGTTGCTGTTTGACAAGGGGCGTATAGGGTTTCTGGGTGATATTAATACATTTTATCAGAAGCTGGCGGATGAACTCAAAGGTGTCGCAAGGGCCAGTCTGGTTTCTGCCACAGAGCTTTCAGAGGAAACCATAGAAAAAATTCGTACGGCCCTGTCGGAAAAGACCGGTAATGATATCATTCTTGACGTTGAACAGGACACTGGTCTGATAGGGGGAATTGTTACCAAGATCGGGGATCTTGTTTTGGATGGTAGTATCAGAACACAACTACTCAATATGAGGGAATCTTTGAAAAGGGGTGAGAGTTTCTAATGGAATTAAGAGCTGAAGAAATAAGTCAGATTATTAAAGAGCAGATTACGGATTACGACAAGAAGGTCGAACTCAGTGAAACCGGGGTTGTCTTGTCGGTAGGTGATGGTATCGCCAGGGTATATGGCCTTGAGAAAGCAATGGCTTTGGAACTGGTTGAATTTCCGGGCGCTATTATGGGATTGGTCCTGAACCTCGAAGAGGATAATGTGGGTGTGGCCATTATGGGGGAGGATATCCACATCAAAGAAGGGGATATTGTAAAACGCACAAATCGTATCGCCGAAGTTCCCGTAGGAGAAGCCGTTCTCGGACGCGTGGTGACGGCAGTGGGCGAACCCATAGATGGCAAAGGCCCTATTGATGCAAAAGAATTCAGTCGTGTGGAAGTGGTTGCCCCCGGTGTTATTGCCAGAAAGAGCGTACATGAACCGTGCTATACCGGGTTGAAAGCTGTTGACGCTATGACGCCGGTGGGACGGGGCCAGCGCGAACTGGTTATCGGTGACCGTCAGATCGGTAAAACCGCTTGTTGTATTGATGCCATCCTGGCTCAGAAAAATACGGATGTTTATTGCGTTTATGTGGCATGCGGCCAGAAGAAATCCACGGTTGCCCAAGTGGTAGCGGTACTTGAGAAATACGGTGCAATGGAATATACAACAGTGGTATCTGCATGTGCCAGTGACCCGGCAACACTGCAATATATTGCTCCTTATGCCGGTTGTGCAATGGGAGAGTATTTCCGTGATAATGGCAAACACGCGCTGATCGTTTATGATGACCTTTCAAAACAGGCTGTTGCATATCGTCAGGTTTCCCTTCTCCTGAGGCGTCCCCCTGGGCGGGAGGCATATCCGGGTGATATTTTTTATAACCATTCCCGTCTGCTCGAACGGTCCTCCAAGCTGAACGATGAACTGGGTGCCGGCTCTCTGACAGCACTTCCGATCATTGAGACCCAGGCTGGTGACGTATCCGCATATATCCCGACCAATGTTATTTCCATCACAGATGGTCAGATTTATCTTGAGCCAAGCCTTTTCTTTGCCGGTGTCAGACCTGCGATCAATGTGGGGCTTTCTGTATCTCGCGTCGGCGGTGCTGCTCAGGTGAAAGCTATGAAACAGGTGGCAGGTACCCTTCGGCTTGATATGGCCCAGTATCGTGAGCTTGAAGCGTTTGCTGCTTTCGGAAGTGACCTTGATGCGTCGACCCAGAGGCAGTTGACAAGGGGTGAAAGATTGGTTGAGATTCTGAAGCAGCCCCAGTATCAGCCGCTGTCGATGGAAAAACAGGTGACAATACTTTATGCAGGTGCGAGGGGTTTTCTTGATAAATATCCTGTAAATACTCTGGCAAAGTATGAATCTGGTCTTTATTCGTTCATAGAGGACAGGCATCCCCAGGTTTTTAAAGATCTTGTTGAGAAAAAGGAGATTACGGATGACTTGGATAAGATGATGACAAAAGCTTTGAGCGAATATGACGAGGAATTCAAGGATACAGTAAAGTAAGGATCGGGAAATGAGAAATGGGAGTGTTGATTCCCAATTCTTAATTAAATGAGGTCATATGGCACGATTAAAAGATGTCCAAATAAAGATAAGTGCGGTAAAGAAGACAAAGCAGATCACAAAGGCCATGAATATGGTGGCTGCTTCCAAGCTGCGCGGGGCCCAGACAATGATGGAGGGATTTCGCCCCTACGCGGGCAAATTTGCCGAAGTTCTGGGAAGCCTTGCAGAAAAAGCCGGAGAAGAAGCCAGCCCCCTGCTGGTACCGCGTGAGGAAGTGAAGAAGATAAATTTTGTCCTATGCACTTCCGACAGAGGCTTATGTGGTGGTTTTAATACGAATCTCATTGCAAAGGCGAACGCGTTTGTTAAGGAAGAAAATGCAGAGGTTGTATTTACAAATTTCGGAAAAAAAGGGCGTGACTGGTGCCGCAAAGATGCTTTTACAATTACAGACGAATACTTAGGGGTTGTCGGAGGAAAATTCGATTTCAGCGCGGCTTCGAATGCCGGTAAGAAGCTGATTGACGGATTCCTTGACGGGACCTATGATGAGGTCTATATTGTCTATTCGCAATTTGTGAGTATGGCAAGACAGGTTCCGATCCTGCAGAAGCTGTTGCCTATACCGCCCATGGAATCGGAAGATAAAGAGATAGCGGAAGAGGATATTAATATGCCCTTCTTGGCTGAACATATTTGTGAGCCATCAGCGGATGAACTGCTGGGCGAAATGCTTCCGAAGAATGTATATGTCCAGATATACAGCGCATTGCTGGAAACATCAACCAGTGAGCATGCGGCTCGTATGGCTGCGATGGATAATGCAACCAAAGCTTGTAACGATATGATTGATAATCTCACGCTGGCTTATAATAAAGCCCGACAGGCAGCCATTACTGCGGATCTGATGGATATTGTCGGTGGTGCTGAAGCCCTGAAGGGGTAAATAATGACGGAGGTTTAATTAGATGGGAGAAAATATAGGAACGATTACGCAGGTGATGGGGCCTGTTGTTGATGTTGAGTTTGAACAGGGTAAGTTGCCCACGATCTATACAGCGCTTCTGATCACCAACCCCACGATCAGTGACGAAGAGGATAACCTTGTAGTTGAGGTGGCTCAGCACCTTGGGGATAATGTGGTCCGTACCATCGCTATGGATGTCACTGATGGTCTGGTGCGGGGGATGCCTGTAAAAGATACGGGCAATGATATCATGATGCCTGTGGGAGAAGCCGGACTTGGCCGTGTTCTCAATGTTGTGGGGCGGCCTGTGGATGGTCTGGGTCCGATAAGCCAGGAAAATATGAGGCCCATACACCGTGAAGCCCCGAAATTTACGGAACAGGATACGACAGTCCGTGTTCTTGAAACCGGTGTAAAGGTGATTGATCTGCTCGTCCCGTTTCCCCGGGGCGGTAAGATGGGAATGTTCGGAGGCGCAGGTGTCGGCAAGACTGTTATCATGATGGAAATGGTGCATAATATCGCCATGCAGCATGGTGGTATCTCTGTGTTCGCGGGTGTGGGTGAGCGGACCCGTGAGGGAAATGACCTCTACCATGAGATGAAGGATTCCGGCGTTCTTCCCAAGGCAGCACTTATTTACGGCCAGATGACCGAGCCTCCCGGAGCCAGGGCCCGTGTGGCTCTTTCCGCACTGACTGCTGCGGAATATTTCCGTGACGAAGAAGGGCAGGACGTTCTGATTTTTATTGATAATATTTTCCGTTTCACCCAGGCGGGTTCCGAGGTTTCAGCACTGCTGGGACGTATGCCTTCCGCTGTCGGTTATCAGCCTACACTTGCGGTTGACCTGGGTGAGCTTCAGGAACGTATTACGTCAACAGATAAAGGCTCAATTACAGCAGTGCAGTGTGTTTATGTGCCAGCAGACGATCTGACTGACCCCGCGCCGGCAACAACCTTTGCTCATTTGGACGGTACAGTGGTTCTGTCCCGGCAGATCACCGAGTTGGGGATTTATCCGGCGGTTGACCCCTTGGATTCGACATCCAGAATTCTGGATGCCAATTTTATCGGGGAAGATCATTACCTGGTGGCTCGTGAGGTTCAGCAGATTCTTCAAAAATATAAGGAGCTTCAGGATATTATCGCTATTCTGGGAATTGAGGAACTCTCTGACGAGGATAAAATTACCGTTGCTCGTGCAAGAAGGATTCAGCGTTTTCTGTCACAGCCTTTCCATGTTGCTGAAACCTTTACCGGAACAGCAGGTAAATATGTGAAGATAGAAGATACCGTAAGAGGATTTAAGGAAATCTGTGAAGGTAAGCATGACAGTATCCCTGAACAGGCATTCTATATGGTCGGAGGAATCGAAGAGGCGGTTGAAAAGGCTAAGAAGATGGCTGAAGCTGAGGCTGCATAATTGATAAAGGGGGAAAATATGGCTGAAAACATCCGATTGGAAATTGTAACCCCTGAAAAGTCTGTTGTCAGCGAAGATGTCCAGATTGTCATGGCTCCGGGTACGCTGGGGGAATTCGGTGTGCTTGTCGGGCATACGCCCTTTCTTACCACTCTTAAAGTGGGTTCGATTCGCTATAAAGATGCGGAAGGGAAGGACAGATCTGTTTTTGTGAGCGAAGGTTTTGCTGAGGCGCTTCCTGATAAAGTGACAGTGCTGGCAGAGTCGGCTGAAAGAAGGCGCGATATTGATGTGGATCGTGCGAGATCCGCTTTGGAACGCGCTCAGAAACTTCTGGCTGCAGAAGACAAGAAGGAGGAAGTGGACTTTGCAAGGGCAAAATCTGCTTTAGCAAGAGCTATGCAAAGAGTGAAGGCTGCTGAAACCAGACAGTAATATCAGGCTATTTAAATTAAGTCGCAGAAAAAAGGGCGGGTCATAAAAGATATGGCTTGCCCTTTTTTTGTAAATATCGTATGTAAATAAAAAAGATTTCTATTTCAGGTTCAGAGATCATCTTACGGTAAAGACTGACATTACGAATCAGACGTGATTTCAGTTATTCCGACCCGATATTCATTCAATAGGTGAGCAGGATGCAAAACAGTTTTAACACCGGTGAGGTTGCGGTCATCATACTTGCCGCTGGTTTGGGAACTCGGATGAAATCTGACAGGGCCAAAGTTCTTCATGAGATACTTGGCAGGCCCATGATACTATATATAGTTGAAACTGCGAAGAAGATAGCCGGGAACAATGTCGTCCTTGTCATAGGGAACCAGGCGGAAAAAGTACGGGAGATTGTATCCGAAGGGAATGATGTTTCTTTTGCTTTGCAGGAAAATCAGCTTGGCACAGGGCATGCCGTGCTATGTGCTATGCCTGAAATACCTGACCACATAGATGACATACTTATTTTGTGCGGGGATGTGCCGCTGATCACTGCTGATACACTGATGCAATTCATGGTTGATCATACAGAAGCGAAGCGTGATGTATCCCTGCTGGCAGTCGAGGTTGATAATCCGAAAGGCTACGGCAGAGTTCTTATTGACCGGGACATGAATATTTCAGGAATTGCAGAGGACGCAGATTCTACAAAAGAACAGAAAAAAATAAGGACAATTAACAGCGGGATTTACTGCGCGGGAAAGGACTATTTAGCAGATACGTTGCAAAAAATCAGACCTGATAATATGCAGGGTGAATTTTATCTTACAGATATCATCGGAATCGGCTATAAAGAGGGAAAATCTGTGGGGGCAACGATCGGCAGCGATTCTGAAGAATTCATCGGGGTCAATACTCCTGACGACTTGAAAACAGTTGAAGCCATTCTGCGTCAGAGATCAGGTAAAATATCTTGACTTTCGTTTACATGAAAGATTATATATAAAAAATGAGGTGAGCGATTGGAAAACGAAGTAATCTTGCATTTTGAAGAGATTGAAAAAAAAGTTGAAAACTTAATTGAGCGGTGTAAGTCGCTTGAGGCGGATAAATTACAACTTAAAGATAAAATTGATAAATTAGAGCAGGAGCTTCAAGAAAAGGCTGATGCGGAAAAGCGTAACAGTGAAGAGAAGGCTTTCATAAGGTCAAAAATTGATAACCTGTTGATCAAACTGAAGGACATTGGCGAAACATCATAAAATGACGGCGTACAGAAGCTGTAGATCATTGGAACAATTTGTAACCATAGAACTTTTTGGCCAGCCATATACTTTTAAAGCAGAAGCGGAAGCCTCGGAAGCAAAAGAGGTTGCTGACTTCCTGGTAAGAGAAGTGGATAAACTCGAAATCCGCTTATCAGGAAAATCGCCGACAATAACGAAACAAACCATTCTGATTTTAGCTGCGCTGAATATTGCAAGTGAGCATTATAATCTGAAAAAGGAACATTCAGATCTCCTGAGAGTCATATCTGAGCGATCAAAAAATCTGATATGCGCTGTGGACAGATATTTATAGTGTTAAAGAATACCCTGTAAGATTGAAATGTGGCTTCGAGTTTTCATTATAAAATTGATAGAATCGGTATTGACCCCTGCCGTGTTCGTGATTGGAAGATGCGCTTTGATCCAACACCGACCAACGGGGAACCTTCTCTGGTTTCGGTGTGCATGTTCTGCCTGTACAGAAAAGCCTGAAGAAATCATAAGGATCTCAACTGAAAAAATGTTTCAAAGGCCCGCCAACACGGCACTGTGGCGGGGGTTTTTCAACTGATTCGGCAACTATAACATATCTTTTATTTTTTGCTCTTCTGAAAGCCTCATCCCCGCCGATTCACCTCATAAGTGTTTTCACTTGTACCCACCATAGGGAGGGTTGTTTTCTGAAAATGTCAGGTTCTCAGTAAACGGGGTTTGCTGAAACAAATCAACCCCGAATATTCTGATATGCCGGTAACTATATCGACTTCAATACATTATTCATTGATTCATACCGGAAACCTGAATCTTAATTAACCATATAAGTTTCAAAAATATTTGTCTCATCAGTATGTTTTATATGGATGAGATAAAATTTATATGTAGCTATTTATGCCTTAATAGAATTCTTGCCATAATGAGTTATGGTTTTTCATGAAGCGGTGAACAGATAACCCTCTGGGCTTAACTGACTTAGGGATATTGCGGGGTATTTTACCTTTGAATACTCTTTGCATCCCCATTGACTTCTGTTTCATGGAATGAATAAATAGGGATTGTATCATTTTAAATATTTTTTAGGATGTTAATCATAATGGTGAATATAACTTTAAATTTTTCCAAGGAGAAAGGTAAAGTAATGGGTGAATATAACATATTAATCGGCTTGATCATTGGCGTTATTATTGGTTTTGCCTTTGCTTATTGGGCCAAGGGTAAACTTGTATCTCAGAAAATTCAGGATGCTGAAAAAGAGGGAATGCGCTTAATAGAAGACGCCAAGAGGCGGGCGGATACCCTTTTGAAAGAAGCAAAACTTGAAGCAAAAGACAGGCTTTTCAAGATTAAAAGTGAGTTTGACTCCGATACGAGAGAGACTCGCTCCGAATTGAAGAAAAAAGAAAAGTGGTTGATTCAGAAGGAAGAAAATATTGACCGGAAACATGACCAGTTCGAGAAAAAAGAACGGGAAGTTGCCCGGAGAGAAAAGAAACTGCTGAAAAAAGAGGATGAAATTGAACGTAATAAGCTGAAATATAACGAGCTTGTTGAAGAACAGAAAAGGCAGCTTGAAAAAATATCCGGCCTGACAGCGGATCAGGCAAAAGAGTTGCTGATCCGGGCTATGGAAAATGAAGCCCGATATGAGGCCGCCAAACTGATCAAACGCATAGAGAACGAAGCAAAGGAGGAAGCTGACAAGAAAGCTAAAAATGTTATTGCCACAGGGATTCAAAGATATGCTGCTGATTTTGTCGCAGAGCGCACCGTTTCTGTGGTGCAACTCCCGAATGATGAAATGAAGGGGCGTATTATAGGAAGGGAAGGTCGGAATATCCGGGCTATTGAAGCAGCGACAGGAATTGACCTGATCATTGATGATACCCCTGAAGCAGTGATTTTGTCCGGATTCAATCCGGTCAGACGAGAAGTGGCGCGTATCTCCCTTATGCGCCTGATATCAGATGGCAGAATTCATCCGGCTCGTATAGAGGATATTGTTAAAAAAGTGGGGCACGAAGTGGATGTTGTGATAAAAGAAGCTGGGGAGCAGGCAGCTTTCGATTTGGGTGTGCATGGCATTCATAGTGAACTGGTCAAATATATCGGGAGGTTGAAGTTTCGTACAAGTTACGCTCAGAATGTTTTGCAGCATTCTGTTGAGGTGGGATTCCTAGCCGGTATAATGGCTGCCGAACTTGGGCTGAATCAGAAGATGGCGAGACGCATGGGATTATTGCATGACATTGGAAAAGCTGTGGATCATGAAGTTGAAGGTCCCCACGCGCTGATAGGTTCAAAGCTTTCCAAAAAATTCGGCGAAAATTCAAGGGTTGTCCATGCGGTTGCTGCTCACCATGAAGATGTCCCTCCTTCAAGCGTTTATGCACTGCTGGTTCAGGCCGCAGATGGTCTTTCAGGTGCCAGACCGGGAGCCCGTAGGGAGTTGCTTGAAAATTATATTAAACGTTTAGAGGAACTTGAAAGTATTGCGAATTCATTCAGAGGTGTTGCGAATTCATATGCGATTCAGGCTGGCAGGGAGATCCGGGTAATTGTGGAAAGCGGAATTGTTTCGGATGAGGAAGCCATTCTGCTAAGTAAGGATATTGTAAAAAAGATAGAAGAATCTCTGACCTTTCCGGGACAGATCAAGGTCATGGTGATACGTGAGACAAGATCTGTAGAATATGCGAACAAGTAAAATCTGGCTTTATCATAATTAGCCGGAGTGCCAAACTTACAGTTTGGCAGATCACCGACGGGCCAAACTGTAAGTTTGGGGTGTAATTAAAAGTGTTAGGCAACCCTTGTTCCCAAACTCCGTTTGGGAACACATCTGCCCGGCAAACTCTGTTTGCACATGCAAAACGGAGTTTTGTATGCAATTGCGTTCCCAAACGGAGTTTGGGAACGAGGACAGCTCCTAACACTTTTAATTACACCCGTAAGTTTGGGCACTCCGGTTTTGCTTTTAAATAACTAAGGAGGATGAAAGACTGATGAGTGTGCTTGATGTTCTGAGGGAACGGGGGTTTATTGAGATGACAACCCACGAGAAGGAATTGGAAGATTTTCTTAATCAGGAAAATGCAACCTGCTATATCGGTTTTGATCCTACGGCATCCAGCCTTCATGTGGGCAGCCTCGTCCCTATCATGTCCCTTGCCCATATGCAACGGCACGGGCACCGGCCTGTCGCACTCGTCGGCGGTGGGACAGGGCTTGTGGGAGATCCGAGTGGAAAGACTGAAATGCGGCAGTTTCTCACACAAGAAGCTGTGGAAAGAAACGCTCTTGGGATAAAGAAACAACTTTCCCGCTTTATTGACTTCAAAGAGAAAAATGCTCTTCTGTTGAACAATGCCAATTGGCTTACGAAATTGGAATATATCCCTTTCATTAGGGATATCGGTCGGCACTTCAGCGTCAATCGCATGATAAAAGCTGAAAGCTATAAAATGCGTCTCGAATCTGAAGAAGGTCTGAGTTTTATTGAGTTCAATTACATGGTGTTGCAGGCATATGATTTCCTGAAACTTTTCGACAGCTACGGTTGCAGGTTGCAGATGGGGGGGAGCGATCAATGGGGAAATATTGTTGCAGGTATTGATCTGATCCGCAGAATGCGCCAGGGAAATGCATTCGGAATCACGTTTCCCCTGATTACCACCAGCAGCGGAGCAAAAATGGGGAAAACAGCCAAAGGTGCTGTATGGCTTGACCCTGAAAGAACCTCACCTTATGAATATTATCAGTTCTGGGTAAATACGGACGACAGGGATGTGGAGCGATTCCTATGCCTTTTTACGTTTTTACCGATGGATGAAATACGAAAAGTCAGAGATCTGGGAGACACAGAGTTGAACTGTGCAAAGGTTGTTCTTGCTTTTGAAGCCACCTTGCTTGCACACGGCACAAAAGAAGCTGAAAAAGCTTTCCGGGCGGCCGCAACCATGTTCGGGACCAGGGTTGTGCCAAAAGAGATTTTGCCATCAAGCACCATTCCCAGGGCTGATTCAGCAATGGATGATACGTCGGTACCTCACTCTGTTTTTGATGAATCTCAACTGAAAGAAGGGATACCGGCCTTTAAGATATTTACAATGGTCGGATTGGCTAGTTCCGGAAGCTCGGCAAGAAGGCTTATTGAGCAGGGGGGAGCATATATTAATGATAGGCGCGTTGAGTCTGTTGATTTTATGGTAACGGACGGCGATCTGGTCAATAGGGAAATACTGTTGAGAGCAGGCAAAAAGCGGTACCACAAAATAAAAGTTTGAAAAATTGTTTGACAAAGCTTAAAGAATGGGGTAGTGTTGTTGGGTTTGACTGACCGTCACCGCTTCGGTGTCGGGCATGTTTTTCTCGGAAGATGAAAAGAATGCTTGACAAAAGCGGACAGCAGGTATATAAATGCTGGTTTTGACTGACCGTCACCGCTTCGGTGTCGGG
>JAUCGG010000006.1:20555-56770 GCA_030378015.1 Desulfococcaceae bacterium HSG8
TCGCTCAACGGATAAAAGGTACGCCGGGGATAACAGGCTTATCGCCCCCAAGAGTTCACATCGACGGGGCGGTTTGGCACCTCGATGTCGGCTCATCACATCCTGGGGCTGGAGCAGGTCCCAAGGGTTTGGCTGTTCGCCAATTAAAGTGGTACGTGAGCTGGGTTTAAAACGTCGTGAGACAGTTTGGTCCCTATCTTTCGCGGGCGTAGGATATTTGAGAGGATCTGCCCCTAGTACGAGAGGACCGGGGTGGACGAACCAATGGTGTTCCAGTTGTCGCGCCAGCGGCATTGCTGGGTAGCTATGTACGGAATGGATAACCGCTGAAAGCATCTAAGCGGGAAGCCAACCTCAAGATCAGATATCCCTTCTGTATGGAAACATACAGACTGAAGACCCCTCGAAGACTACGAGGTTGATAGGCCGGAGGTGTAAGTTCAGTGATGGATTTAGCTGACCGGTACTAATAGGTCGTGAGGCTTGGCCACAATTTTTGACACACTTATTTTGAACGTTTTTATGTGATTATATCCGATTTGAAATTTGGAATCGGAAATGCGAAATTTATATCTGAATGTCGCATTTCCAATTCCAAATTTTAAATTTTTTTTCGGTGGTAATGGCAAAGAGGAAACACCCGTTCCCATCCCGAACACGGAAGTTAAGCTCTTTAGCGCCGATGGTACTGCATGGGTGACTGTGTGGGAGAGTAGGTCGCCGCCGAGAATCTTTTTAAAAGCCCGTAATTTTTTTACGGGCTTTTTTATTTTCGAACCTTTCATTCCGCGTCTGAATGGAACTGACCGGGATGAATGAGGCAACCTCAAACGCGAAAAATCTCTTATCCCTGTTTCGCGGCCTGCGTTCCACATACAACATATTTCTACCCGTGAAGGCGCGACGTTTTTCCTTCCGGATACTGACGGGGTTGAAATTCACGACAGCCTTCCGGGCGAGATTGTGGTGCAAAAAAGTTATCCCAACAGCTTTCGTGAAACCCGGCTCTTATGGCAAGTAATTACAAAATTGAAAGCCCTGATATGGAAAAGAAAAAAATTCTGATCGTAGATGACGAAATGGACATGAGAATTTTCATGTCAACCCTTTTTGAAACAAGCGGATACGAACCTTTATCCGCAAGGGATGGAAAAGAAGGATACCGGAAAGCAAAAGAGGTTATCCCTGATCTTGTCATACTCGACGTGATGATGCCGGGAGAGGGCGGAGTCCAGATGTACCGGCATCTGAGGACAGATGAAGACCTCAGGACAACGCCTGTAATCATGCTTTCTGCTGTGGGAAAAAAAACATATACCCACTATCTGAAGATGCTGAATGTGCGGGCAGATGAGCCTGTACCCGAACCGGATGCCTACCTGGAAAAACCGCCTGAGCCTGAAGAATTGCTTGAGCTAGCTAAAAGATTGATGCGTGATACGTGATGAGTGATGCGTGATGCGTAATGCGTGATACTTTACGCTCGCGGGGGATTGACAAATCCCCCGCCTGACGGGCATTTATGAATCCCTTCACATATATTATACAAAATCCTGCATATTAGGGATTTTTCAAAAAATAAAATACCCGTTGATGCTCGCGGGGATTGACAAATCCCCCGCATGGTTCGGATTTGTCAATCCGAACCGAGCAAGATAGGTATATTGTTTATTTGGAGTTCCCTTATTCCCGGATAATGAAACATGGAATCAAAAATACTATTAGTAGATGACGAAGAGGACATCCGGGATGTTCTTGATATCGCACTGTCTGACATCGGTTATAAAGTGCTGACAGCAGAAAACGGGGAAGAAGCCCTGCGTATCTTTCGAAGCGAGTCCCCTCCTATTGTTCTCAGCGATATAAAAATGCCGGGTATGGATGGTATAGAACTTCTTGGGAAAATTAAAAAAGAGAATTCTGAAACAGAAGTTATTATGATTACCGGCCACGGGGATATGGAACTGGCCATCCAGTGTCTCAAACATGAGGCCACTGATTTTATCACAAAACCCATCAACGATGATGCTTTGGAGATATCCCTGAAGAGAGCGCATGAGCGGATATCCATGAGACACCAGATCAGGGAGTACACCGAAAACCTCGAACAACTTGTAAAAAAGCAGTCTGCCAAGCTGGTTGAAACAGAAAGGCTGACTGCCATCGGGCAGGCGGTTGACGGGCTGTCTTCTGCAATATGGGACATTGCCGGAGACCTTGAAGGCGGGGTCAGGTATTTTAATGAAATGCCGTGTTTTGTCTCCATGCACAACCCAGATCTCAAAGTAGTCGCAGCCAACCAGTTGTATAAGGAACGCTTGGGAAACAAGGTGGGCGGGGACAGTTGGGAAATATATGTCCGAAGCTCGGAAGAAATGTCATGCCCGGTCCGGGAGACCTTTAAAACCGGAATCGGACAGCGACGCAAGGAAACCATCAGGTACTCAGACGGAGGTGAGGTTCCTGCTATTGTCCACACAGCACCGATTCGCGATAAGGATGGTCATCTTGAACTGGTTCTTGAACTCTCGGCAGATGTCACAGAGATCAAACGCCTCCAAGATGAGCTTCGCACTGCTGAACAGAAATTCCAACAGTTGTTTGATGAAGCCCCCTGTTATATTTCCGTCCAAGACAGGGAATTCAGGCTTACGTCAGTCAACAGACGATTCAAGGAAGATTTCGGGCATGAGATCGGGGCTAAGTGTTTTGAAGTCTATAAACACCGGGATGAGCCGTGTCCTGAGTGCCCGGTTGCCAAAACATTTGAAGACGGGGATACGCATCAGTCAGAAATGATCGTGACCTCAAAGTCGGGTGAGCAGTATAACATGCTCATCTGGACCGCGCCTTTACGGAACTCGAGCGGAGAAATCACCGAGGTGATGGAGATGTCAACCAACATCACCCAGATACGCCAGTTACAGGATCATCTGTCATCCCTGGGGCTTCTCATCGGCTCGGTTTCCCATAGCATAAAAGGTGTGCTGACGGGGCTGGATGCCGGAATGTACCTGGTCAGTTCCGGCTTTGCAAAGGAAGATCAGGGAAGGATCAGAGAAGGATGGGAAACGGTAAAGCTCATGGTTGAGCGGATCAGGAAAATGGTGCTGAACATCCTCTACTATGCAAAGAACAGGAATTTGGAGTGGGAAACAGCGGATGTCATTCCCTTTGCCGAGGATCTGGCGGCTACCGTTACCCCGAAAATGAAGGAACATCATGTTGAATTTATTTGTGATTTTGATCAGTCTTCAGGATCATTTGAGATTGACCCGGGCATTGCCCATTCCGCATTGATAAATATCCTGGAAAATGCGGCTGACGCGTGTGCATATGACAGATCAAAGGATAAACATAAAATTA
This sequence comes from Desulfococcaceae bacterium HSG8, assembly GCA_030378015.1. Lineage (GTDB taxonomy): Bacteria > Desulfobacterota > Desulfobacteria > Desulfobacterales > 4be13 > JAUCGG01. The sequence goes on from JAUCGG010000006.1 coordinate 23,922, forward strand.
TCTTCAGCGTAAAACCGGATAATGATCACATTATCTTCGATGTCCGTGATAACGGCATCGGTATGGACAGGGAAACCCGCGAAAGCATGTTCAGCCTGTTCTTTTCCTCAAAAGGGACCAGGGGAACAGGTCTCGGGCTTTTCATTTCTGATAAAATTATCCGACAGCACGGAGGTTCGATAAAGGTGGATTCTGAATTGGGAGAAGGCTCGCATTTTTGTATCAGGATGCTGAAAACACTTCCGGAATCATTAAAAATTCCGGAATGAGTGCAAAAATAGAGCGAAGCGGTTTTTTGCGCTCCTCTGTGGAACGATGCGAGTCTCAGTGTTTTATCCGTCTCCACGCCTCCTTTGTATCTGACTTCGCTGAATATCATATAAATATCTTATTTTCCTTCTTTATTCTTTTTATCCTTCTGCGCCATGATTTCAGCCGCGATCTTTTTTCCTTCGTCAAACATTTCCGCGTAATATGCCCTCACTTTTTCAGGATCAAAAGTCAGGAAAGTAATTTAGTTGTTGCCATAACCAGGGAATATGGCGATATTGGTTGAGGCATTTAAGCATCTTTCGGAAAAAAATTCTTGAAAATGAGTTGAATTAATGCAAATAAAGAGCTTTGGGGATCAGATTATATAAACGTTTTTCAGATGGGCATCCTTCATTTGTCAGTTTACACCTTACTGTAGAACGATTTTTCAAATCGTTCCGAACGACTTGAAAAGTCGTTCTGCAGTCTGAAAAAGTGTAAACTACTTTCGGCTTCTATGAAAGATGCCCATTTTTCAGACGTATCAGATATTAAACGGAGAACATTCCAATATGATGAACGATATTCTTACTAAGGTCAAACCGGTTATTCTTCACGCTTTGGAAGAAGATATCGGCGACGGTGACGTCACGACGTTATGCACAGTGCCTGACACAACGCTCGAAGGCAGATTTATCGCCAAGGAATCCGGTGTTATTTCAGGGCTGGAAGTGGCAGGCCTGACCTTTTCCCTGTTGGATGAACAGGTGCGTTTTACCTCTCATGTCGCTGACGGAGACCGGGTGGAAGCGAAACAGATATTTGCAACAGTCAGAGGCCCTGGCCGGGCTATCCTCAGCGGTGAGCGGGTGGCCCTTAATTTTCTCCAGAGAATGTCGGGCATAGCCACTCTCACTCGCCAGTTTGCGGACGCTATGAAAGGTGCTTCTGCCGTCATCCTGGACACAAGGAAGACTGCCCCAGGTCTTCGCATTTTCGATAAATGGGCAGTAAGATCAGGCGGGGGGCAGAACCATCGCTTTGGCTTATACGATATGGTACTTATCAAAGACAACCACATCGCGGCTGTGGGAACCATTTCGGAAACTGTCGCACGCGTACGCTCGGAGGATAAGCTGAAAAGAGCCATAGAGATAGAAGTCAGGAACCTTGAGGAACTTCGGGAAGCCCTGGAACTGTCGCCGGATCGCATCTTACTGGATAATATGACCCCTTCCGAATTGAGCGATGCTGTCCGGGTGACCGATGGCCGTGTTCCGCTGGAAGCATCTGGGAACGTCTCTCTGGAGAATATAACAGCCATTGCCGCCTCTGGTGTTGATTATATTTCTGCCGGAATGCTCACGCATTCGACAAAAGCTTTGGATATCACTCTGTTACTCACAAATGCGGAGGAAAAATAAATGACAGTCCAAGAAACTTATCAGAATATGAAAGCACGTCTCGGTGACATCGTTCCTGACCCTGAACTGAGACAAAAAGCCGAGCTGGCCTATGAGATCATCAGGCTGAGAGAGGAAAAAAACGCGCTTATCCTGGCCCACAATTACATGGAGCCGGCTTTGTTTTACTCAGTGCCCCACTATACCGGGGACTCACTGGAACTGAGCCGTAAAGCTGCCCGGACAGACAAAGACATCATTGTTTTCTGCGGGGTGGAATTCATGGCGGAAACAGCGAAAATCCTCAGTCCTGGGAAGACGGTTCTGCTGCCCGCGGAAAAAGCAGGATGCTCCCTGGCAACGGGCATCACTGCCGAGGATGTCAGAGCACTGAAGGAGAAGTTTCCCGGGGTTCCGGTTGTCACATACGTGAACACTTATGCGGATGTCAAAGCCGAATGCGACTTATGCTGCACATCCGGCAACGCGGCCGCGGTGGTGAAGTCCCTGGAAACCGATACGGTGATATTTCTTCCTGATGAATACCTTGCGAGGAATGTGGCAAGGGAAACAGGGAAACATATCATCTTTCCGGGAAACGATGAAACTGCCTCGGATTACCAGATGATCGGATGGAATGCCCGGTGTGAGGTGCATGAGAAATTCACCACAGGGGATATCAGGAGCATCAGAAGCCGGTTTCCGGATGTTGCGATTCTGGCCCACCCGGAGTGCAGCCCCGAAGTTGTTGCTGCCTCTGATTTCGCGGGAAGCACCTCGGCCATGATCAGGTTTGTCGAAGAAACATCAGAACCCCGGTATCTGCTGCTTACCGAATGTGCAATGGGAGATAATGTGGCTGCCGCGAACCCGGGTAAGGAAATTCTCTCAATGTGCAGGATTCGGTGTCCCCACATGGAGCAGATCACCCTGGAAAGCACCTTGGATGCTCTGAGGCACAATCAATACGTCATTGAGGTCCCGGAGGATATTCGTGTAAAAGCGCTTCGGTCAGTGGAGCGTATGCTGGCTATCGGGTAAGGTATTTCCCCCAAATTAATATACCCGGTATCTTACTCTTGCTCTTACTCTTGTGCTCTCGCTCCTGCTCCTGCCTGATAAAGAGCAAGAGCAAGATTAAAATTAAGGTCAGACGGGCAGTGTGGGCAGATTATTTATTGGGAAATCCCTAAGTGAAGTGTGAAGCGTGAAGCGTGAAAGTACCGCGGGCAACGGAGTGTCTGGCATTGCGTAAGCGAGCGAAGCTTGCACATGTCATGGAGTGTACGTTTGACAACACCTTCAGACCGGTTGCGAAACGCTACGGCGTTATCCGAACCAGGCTTGTGGAACGCCGTACCACTCTTTTGTTTGTCCGATTTCGATATCACATCATCACAAAGACGGGGGAGACGCCCCTGCTCGCGGAAGATTGTCAGTTACTCGGGTTTGCCGGCTCACCTGCCAAAGCCGAACGGACTGATCCGGACATGACGGAGAAGCTGATCCGGGCAAAGCCGGAAGAGAGTGTTTCCACAGATCAGGCCGTCCGTTTTCTGAACAAACTGATTGACAATTCTGATCATCTCTGGCATCCTCCGGAAAAATCGGCAAAGGAGAACGGCGGGAAATTATCCAAAGCCCCTGCACGGGTGAGAAAAGCATCACAGGGAAAAGGCATTCGGTACCGGGCGGAACCGCATCTGCCTCCCGATGTTCCGGGGGTATATATAACCATTCAGCAAATATGATTTTTATTTATCTCCGATGAAAGGAAAAGACAATGGAAAACACATCTCGGAAAACCGGCATTGATAAGATTGAAGAAACAGGCGATAATCTCACAGGACGCGGATGCCTTGCATTTTTTGTTCGATATCTTACCAATATCGGTATATTTTCCCTTCTTCTCGGACATTTCGGCGACCTTCGGAAAAGTAAAAAAGGGTTGCCGATCGAAGACCTTTTCAAACAGATATTGGTAGTCCTGCGGAAGTAGTGATGGATGGTATCATAGTTTATTCAACAAGTTATAGTTTTTAAAAATTATTGTGGTAGCGAACGGATAATTGTGTTATAAAGATCAGAAAATTTTTTAACAAGAAGGAGGTATCGCCTGTTATGTTGTGTCCGAACTGTAAATCCGAAAATATTATCAAAAACGGGAGTATTCATAATAAAAAACAGAAGTTTATGTGCAAGGAATGCGGAAGGCAGTTTGTGGAAGAACCTGAAAACAGAATCATTCCGCATGAGACTAAGGAACTTATAGATAAACTTCTCCTCGAAAGGATTTCTCTTGCAGGAATTGCAAGGGTTGCCGGTGTTTCGGAGAGATGGTTGCAGGATTACGTCAACAGGAAATATGAGGATCGCACGGGGATCCGGGCTGTTGTCAAATCTGTCAAATCCTGCCTCAACCCGGTTTTCCCTTAAGACATAATATCGGTATTTCCGTATGTCGTCACTGAACAGTTCGGTGACAAACACCCGGCACATACCGTATTTGCCTTGAAGATTCAGAATAGCCAGCTCAGGAGTAATATCGGTGCTATAAGATATCTGTTCAAACACGGTCCGGGCAGAATCTACGATGACAGCAAAATGCTCCGCAATCTCTGCATCCAATCCTCAGTTCCTTTGTGGCAGAATTCCCATTTGGCCTGATCAGTTTCCCACATTTTGTTTATACTTTTTTCTATATGAATGACAAATTCCTCATCTCCGCCGATACGCCGGATAAAAGTCGGATAGTCACAGCCGTACTTATTCTGAAACGAACTGTCTTTTTCCCGGAGTTCGGCCACTTTGGAGGTAATCTGTTCAATTATATACCTTTGCAGAGCCAGATCAACAGAAGGTTGCAACTCAACTAACGCTGTCAGAACTTCGGCATAGTTATCTCTGATTGATATTGTTTTCATTATATTATATATTAGTTAGTCGTTTTCAATAAAATCAGTGACTTCATGCTGCAACTGGTTAGCCGCCATTGCTATACTCCGTTCCGACAGGAGATGCCTCACCTCGGACTGTTTCGGGCGCATTTATAACTTGGGGAGCAGTCCCGGAGGGACGACTGAAAATAGCCCGGCAATTCATTGCCGGGGCGAATGTCTCCGTTTTTCAGTCCCGTAGGGACGACTGAAGCTTTCCAGTCGTCCCTACGGGACCTGATAATCCGGGGGACCTCACCCGGCAATGAATTGCCGGGCTATTCTCAGATGTCCCTCCGGGACAGGAGAGTGCCGGGAAAGTGCGTCCCCAAAATCCGTTATAATCAGAAAATATGCAGTAATTTCAGCGATCCTCCCCGGGGCGCACCGGACAGGTGCGTCTTCAGGGCTTCGGCAGGTTCAGCCAGCAGGCGGTTTTCTGCTTTCAGCTCCCTGTTTTCCGAAAAATTTCCCCTTTTTCCCCCTTTTTCTCTCCGGGTTCCGGGATTAATCCCGTATCTCCGCTTCCCCGCGTTTTTATGAGATCAGTCTCATTTTATCCCGCCAGTATGCCTCTCGGTTTTAAAAACCGAGAACCCTCACATTCGGGTCTATGGTCGTACAATAAATAACTTTATTTCGATCCAGATCTTGTTTCAATCCCCTCCACATTCGGGTCTATGGTCGTACCCCCTAAAATGAATCATATTCTTATTTTGTGTAAGCATTAATATGCTGATAAAAAATAATAAAAATATTATCAGACCAGCATAACTCATTATCACCTCCTTGCTTTTTAATTCGGTTATTTCAAGTATTAACATTTTGATATTAATAAAAATAGGCTAACTTTTTTCCGATTTTTACTGCTCTGAAAATCAGATCATTAAAAAATGTTAATATTTTAATCAGTTATCTGTTTCAATTATAAGATATATCTCCGAATGCCTGCTTTTTTGGAATTTTTTTTCCTTTTCAATTTTATTTCTATTAATTTCAGGAAACTATAAGTTCTATATTTAAAATATAAATCAAAATCAGATTATTACAGATCGCATTTATTTCGTTTTTTGAAATATATCTCATTTATTTCAGAACAAAATCACAGCAGAAAAACAGCCTCATATTTCCCCAGTCCGAAGCTGACCCCCTTCCCCACATTCAGAAATTCGCACAGCCGGATATAAGGCATAAATTCATCCGTTTCCCCGGAAAACACAACCTCTCCCACCAGTCCCCCGAATTTCATCTTCGCGTTCTGCCGTGAGGAATAACGCTGCCAGTCATACCAGCGGAGATCCGACGCTTCAGTGACAACAGCCCTGTCTGCCCTGTCCAGCAGTTCTTTAAAGGCAATATCACAGGAAAGGGGGCTGTGTACAGAAAGAAATGCGATCCGCCGGAAAATATTTCTCATAAAAATTCTGAATGTAAGCTCCGTTCCCATCCGGCCGTTATCCTTGAACCGAAAAGGTGTTAAAAACCTTACACATATTCTGTCCGCCCCTTCCCCGCGCCGGACCCATTCTGTAACCAGGGGAAAGTCAAAAACCTGCCCGGGCCCCACAATCTGACCTGTTTCATCATAAATCAGGGTCTCAGTCCCGTCATCAGCAGGAAATCCGTCGGTAATTCCTTCCAGACAAAGGGTTCCCTGCCCGAACTTTGCCAGATTCATCATTGACATGGCACACGCCATAAACGGAAAATACCCGATAGCCTTTCCCACCAGCGTAAAACAAAGCCGGATACGCGATCCCGGGGAATAAGAACCCCCGGGAGGCGGATCCGGAACAAACGGGGGCGGAAACTGTTTTTCGTGCCTCGAATTCAGGGAGCGTTCCGCGTTTGCCGCTATATAAGGATGATCCCACGGGGCCTCGAACAGGTACGCATAAAGATTCCCGTACCGGCATTCCGAGCGAACCGGGCATTCCCCGCAGGCTTTTTTCATGCCGAAACGAACCTTTCGCATGGCATGACCCAGCGCGCCCCGGAATGCGGAGCCGGAAAACTGCGGCAGTTGTACCGGAGCATTGTCTCCGACCCGGGAAATATGCGTTAAAACGGCAGAAACTCAGGTTGTCAAATGTGTTCGTCTGATTCACTGTTGTTATCCTCATTCCCGGGTATTGCCCCGGAGGGGCAGGGTATCGTAGCTTGGGATTTTAATCCCAAGGCAATTGCTCCGACCCGGAAATATGCGTTAAAACGGCAGAAACTCAGGTTGTCAAATGTGTTCGTCTGATTCACTGTTGTTATCCTCATTCCCGGGTATTGCCCCGGAGGGGCAGGGTATCGTAGCTTGGGATTTTAATCCCAAGCAATTGTTTGCCGTATATGTGTGGAACGTACATCGCCCCTCCGGGGCTGAATCTTGAATTGGCTCCGACCCGGGATTAAAATCCCGGGCTATGTTAACCATGCCCCTCCGGGGCAATGCCCGGCTGATGCGAAAGCAAGCTGAAGCCCGCTGTTAATAAGGCGGTTTCAACTGATACCGGGGCTTTTTCTATACAGCTTCGGCAGCAGATAACTGCCAATTGACCGTCCGCCAGAAAGCAGCAACGGCTTCTGCTTCCCCGTCAAAGAAATCTTCAAAGAATCCGCTCCGGTTCAGTTGCAGAGGATAAGCGTATTTCTCACCGTCTTCGCCTGTTTCTGTAATCCAGTCCGATGGCTGCCGGTAATCTGTCACTTCGAAAAGACGGGGCGGATAAAGATAAGGACGGCCCTGGTCATTCAGCACGCGGAGATTATCTGCCTCAATTCCGATAACCGCATAATGCTGTCCGGATGTCATATCAGGATAATCTTCTGAATTTTTTTTGAATTTTACAATCATTGGACTGCTGCCTGCTTCCGTTTCAATTCTACCCGACCGATATCGGGATGTTCATACCAATGATATTCATAAATATAATTTGTTCTCCAAATATAATTTGTTCTCAGCTTTGAATTTTTAACCTGCCATTCCGGATCGGTTACTTCGAAAAATGCGGCAATATTTCTGATTCTAACGGATTTTGTGGTTCAATCTGATTTCAGATAGTTACAACTGTCATTCCGGGGAAAATCGGAAAACGGATGTTTTCCGATTTTAACCCGGAATCCACTGTATTAAATAGTGATTCCGGAAAAGCATCCTGATTTTTCCAGGAATGACAATTCGGGTAAACCACAAAATCCGTTAGAACCAGCAATATTTATCAGAGAGCAGAGACAGTTTTTTCCCGATCCGGCTTTGCACTGTATGTGAACAGCAACATTCCTTCATCTTCATCAGATTCGGCAAAAAGTCGTCCTTCTGTTTTCTCATACTCATCTTCAATCAGCCACAGCCGGACTTCTTCATAAGATGTACCTGAAAAAACAGCCCGCTCATAGGATTCAGCAGGATCAATGATATGATAAACACCGGATCTGTCGCAGAGCAGCATGAGAACATATGGAGGAGATGCTGTGGAATCTGTCCATATTTCTGTAAATTTCCAATCACTTATTACTTGGTCTTGTGCGAGGGATGACATGATATTTTCCTCCTCTTATCTTCATTTCTCCCCAACAAAGGGAAAGGTGATTGCCATTCTTATCTGATCTGTAACCGATTGTTTCGTCAAACTCGCAAGCCCACCGTTCATGCCCGCGTACTTTACCGACATATATCCCCCGGATCATAATTGTCTCGGCAACCATATTCATTGTGGCCTCATCTTTAAAAACATGAATCACCCCCTGTTTACGGAAAAGCTTCTGAGATTGAGGAGTATCCGGCAGATGTTTGGCGATATGTTTTGTATCAGGTGTCAGGTTTCTGAGTCGGTATCGCTTCAGATTTATCAGCTCGGTTTCGTTCATAATTTAACAAGAATCCGTTATTAGATTACACATGATGCACGTCATAATCCGAGTCCCTGGGTAATGGGGGCCTGCCGGCATATTCAATGTCAGCAACCCTTGCTTCCCCGAGTATTTCCAAAGCTTTGTCACGGGTCAGAGTTCCGTCAATAAATAACTGCTCTGTAACCTGACGATAAAGCAAGTTTAATCCGATATGCAGCGCCCTTGCAAGGATTTCTGATTCATCCTGCCCTGTCTGCTGTTTCAGGAATGTCAGTCCGTCGGCAATCGGCAAGGGGTTTTCCGGATTTGTTAATTCGTGGATGTTCATGTTGTTTCCCTTGGCTTGCGAGTCTCATATTTTGCTTTATGAGACAAAGTTTAAGCAATGCCTTATAAAGACAACGAGATTCGGTTATGCATGTTTATTGTCAGGACGCTTTTATTTCTTCCGGACTTGCCCCCACCGACAGGGAGACTTTCCCCCATTCGTCGGCTGCCAGGTAGTGAATCAGTTGAGACCAGATCAGATCATTCTTTTCTTTCAGACGCCTCCGGTCAAATTTCCGACTGACGATGACCAGATGAACACTGTCCCCGGGCCCGTCAGAGACATCAACAGCGTCGTCAGGACCATCAAAGTAGCCTTTCCTGAGAACCTCATAGATTTTTTTCTTCAGATGTTCCTTTGTCATAGGATTTACTCCTCATAAATTGTTTTCTGTCCAATGCATAATATTGTCAACTGCTTCTAAAAAATCTTCTGCATCCTCACGGTTTGAAAGATTCGCTGTGTACCGCCATGCAGGCACCCAGCGGTTGACAATGTTTAACCGGGGCCAGAGAATACGGTTTTGCCGAAGCCTTTCGTACCCGGGAAGCATACGGAACAGCAGTTCCAAATGATGTGTAAAAACGGTCGTGTGACCGGTAAGTACACCGCGCCGCTGCAATTCATCTTCAAGTTCGTGAAGATTCCGACAATCGTATATCTGCATCAGTTTTGTCTTGAAAAGGCATTCGACCGCATATCCTGCCATATACATCGCACCGCGCCACCGTGAAGCATTGAACAATGCTCGTGCATCATCTGAACGGTGTCTGCTTGCTTTGGCCTGCTCGCTTACACCTGAGTAAAGGTCGTATGACATTCTCTGATCCGCTTTATTATCCGGAAAATAAATTTTTTTGTTTTAAAACTGCTCCATGATTCTATCGTCTATTGAAAGTACACTGATAATAAAACCGGGACAGGTTCCGCCACTCAGATAAAACCGGGTGCATTCCCATAATGACGATAAATAGGATAACCGACTGAAATTATTAATACTGTTATTTTCGGGCTTTTAACGACTGCATTAATTATTTCAGCAAGTTATCCAAGTTTATTGTTTTTTATCGTCACTTTGGGAATGCACCCGATAAAACCTGTCATCCCGGATCAGTTGAAATATCTGATCCTGATAAGGATAAAGGACTTCTTCGGGAGTTGCCTGCCTGAGCATCGGACTGGTTCACTTTCCCTGATATTTAAAGTTATTATCGCGATCTGTTTAAGTCGTGTGCGAGAATTGGATATTCAACTGCAACCATCTGAATCTGTAGATTAGGGGATGTTTAGCTCCAATATTTATTTTTATATCTTTCAATATCTTCTTTAATTTTCTTCATTAGGAAACATGAGTCATAATCGGTATTATGATTTAAAAGGGTTTTTAAATCACTCTCCTTTATTAAATTTGAAAATCTTTTCTTATTTTCGTTTGTCGCACTTTCACATTTTTCAATTTCACTGCGATTCTTTTCCCTGAGTTTTTTTACAGCTATCCTATTCAATATTGGAAAAACAACATAATCAAAAATGTGATGCCCATTGACAAATAGGTATGTATTATCCTTTCCCAAACCAAGTTGTTGCAGATTCTCTGATAGTTCATCCATATCAATTTGAATCAAAAATGATTTAATTTTTTCTTCAACCCTTTGTTTTAATATATCAATATTGATAGTATAATCATAAATGATGTCTACGAGACTTATACATTTCCCAAAATCCTTAATAGAAAATGATGAATCTCCATTTTTACAAAAAGAAAATGAGTATAAAAACAGATCATATATAATTTCAGAATATTCTTTCATGAATTGTACGAAATCAAACACAAATTCATTGTTATGGCTTGCTTCCACGCAAAGATCGCTTAAACTTTCAGCATAACATTTATAATTCTCAATTGAATATGTATATGTCTGAAATACATAATCTTTTATCCCTTCCTGGTTTATCAGTCTAAAGTTATCACTTGCTTCTTGGAGCAGATAGTCATAATCGCTGTCCATACATATCAAATGGAGTTTGGAAGGCCGCAGAGATTTGCCAAAATGCAAAAAATTTTTATCTCCTTTGATAATGTCTATCAATACAGTCTTTCCTCTGGAGCTATCACCTCTGACAGACGGATTTATCTTGAAATTAATAAAACCGCATTTTCTGAATATCCTGCTCCAAAATGGTACATCAGGCTCGCTCTCCACAAAAACAGTGATCTGATCTTTAGGTATATCAGGTCTGAAATAATTTGATGCGCTTATGTAATCCATATTTATCTTTTCTTCCTTATGGTCTCCATTTCAGTTATCTTGTCTAACCACCCTTCCATTACCATGCCAGGCGAATGCGTTGCCATGATGATCTGTGTATTTTTATTGAGTCGTCTGACATTTTCGATAAAAGGTTCTTGCCATTCTATATGTAACGAGATTTCAGGCTCATCCATGAGAAGAATACATGGCTGATGAGAACGATATAGTATTTGGAGTAACACATGAAGTAAAATAATAATAATCTGTTTTTCGCCTGATGAAAGCTGATAAGGAAGAAGCTTTATGTTATCTTGCAGAAAGAAGAGGTATTTATTATCATCGGATTTGACGATTTTCTCCGTATGCTCAAAGAACTCGTTTATTATATCAAAAAATATGTCAATACTTTCGTTTCTTTGTTTTGAAAACTGGTATCTGCTGAATGTATTAATGAGTTCATTGAGTTCGATATCTAACGGAGTTCTGATATCTTCGGAAAAATTTTCAATTTCCTTGTTTCTGACAGACATATCAAAAGTGGAGATATATATCACGCTAATCAGATCGTTTGTAGATAATATTTTTTTAACAATGCGCTCTGCCTTTCCCTCAACAAAGAAATATTCATTGAATTTATCATTATCAAAGGTGATCTTTAATCTTTGACAATCAGTTCTCTCAAAAAAATCTCCATCTGTGAGAGCCTGATTAAGCAAATTTAACAACGTACTTTTTCCGCTTCCATTTCGTCCTACTAATATATTGACTTCTGGATCAGGCTCCCATCTGATATTGTATTTATTCCAGAGTCCCTCAACCTCAATAGCTTTTATATATGAAACCTCTTCTTGTTCCGCTTTGGTTAGCCTTTTTATTCCGGTTCCACCGGTTTTTTCATCATCGGCTCAAACCGTATCTATTTTTTTCTGTTTCACACTTATCAGCCCGGATGGAGTAGGAAGAATCGGTCGAAATTTGAATTCATTTCGCCCCTTCTGTTCAATCTCCATATAACGAGTCTCTCCCTGGGATTGTAACATTTTTCCAGTTTCATAATCCAAAATAAGCTTCAATTCTTCCAACCGTTCTGTATCCCAAAGACTCTTTCTGGCCTTATCAGGTTCGCCAATTTTGCCTAAAATGCACTGCTCAAAACTCTCTTTGAAAGATGCGATATCTTTAGGCCTGGGAGCCTCATCGCCGAGCCATTCGGCAAACAAATCCGTGTAACGCTTCTGTCTGTTCGACAGATAAAGTTCAGGAGTGATTTTCACAGATCCAAGCCCCAGAGGTTTTCCCATGCCAAGTTTGTGACAACAGCCTTCAGGCAGTTCAAGACAGAAAAGCAACGCACCCAGCTCGACATCGGAAAGATTCTCAAAGCGGATTCGTCCTGAAAATTCGGTCTCTGATTTTACAGGATTGATCTTCGTGTACTGTTTTTCACTTTTCCTGATTTTATTCTGATCTGTCTCCTCCCATCCTGCGCTGGGCCTGTGCCAGTAAAATTTGTGCCCCCTGATGGAAGAATCGGAATTGTAATGGTTCAACTGTTTGTTGTCATCCTTGGTTTGGATGAGATAATGCTGAAAAGTCGTGGGCTTGGGAGAGGAAAGAATTTTCGGCGTTTTTATGCCCATTCGGGGATCGCCCTGAGATTTTTTGAAGGCATCTTCAAAAAAGACTCTTCCGGGAAACAGGGATTCGTTTCCAAATATGGCTTCAGCGATATCATAGATGTAACTATGTCTGAGTATAAGATTTTGCAGTTCTCTTACCTTGGTGACAGCATCCAGTTTGCCATCAAACTCTCTTTTCTCAAATTCATCCCCTTTTAATTTGCTCAACTTTTCAAGAATAGCTGTACTGTCTTTTTGCTTCTTGAAAATCTTATTCTCCTGAATCTTTCCCAACCCCTCCTGAGTGATCCCATATTTCTTCATCTTCAGATTCTTTGGAATATGTTCGCCAATGGTTTTCTCATAGGCAAGCCGGAACATTCCGGTATGACCAAAGGAGATGACTTCTCCCTGGGCATCCGTGATATAAAAACATGGCACTCCATGAGGATGCTTTTTTAATTTTTCGATCAAATCAGCCTGCTCGTCTCTGTTCACATCATCTTTGTAGCTTTTTATCAAATTATCATCAAGTTCGAGGGGAGCTACGTTTCTCTTTTCCTCATTCACAAGCCAGTGCATATGCTTGCCCTTTCTCCTCGATGGAATCCAACCTGTGCATACCAGTGTTCCTTTTTCCCAATTATTCGGGTCTGTAACATTAGCTGCGACATCAATCTGAGTCACCTTGCCATAATACAGACTCACCTCAGTATGCTTATACGCTTTGGGAGGAGTTTTTTTGAAAAGAACTTCTTTTGAGAAAAATTCATACTGCTTATTGGGTTTATAACGGGTTTGATTCTTTCTGTTGATAAAACTTTCAGCCATTGTCTGAGGGTAAAAGGATTTGCCGATCAGAAGCGTTTCTTCAGCCTTATAGTAGGTGGTATTGTCTTTTACCAACGCCGGAATAATGACAAATTTTCCAGCTAGTCTTTTCAAATATCCGGCAACAGGGGCGATGGTATAACCTCCCTGAATTTGACAAATCATATGTTTTATATAGTCTTTTCTCAGGGAAATTGCCACGTCTGCGAAACTTCTATAATAAAGCCTTTTATCATCATAAAAAAGAAATTTCCCAAAACTGACGATTTCCACGAGATTTCTGACCATCCCTCTTATCGAACTTCCCGGAATTTTTAATTCTTCACAAGGAGAGAAAAAATCAGGCTTGTCTTTGCTTTCTTTACCATCTTTTAAATCCTGCTCTGTCAAAGTTCCTCGGATATAAAGCGGTGTCTTTGCCTCAATTTTCAAATCAATCCAGCCAGTATATCGCTTTTCATGGTATTTATCAAAATCGGGGATATTTTCTCCTTCAACGACAATCTCATTCAGGGGGATGAAATTATACGGGGCATGTGCAGGATACTGAACATTTTCTACATGATGGATTTCCATTTTTTCCGGAGAAGAGTCCGTGTCAGGAAAAATAAGCTTTTCCTCACAGATTATTTTTACTACCTGCCCTTTTTCCCTCTCAAACTGAACATCTTTTCCGTTATATTCATCAGAAATATCTGCCCCTTGTACAGTCACTTTAGTTTGTTTTCCTTTTTTACTGGTAAAGAGAATTTCTACAACAGAACTTTTATTTCTGCTTTCAAAAATATTCAATCTTCCTTCTTCCATAACATCCTCTCCCTGCATATTTATAATCTATAACGAAAAGCCTTCGTCATCTGTAAAGCACACAAACCTGCAATCCTCATATGTTGTCTGCCCCAAGGCATTGACATAATTATGCGTTCTGATACGAATCCGATTACGTTTGTCATTTACAATAAGATTGGCAAAAGGCAGAATAAGCGAGGTTCCCCGATCTTCCGTAATTTCTGTAAAGCTATTATTACAGTAACTTCCCTTTCTTGTTCCGAACAATACCTGATGAGCCACCACAACTTCAGTCTCGGTTCCATTTTCACCATCTGCTCTCAGCCGGCCTTTGAGACTGTTGCGAGTTCGCCAGATCAGGAGTTCCCTGTTCAGATTGAAAACCCGCAATTTCTGAATGTATTCAGGCTCAGGTTCTTTATTTTCTGGAAAATGAAAAGCATTGTTTTCCCATGTGCCAATCAGCACCGCATAGTCAAGATAGGCAACGGCAAAGGATTTGTCATCAAAATAAGACTGAATAATGCTGTTCAGATTTTCTTTGCTGACAGACACAGGCACTGTTTCTGAATGTATCGTTTTCAGTTCAAGTCCGTTTGCTTCCATAGCGAATCTCCGTTGATGTTTTTTTCAGCTCAGGCAGAATATTTTTTTCCTGATAGGCTTTTGCCTTTTCATATATGCCATCAATTGTCATATCTTTGAACAAAGTTTTCTGCAACTTTGCATAGTCCCGCCCTTCGTATGCTATCTGAGATAAAAACCTCATGGTATCAACCTCACCGAGTTCTCTGAATAAGATATCAAAGGCTTTTCTTTTTAACGCTGTATCAGTCATTCGATTTTTCATCATGTCTGTAATGGGTTAAGGCTTTAACATAATCCTGAAGCGTTGCTTTTATCTCATGATCAAGTTTATTTAAATCGTTTTCGATGATAATCGGTTCATTGTTATTGCACTGAATAATTGCTTTTACCCCCTGGAAAACACCTCTGCCCACATTTTTCTCTCCGCCAACGGCAAGATCACCCGTCCATAAATCTTTTAAGATAAGAAGCAACAGCCCTGCCTCGTAATCCTTATATTTCTGAACACAAATCTCTATGTTTACAATCTTATCATGCTCACTCCAGAGGGGCATGGTGTCAAACAGGGCAGTTTCAATGGTTCCGCTGGTAAATCTGTCGATTTTTATTCGTGTCTGTAGTTCAGAGATAAAGTCAGACAAAACAGATTCTCTGATCTGAATTCTTCCCTTTTGCGCGTTTTGGGAACGGTTTTCGTCATCAACATTTCCGAAAAGATTTGTTATGATGGATTCTGATTTTCCAATTGTTCTGACAATTCGCTCCGCTCTTGCCCGGATTGCACCTTTCAGAGATGTTCCGGTTAAAACCGGCTTATCCAGAGATTTTATATGAACCGCATCCGGCATTTCCGGGTCTTCAGAGTAAGAGCGGATAATCAGGGAATTTTTCAGTCGGAACTTGGCTTTTATAGTGAACAGTCTATGATTGATTTCAAACGACGTTCCTAATGAAGCAGATTTAGCCTGTGAAAAGCTCCGGGTCAGCCACCGGATGACATCCTTTTTGTCTGAAAAGTCAAATTCATAGACTTTTGTTTTATTCTCAAGAAGTTTTATTTCTCCAAGCCCGGAGTTGGTTTTTGCGCCAAGTTGAATATGCCTGTTTTTCAGCAGGAAATGAATTGTGCCAACCATTCTTCTGACAAATTCTTCTTCTTTTTTATCGGGTTCGGTTCTTTCATAAGCAAACTCCATTTTCAGATCAAATGCGGTTCCCGGTTCCACAATCTCATAATCGTATTTCCCCTTATCTCTGACCATACCGGCTCTATTGTCAATCCTGATGCCGTCCCGAATCACGATGTTCTGTTCCTGAAAATTTTTCTGACAAACCAGATCAGCACACCGGAAAATACTTTGATGTCCGTCTTTATCTTCTGAAAATCCCCAGAATTTCTTTGCATACTTGGAATATTTTTTATAATCAGAATTGGCGGATGATTCTATGGCATGTTTTAAAATTCCTGTAAACGAGGTCGCGGGGATAAACGGCTTTCCGTTTTCATCACGCAGCACATCCAAATCGCTTCTGTCATCTGAACCGCATCCGATGTGCAATGGGGAAAGATTCCTGATTCTGCCGATAAATACAATTCTCCCTTTTGCCGATTTTTTCTCTTCCATCGACTCCATATCAATCCCCTTTCTCTTTTTTGGCACGTTTTCTCATCATAGAAAAGAAAGTTTCAAAATATATCCGGTTCAGATTTTCAAGAGCTTTGTCTTCCTCAGGTTTGTAATTGATCTCGCTGCATAATGTTTCCAGATTCTGATTTCCTGTCTTAGCTAAAAGCATTGTTACGGTAAGATTTTGTCCCTTCAGGAATTCCAGCAAAGTCTTTTTTTTGTTATTGCAATGTTCAAGGCTGTTTTTTGCGGATTTTTTTAATTTGCTAAGATTCTTGATAAGCTCTTTATTCTTAAGCATGGCTTCAAGCCTTCCGATCAGCGCATTGGAAGGAAGTCTTTCAAAATCATTCAGGTCACTTAACGCCATCCCTTCAGCCTGTCTTTTCAAGGATATTGTGATCAGTGCTATCAGAATTTCCCTCGCTTTTTGAGGCATTGGAAACTCAGGCTCATCTAATTCAGAAAAATCATCTTCTTCTTTCGGCTCGAACATTTCTTTATCCGGTTTCCACCCGAACACGCATTTGCCGAATCCTTCATGGGTTCGCTCGCCGATTCCGGTATCCTGAAACTCAAGCAGTTTGTTTTTATCATCTTCCGAACATTTCGATATATCAAGCAGAAATGTTGATCCCGCAAGAAAGCACGCTTCAGAAGGCTTTCCAAGCCGCCACTTGCTGACAAAGGTTTCGATATCTCCTTTTCTGATAAAAGCTTTTCTGATTCTGATATTTTTTCCCAGGTGTTTTTCCAATTCGTCCTTGGTGACTATGGAAAACCCGTTGTCATTATAAAGAATTGTATCAGACAGGAAGGTCAGGGAAATTTCTTTTTCCTGCTGGATTTCAAGTTTCCAAGTCCGAGGTTCTTCGTCAATAAGTTCAAATGCTGTTTTTCCGTACTGGGCGTTTCTTGATCTGCCTGCATAGGCAATCCAGCTTTTTCCGCAGACACTCATCAGGTTTTCCAAGTCTGTTTTTTTTCCTGAAATGCTGCCTTCAAATATCTGGTTTGGGGAAACAGATTCATAGTTGAAAATTTTACCTTCCTCAGATACGCCTTTGTTCCTGTCCCTGGCATGGTGAAAATTTATCTCTGTCTCAACCTCTTTTGTTTTAAGGTCGTCGTTTCCCACATTATCTTCATACAGGAAATGGGGAACACAGAATTTGTTCACCGATTCTGTCTGTATGTCGCCAAGTTCTTCATCATCTTTGTACAAAAGGTTGTGTATGATATCATCATTTTTTTCTTTCTGTATGGAAAAAGGGACAGGGCAATATAAATATTCATCATAATCTTCTGTTGAGGAAATATATGCATTGCTGATTTTCAGTTCCCCGGCAAGAAACCAGTTGTAAAATTCCGCATTTTCATGGGCATTATCCTTGGAAGTATCTTTTGCCTGCATAATAAAACGGCTGGCCAAAATCCCAAGCACAGAGGTTCCGGGAATAAATCTTTCCGTTGTCACCATGTTCATATCCCCGGATTTGGCTGTGATAACCAAGGGAGAGAGAGCTTTGATTCTATATCTTATACTGTGCATACGATCTTCTCCAGCTTTTTTTGAATCGGAAATTCTGTGTCATCCTCATTGAGCAGTGTGCAGCGCACTTCCCCGAATCCCCGGTTCCGCTTTGTTCCCATCAGGCGGAAATTCAGACAGGCGACTGACAGGGTATTGAGGATAGCTTCATCCTGTTTTTCAATATGAACATCTCCGTAAAAGATGATTCCTTTTTTTACCACCCGAATCGTCCGCAGGGAATGCGGCTGCGCCACACCATCAGGATTTATTGCGGTTTGCCACCGAATCTCTGTAAATGTCTCAAGAATACGTTCCCTGGATAGTACGCCTGGATAGTTTCCGTTCTTCAGATAATATTTCAGCCATGCCTTGTTTTCTTCATAATTTTCTATGAAAAGATTTGAAAAATAAGCCGGGGCAGATTCTGAACTGCCAGCTTTTCCAAATGTTTTTTCAATATTCGTCGGAAAAGTGATTCCCGAGCTTCTGAACATTTCATCAGCTTCCGATGCCGAGTCCCGCAGACATCCTTTGATTCTTTTGGAGGGGACAAAGGGGATTCCGACTTCATCAAATACAATATCCGTGTCAACCAGTGATCCGAACCCTTCTCCTGAGCCGATAAGTGTTGGGGATTCAAGCTTCAGTTCAAGTCTGTGTTTTTTCATCTGATGCCTCCGTCGGATTCCATACAAAATCCGGATAAAACGCTCCGAGTTCAATCATGTCAAAGTAAGGCGTTATCTTATTTTCAAAAAGTGAGATATGGTAATTTCTTTCGGGGATTTCAGGCAATTCTCTTTCCCGGAATTTCGCTTCCCTGACAAACTGCAAGGCAGTCTCTTCTGAAAGCGAAAGCACCTGCCTGAGTTCATGGATTTTGTTTTTTGGAAATCTTTTTCTGAGCATACCTGTATTTTTGACAAACAGATCAAAACTGCGTTCATCCTGATCCTTTGAAACAAGTTTGTAAGGGCGGTACATCAGTGTTCCTCGTGAAACCTCATAATATTTCTTTCTGATATGCTCAAGAGTGCCAGCAATACCGCCCGTTGAGATATGAAAATCAATATAGGAACATGAATCACGATTGTTTCTTCTCTTTTTCTTTGCATTCTCACACAATTTCTCTGCGAGGGTGTATCCTCTGTGAAACGGATATTTTGTTTTGATTACAGCAATGCCCGCGCAGGCTGACAAGGGCTTTTCATCGCTTACCCGCTTTTTCTCAAAAGATTCCATAAAAAGCTTTGAAAAGTATATTCCCAATTTTCCATCGCATACAAATGTAACATCATCACCGCCCAGAATAATGGGCCGTATGGGGATTACTTTTTTTTTGTCAGCATGTTTGAAAATCAGATGCTTATAAGATTCAGCCAGACTGTTCCCCACAGTTTTTTTCAATGCTTTCAAAAGATTGTTCTCAGTTGGGAAGGTCTTTCCTTTAAGCTTTCGGAGCTTATCAATAATAGCTTCAGAAACACTGTTTTCTTTTAATGCTCCTAAGCACGGTTCTGTCAATTTAAAATCACCATGAGGATATATCGGAGCATTATCAAAACCCAACGATTCCATTATGCCTTTAAAATCACCTATCACAGACCTTAGCAGACCGCAAAAAAAGGCATTTTGAGTTGCTTTGTCCACAGTTATTGACAACTTTCTTATTTCGTCAGGAAAAGCCATTTTCTTAAAGCGATCTCCCATGCTGTTTCCATCAATATGGACAATGGCAATATGGCTGTCTTCCCCATGCATTCCGCCTAATTTTTCCAGGTGATCTGTAAAACAGAACTCATTCTCCAGTTTTTCTTTGTGTTCTGGAAGATATTCCTGTGCAAGCTTTGAAAGATGCCTTTTGGCATCTCCTGATGCCTCAATTTTGGCATTTGTGCTTGCTGAGACATATTTCTGTTCAGTCGAATTCCATATATCCATGGAAAATCCGCTGTGAGGGCATTCTGAAGTGATACCGTGCCGTGGGATGATAGTTTCAGGAACATATTCTGATTTGTTTTTCCGCAATATCCTGAAAATATTTTCTTTGCTATCTTTGAAATTGTCAGAATCAAATTCGCTCAATGCCACGGCAGGTATAATTCCCGGCGTATGGATCAGAAGGGATGTTGTCCATTCCTTTATGAAATACTCCGCCTTCTCTTTTTCCTGAAACAGCAACAGAGCATTTCCCCCGCCAACATAGCCGACTTCAAAGGGTTCGTCATGAATGCGGAGGACGGAAGGTTCCTTTTTCCAAGCATCAAGATCAAAAGACCTTTTAAATACCTCGACAACAGCATCATTCAGATATTTTTTATACATTTCTTCCACCAGAAAAGACGCTCCCAGGTTTTCCCTGAGTTTGTTGCTTTGAAACACATATTTCTGAATGGAAACGGTATCAAGCAGGACGGCATGATAAATGCTCATAAAATTTCTCCTTCAATCTCAGAAGATGAACTTGCTGATCTTATTAATCAGTTGTTTCTCTTTGAATAAGTCATCAACTCCCATAGCCAGGATATTTTTTCTGCTCCCTCCGGTTTCGTGAATCAGCTCATCTTGCACTGCCTTTGTATCCCTGCTCTTTAACTTGGTCATCAGAATAACTTTGGATTCATCTCCTCCGATTTGTCTTATCCTGTGAATGATTTCAAATCCTTTCCACT
The DNA here is from genome assembly GCA_030378015.1 of Desulfococcaceae bacterium HSG8. Classification (GTDB taxonomy): domain Bacteria; phylum Desulfobacterota; class Desulfobacteria; order Desulfobacterales; family 4be13; genus JAUCGG01. Next base: position 44,597 of record JAUCGG010000006.1, read on the forward strand.
TACACTCCATCATGTTATCTTTCAAGGTGCAGGAGATACCTGTCAAATGGTATCCGTGAAGTATGAGCACATCCAATTCAAAATTCTTTCTCCACCCGGGCCTTTTAATTAACGGATTTTGTAATAATCCATTTTTATTATTGAGTCTGCTTTTAATATTCTTTTCAAGAAGTCCAAAAACATAATCTTCAAGTACCCAGCCATTAGGAAATTTTCTATCAATGTTTTTCTGTCTTATACAGTTTTTAAATTCTTCAAATTCCCGGACGTTTTTCGGATCCTTTCTTTGTTTGCATTCAAAGCCGTGAAGTTCGATAAGTTTCTCAAATTCAATTGAAACCTCATTTCTCAGATCTGACACAATGACATCATCTGAATCGTCATCCACAAGCCTGAAGTTTCTTGCATCAAGATATGAATATGTTTTTTCTCCTCTGGTTTGTATCTTTTTTTTCAATATCCAATACAAATGAGTACTCATAGCTTTTGTCCCACCTGTATAGTTCAGATGGAATCTGTGTTCCTTGCGTTCATCCAGTTTTTTAATCATTTTTTCTTGTATATCATCCCGGATACGCTTGGCATGACTCGCATCTGAAAGAGATAAGAATTCAAATTTATATTTTTTCCCTTTCCATTTCTTTTCAAGCAATTTCGAAAGGTTGTCTGCCTGAATATTGGTTCCGGCTTGGAGATTATTATCCTCAGAATGAATCAGCCAGATTGTTTCAATATTTTCATTATGCTCCAGAAAATAATCTGCCACAATAAAATTGGGAAGCGGGTTTGTGCCGACCAGCAGAACCAGATGATTGAAATCGAATATTTTATCACTCATTGTCCGTCTCCCTTATTTTTTGAAAGTTTGCTCTAATTTCTAATGCATCCTACATCAAAATACTATACTATACATCATATTTCTCTGTATTTTCAGCAGAAAACAGAAAAATTTTGTCATAAAAATTGATGCACATCGTATTCATATCAGAAAAAAATGCAGTGGATATTTGATCGCCCCATATGCATCAAGCTAAGAAGATACCGATCCTCGGAGAAATTTATTCGTCCGCGAGAAGACCGCCGAAGGGTCCCGTATGCATGCTCAGATCACTGATTCCCATCCTTTTCGCCGACTCAGGCAAGGTCGAAAAATTCTGCTCTGCTTCCGAATATGTGAAGACTTTCATATCTTCACCTCCAAAACATCAATATTGTATGATTTGGCTATGGCAACTAATCTTTACAAATCGTTGCGAACGAACACTGACCACACTGACATCACCTAAGTTTTTACTCGTTCCCAAGCTCCGCCTGGGGAATGCATTACGCAATGCTCTGCCTTGCGAGATATTTTTCTTAACCTGCCGGTTTTACGATGAAACACGAGGCAGAGCCTGGGAACGAGAGTTAAGTTTGTCAGTTGTCCGTCGTTCGTGGTCAGTTGCAACGGGCCACGGACAACTGACAACTCACCTAAGTTTCAACGTACTGATAGCCATAAGCGCGAGCGCTATGGAGATGATCCAGAACCGCACGATCACTTTGGGTTCGGGCCATCCTTTGAGTTCAAAATGATGATGAAGGGGCGCCATTCTGAATATCCGCTTGCCGTTTGTCACTTTGAAAAAGCCGACCTGGAAGATAACGGAGAGCACTTCCATAACAAAAAGGCCCCCGACCAGCACCAGCATTATCTCCTGTTTAGTGATGACGGCCACTGTCCCGATTACAGCCCCAAGGGCAAGAGAGCCGACATCTCCCATGAAAACCTGCGCGGGATAGGTGTTAAACCACAGGAAACCAAGCCCCGCACCGACCAGGATGCCGCAGAAAATGGTGATCTCACCGCTGCCTGCAACATAATTGATCTGCAGGTACTCGGAAAGTCTGTTATGCCCCGTCACATAGGCAAACACCATGTAAGTTACGGACACAATAATTACAGGACCTATGGCAAGCCCGTCAAGTCCGTCTGTAAGATTTACGGCATTTGATGTCGCTACAATGACTAGAGCGGCAAAAAAGATGTACCCCCATCCCAGATCCGGTGAAACATTTTTAAAAAACGGTATGGTCACACGGGTATCAAAATCCAGGCAGAAATATATAAAAAATCCCGCGATCATTGCCAGGAACACCTGCATCGCAAATTTGCCCCGTGCGCTCAACCCTTTGTTTCGTTTTTTTATCAGCATGAGATAGTCATCAATAAAACCGATGAAACCATAGCCGATAATGACCAGCAGAACGACCCAACTGTAACAATTGGCCAGATCCATCCAGAGAAGAGTGGATACGACAACGGAAAAAATAATCAGCGTTCCCCCCATTGTCGGGGTTCCGGCTTTTTTATGATGGGTTTCCGGGCCGTCGTTCTGGATATACTGCCCGATCTGCATTTCAGTCAGTTTCTTAATCACCCAGGGACCCAGAAAAAAGCAAATAAAAAAAGCTGTCAGACTGGCGTAGATTGTTCGAAATGTGATATAACGGAATACATTAAAAAAGGATATGGTGTCGTGAAGCGGATACAGCAGATGATAAAGCATAAGTTGTCCTATATAATGAAGTTTGAAGTTTGAAGTTTGAAGCGTGAAGCGTGAAGCGTGAAACGTGAAACGTGAAACGTGAAACGTGAAACGTGAAACGTGAAACGTGAAGCGTGAAGCGTGAAGCGTGAAACGTGAAACGTGAAACGTGAAACGTGAAACGTGAAACGTGAAACGTGAAACGTGAAACGTGAAGCGTGAAGCTTGAAACGTGAAGCTTGAAACGTGAAACGTGAAACGTGAAACGTGAAGCGTGAAACGTGAAGCGTGAAACGTGAAACGTGAAACGTGAAGTCCGTAACACATCACGCATCACGTTTCACGCATCACGTTTCAAACTCTGAACAATTTCTTCCATTTTCATCCCCCTGGAGCCTTTCACCAGAACCCAGTCGCCAGGTCTGAGCGAGTTCTTCAGGTCTTCTGTGATTTCAGGTTTGGTTCCTGTCAGGATATCCCGGGAATCCATTCCATCCCGTGCTCCGTCCGCAACAGCGTCCGCGAATTCCCCGGCAGCGTAAAGCTTTGCAATACCCGAGCCTGAAGCCAGGGAGCCGATTTTCCTGTGCATGGCTGCTGCATATTCACCGAGTTCAAGCATGTCCCCGATAACAATGATGCCTCTTCCAGCGCCTTTTAATGAGCGGAGCGTCATGATTGCCGATTCCATGGAACCCGGGTTGGCATTATATGTATCATCAATAATATTAATATTATCCCCTGTTGTGAGGATATTCATTCTTCCCTGCACGGGTCTGAAATCTTCAAGTCCTGCCCTGATCTCCTGGCCTGATAACCCCAGGACATGCCCGACAGATGCCGCGGCAAGCGCGTTTGAAACCATAAAACTGCCAGGGGTTCCCAGGTTAACCGGGATATCATCTTCTCCCGGCAGCGTCAGGACAAAAGATATGCCGGTGTCCCCCTCTTTTACAGAAGAGGCTCTGACAGCCGCATCCCCCGAACTCCCGAAAAGGAGAAGATTTTTTATATTCCGGTACCGGGTACTCATGCCCGCCAATTTCAATATCCTCGGATCATCTGCATTCAGGATCGCGGTTCCGCCGGGCCTGATTTTTTCCAGGAGTTCCCCTTTGGCGTTCATAATGGCTTCCATTGAACCTAATTTCCCGATATGCGCCGGGCCTATATTCGTGATGAGACCCACATCCGGCAGGCAGATTTCCCCAAGTCGCCGAATCTCTCCGGGCCCGTTCATGCCCAGTTCCAGAATTGCCCATTTGTATGACTGATTCATGCCCAGGAGGGTTAAAGGAAGTCCGATCTCGTTATTGAAGTTTCCCTTGGTGGATAATGTGGTAAACCGCCGGGAGACCACGCCGGCTGTCATCTTCCTGGTGGTGGTTTTGCCGTTTGAACCGGTCAGAGCGACAACTGAAATATCTGTGCGCCTCCGGTGGAACCCGGCAATATCGCCCAGTGCCCGGGTCGTGTCGTTTACTGCGATACAGACAACCCCCTTTTCTTTCCACTCGGTAAGGGGAAAATCATCAGCCCTGTCCCTGGCGATAATCAGACCGCGAATACCCTGTTCCACCACATTTTCTGCAAAACTGTGTCCGTCATGAACTTCGCCCTTGATTGCGACAAACAGGTGATCCCCGGGGATATTCCTGGAATCAATGGAAATTCCCCGAAAAGAACAAGCCCCGTCTCCGAACAGCAGATTCCCCGCTACCGCGTCTGAAATTTCAGCAATTGTCCACCGTACAGTTTCCGAATCCCGATTTTCAACTTTCATCAATATGTCCTTTGTCAGTGGTCAGTCGTCAGTCGTCAGTTGTCAGTTGTCCGTTGTCAGTCGTCAGTTGTCAGTCGTCAGTTGTAAGTTGTCCGTTGTCAGTTGTCAGTTGTCAGTCGTCAGTCGTCAGTTGTCAGTCGTCAGTGGTCAGTCGTCCGTTGTCAGTCGTCCGTCGTCAGTCGTCAGTTGTCCGTTGTCAGTCGTCCGTTGTCAGTCGTCCGTTGTCAGTCGTCCGTTGTCCGTTGTCCGTTGTCAGTCGTCAGTTGTCAGTTGTCAGTTGTCAGTTGTCCGTTGTCAGTCGTCAGTTGTCCGTTGTCAGTTGTCAGTCGTCCGTTGTCCGTGGTCAGTTGTCAGTTGTCAGTTGTCAGTTGTCAGTCGTCAGTTGTCCGTTGTCAGTCGTCAGTTGTCCGTTGTCAGTTGTCCGTTGTCCGTGGTCAGTTGCAACGGGCAACGGACCACTGACCACTGACCAATTGACGCTGTCAATCTCTCTGTCCCGTGTGCAGGCGGAACAGAGAGATGGTTCAGTGCCTTGTGTGCAATGCTTCTGAATGCAGGAGCTGCGACATCGCCTCCGTAATGATTTTTCCGCGGCTCGTCAACCACCACCAGGATGGCGATTTCCGGGGCTTCTTCCGGCACGAACCCGACAAACGATGCCGTATATCTCCCCTTTGCGTATTTTCCTCTTTTATCAATTTTCTGAGCCGTTCCTGTTTTTCCGCATACAGAATATCCTTTGAGTGCGGCTTTAACCCCGGTTCCGCCTTTTTCAACCACAGATGCCATCATTTTTTTTACAGTTCGGGCAGTTTCCTCCGAGATGACCCTTCGAACCTTCTGAGGTCCGAAACTTTCCACAGGACGTCCGTTCGGGTCAGTTACCGCCTGGACAATATAAGGTTTCATGAGAACCCCGCCATTTGCAATTGCACAGACGGCAGATATTAGCTGGATGGCGGACACGGAAATCCCCTGCCCGAATGAGATGGCTCCTGCGTCAATCTCTGACCAGCGTTTGTAATGGGACAGGCTGCCAGCGGTTTCCCCGGGACAGTCAATATCGCTCTTTTTTCCGAAACCGAAATCCAGGAGGGTTTTATAAAGGGCTTCGGGGCCCACGGTCTTGCCCACTTTGATGATCCCGATATTGCTGGAATATTTTACGATTTTCTGAAGAGTCAGCCATCCGTATGGGCGGGAATCATGAACCGTATCCTCACCGACCCTGTATGCCCCGTTTTCGCAAAAAAATATGGTGTCCTCTTCACAGCCGCCATATTCGAGTGCCGCGGCCGTACTGAACACCTTCATTGTGGAACCAGGCTCGAAGGGATCGGTTATGGCTTTGTTCCGCCAGAGTTCCCTGTCAAATTTTACAAATGAATTGGGGTTGAAGAGGGGGACATGAGCGAGTGCCAGCACCGCGCCTGTGCGGGGAACCATGACGATTGCCATTCCGGATTTGGCTGAAAATTTTTCAACAGCTTCTTCCAGCGCGTTTTCAGTGACAAACTGGATTGTCCGATCAATGGTGAGGTAAAGATTGTTTCCGCTGTCTTTTTCCGGGAGGAGCGAATCCGGGTGCTGACTTCTTATATCCCTGTCAAATATACGTCCCAGCGCGTCCTTTAAAACTGTAAATTTGCTCTCGCTCCCTTTCAGGTACCTGTCATAATAAAATTCGATTCCCTCCAGGCCGTGCCCGTCAATACCCGTAAATCCGATCACCTGGGCAGCGAGCATTTTGCTCGGATAGTAGCGGCTGTATTCCGGGATAAAGTCAATTCCCTTCAGATTGAGGGATCTGAGGGCCTGTGTTTCTCTGGGCGTTACCTGACGCTTGACCCAGACAAAGGAGCGATCTGATTCAACCTTTCGGTTAAGTTGCTGCCTGTCAATGTTCAATTCTTGTGCAAGGGCATTCACAACGCTTTCGCTGTCCTTAACATGGCGGGGATATACAGCAACGGATCTTCCATCAATACTTACGGCCATTTCCCTGCCGTTTATGTCGTATATGCTTCCGCGCTTTCCAAGGGTGGTCACGACTCTCACGTATTCATCAGATGCTCTTTTAAAAAGATCTGAATAACAGAATACCTGGAGATACACAGCCTTTGAGCCGATCACCAGGAAAAGGAAAATAAATAAAAAACCGATTGATCTGATACGTAATTTAATACGTTTTTCGTTAATAGCAGGTTTCATAGTGGTCTTTTGTCAGTCGGCAGCCCTCAGTCGGCAGTCGGCAGTTGCAACTGAGGACTGCCGACTGAGGACGGACTATTCTGAAAGAATGATCATTTGTTCCGGGCCGGGAGTTTTAAGTCCTAGCTGGTGTTCTGCAATCCGGGCTATCCGGTCCGGGGATTTGAGCCTGGCAAGTTCGATTTTCAGGTTGTTTTGCAGGAGCATCAGTTTTCTGTGTTTTTCAGTTTCCTGTGATATTTCATACCCCGCCTGAACACACTGGACCCTGCACCATGTGTAAAAAAGTAGCTGGCCGATGAACACAGACATCAGAAGGATCCATATCCCTATGATTTTCAGTTCGGACTTCTTCAATTTCGGAATCTCCGCGGTTATCAATGCCCTGAAAGGGCTGCATATTATAGCCCTGAGAAAGATTTCCAAAGGCGCTGAACCAAATATCCGACCTTCGGAGTATCGAATGCCCTGAAAGGGCTGTATATTCTAGCCCAGGGTAATCACCCTGGGAAAGAATTTCCAAAGACACGATTTTCCCTGAAAGGGATACATAAAAAATTTCAATTGTTGAAATTGTGAACTATAGATGTCCTCATATGACTTGATACGTTTTTTTTTCGGAAAACGCCTTCAATGGCAATGTTTGAATCTCAAATTTTGATATCATGTCATATGGGGATGTCAATAAGTATTTCTGTACCCAGCTTTGCGCCTTTTCTTTGCGCCTCTGCGCCTTTGCGAGAAAAAATATACCGGAAAACTTTTGGCCGGGTACTTACTCCCGAGATCACGAATGAAATTGCAGTTCCCTTCATAACGCAAGTGAAAACAATAAAGCAATAGGGTAAAAAGAGTATTCACAGGTGGATATATCCTACCTTTTGTGAATTCACACCATGTGCAATTTCTTCTTAACCCGCAGAGTCTGTGTCATTATGCAAACAGAGTTTGCCTGCAAGTGTGTTCCCAAACGGAGTTTGGGAACAAGGTCTGACTACAGCCTTTCTGCGGCCCGAAGTTTCGTGCTTCTCGCCATAGGATTGACAGCTATCTCTTCTGCTGTCGGCTGCCGGGGCTTTTTTGTCAGAATGCGTATGACACTCTCTTTATTGCAGGTACATATCGGCATTGCACGGGATCGCGGACATATACATTCTTTTTCCATTTCCTTCATCCGATGTTTTACAATCCTGTCTTCAAGGGAATGAAATGACAAAACGCAGATTCTGCCCCCGGGCTTCAGTAAATCCGCTGATTTCTGCATGAAAGAATCCAGCCGTTCAAGCTCCTTGTTGACAGCAATTCTGAGCGCCATAAATACGCGGGTGGCCGGATGAATCTTTTTCGGATAAGCCTTCCTGGGAATTGCATCACATATTATCTGGGATAGCTGCCTGCTGGAAGCAATCCGCCGGTGTTTTCTTACTTCTGCAATCCTCCGCGCTATGCGCCTTGCCCATCGCTCCTCCCCGTATTCTTTAAAGATTTTTTCAAGCTGGTCTTGGCCCAGATCATTTACCAAATCTCCTGCTGTGGTATCTGATCCGATATCCATCCGCATGTCAAGCGATTCATCCCTTTTGAAGCTGAAGCCCCTGCCCCCTGATTCAAGCTGATGGAGTGAAAGCCCGAGATCAAGGAGGATGCCATCAACGGATTGAATATTTAATTGAGAAAGAATATCGGAAAGATAAATAAAATTGCTGTGGAAAATGCGGACATTTCGGCTGTATGGTTTCAAAATCGCCTCTGCATTGGCAACAGAGTCCTTATCCTGGTCCATACCGATCACCATCCCGTCCGGTGTGATTCTTTCCAGGATAGCGCGGGTATGGCCTGCTCCACCGAGGGTGCAATCCGCGTAAACCATGCCCGATTTACAATCCAGGTAGTCTATAACCTCCTGTAACATTACGGGGATATGATGGTATGATGGCATATAAAATTTTTCCGATGGCTTCCTTTTTATCCAGAAGGGCAATTATTTTATCATCAGAAGTCCGTTTTTGCAAATGAAAACGAAATTGATTTACGATTTCAGATTTACGATTCGGCATACGTAAATCGTAAATCATAAATCGTAAATCATTCCCCCCCATGTTTGCATATCCGCCGTAAGAATCCCCTGTGCATGCAGCCATCTTTCGACATCCTCGGAAAATCCTTTTGCGCTCAGATAAACACCGCATACGACCCCGGGCTTTTCCGGGGAGTCCTTCAGCAGTTCCAGTTTTCTCATAAAAAATTTTGCCTCATCCTTTGTGGGCGGATTCTTTTCATTCCTGTTTTTGGTTTCAAACGCGAGTGCCAGGCAATTATCCGCATCCCTGGAGATTGCCAGGGCATCCAGTTCCGCGTACATTGCTCCCGGGATATTCAGCAGATAATTCATCCATGCCATATCAAATTTCGCTGTTTCGCAGGCTGAGATATTTTTCTCTGTCTCCTCCGGATCATGGCCTTCCAAGAGAGGGCGCAGCCTTTTCCTGAAATTTTCCAGCGGTTTCCTCTTTTTCCTGCACAGATTCAGCTCCCGCCAGACAATCAGTTCGAGCATCCGCCCTTTCAGTTCGGCAAGCCTGCCTTTCAATACCTTTTTGTTCTTCTCCAATTCCTCCACTTTAGCGGAGAGTTCATCTTTCACATCAATCTTTTTCCGGTAGATTTCATAAAGGTACCGGTCATGAAAAATCAGGTACAGGATATCGTCGGATATGCCCCTGTAGTGATAATCCGTGCTGCCCCTTGTGACAAGGTCCCCGTATTCCAGATCCGAAAGCTTCTTTTCGAGCAGCGGCTCGTCTTCGGGGGCCCATCCCAGTTCCTCCAGTATCTCATCCCTTCCGAGTTCCTTATCCCGTTCGCGGGAGAGCAGCAGGAGTATCTGCTTCCCGTACCTGTCATTCACCTTCTTCAGTGACATGCGGATATACTCCAGCCATGTCCTGTGCAGTTCGCTGTTCCTGTCCCTGATCTCATTGGCAAAGGTCATGACAGCGCCCCGGATGCCTGAAAAATCGCGCCCCTGCCACTCGCTTCCGAACAGGGACGCTATGTAATAAGGGTCGCTCCGGGTCATTGTGTTCACCGCAAGAGCGACGTCTCCAGTGATTTCAATCTTATGGAATTCGGCGTATTTGTAAACAGCCTCAATCCCGTGTTCGAACTCCAGGGAAGATGAAACCGGTGTTCTCCTGAGTCTGCCGCCGACAAACATCTCTTCTATCATCCGCGTCATCCACCCGACATAGCTTCCGGATACCAGCATCGGGGCTGATTTAAGTTCCACAAGCCCGTGAAAGGCCCCGGGCAGATTGACGGCCCGGACGTTACGGGCTTTGTCATAGTAAACATACTCAGTCATATACTGGATTTCATCAATCATGACCAGGAAAAATCTGTTGTCATATCCTGCAAACCATGAAGGGGAGCCGAATGCCAGCTTCATGGCCTGGTGTTCGTTTTCCTTTTCAAAATAATTTCTGAATGATCCTATCCGGCGGAGAATATTCTCGCTGCCTGTCTCTCCTGCCATATCTGTAAGGATACTCCACTCCCACGGCTCGTTGTTCTGGGCAAACGGCGTTCTGGTAAGAAAAGACAGGTAGTGGCTCAGGAAAGTGCGGATATAGTCGTCTGAAAAATGAAGCAGCCAGGTGTCCTGATCCTGAACCTCGAAATAAAAGGGAACAACACTGCTGTTCCTGTTCCACAGGATGTTGAACATACGCTGCATGATGGCTGTTTTTCCGCTCTTGCGCCGGCCCAGCAGCGCGCGGGACTTCGCCATTTTCCGAGGAATTTTGTCTGCCCAGTTCAGCAACAGTTCCATTTCCTGCTTCCGACCGCAAAACAGTGAAGGGTCGCCGATTCTTTCTTCAAGTACATAGATCATTTGGATTTACGATTTACGATTTACGATTTCAGATTTACGATTCAGGCATACGTCAATCGTAAATCGTAAATCATAAATCGTAAATCATTCCCCCCATGTTTGCATATCCGCCGTAAGAATCCCCTGTGCATGCAGCCATCTTTCGACATCCTCGGAAAATCCTTTTGCGCTCAGATAAACACCGCATACAACCCCGGGCTTTTCCGGGGACTCCTTCAGCAGTTCCAGCTTTCTCAGGAAAAATTTTGCCTCATCCCTTGTGGGGGGATTCTTTTCATTCCTGTTTTTGGTTTCAAACGCCAGTGCCAGGCAATTATCCGCATCCCTGAATATTGCCAGGGCATCCAGTTCCGCGTACATTGCTCCCGGGATATTCAGCAGATAATTCATCCATGCCATATCAAATTTCGCTGTTTCGCAGGCAGAGATATTTTTCTCTGTCTCCTCCGGATCATGGCCTTCCAAGAGAGGGCGCAGCCTTTTCCTGAAATTTTCCAGCGGATTTCTCTTTTTCCTGCACAGATTCAGTTCCCGCCATACAATCAGTTCGAGCATCCGCCCTTTCAGTTCGGCAAGCCTGCCTTTCAAAGCCTTTTTGTCCTTTTCCAATTCCTCCACTTTCGCGGAGAGTTCATCCCTTACATCAATCTTTTTCCGATAGATTTCATAAAGGTACCGGTCATGAAAAATCAGGTACAGGATATCGTCGGATATGCCCCTGTAGTGATAATCCGTGCTGCCCCTTGTGACCAGGTCCCCGTATTCCAGATCCGAAAGCTTCTTTTCGAGCAGCGGTTCGTCTTCGGGGGGCCATCCCAGTTCCTCCAGGATCTCATCCCTTCCGAGTTCCTTATCCCGTTCGCGGGAGAGCAGCAGGAGTATCTGCTTCCCGTACCTGTCATTCACCTTCTTCAGTGACATGCGGATATACTCCAGCCATGTCCTGTGCAGTTCGCTGTTCCTGTCCCTGATCTCATTGGCAAAGGTCATGACAGCGCCCCGGATGCCTGAAAAATCGCGCCCCTCCCACTCGCTTCCGAACAGGGACGCTATGTAATAAGGGTCGCTCCGGGTCATTGTGTTCACCGCAAGAGCGACGTCTCCAGTGATTTCAATCTTATGGAATTCGGCGTATTTGTAAACAGCCTCAATCCCGTGTTCGAACTCCAGGGAAGATGAAACCGGTGTTCTCCTGAGTCTGCCGCCGACAAACATTTCTTCTATCATCCGCGTCATCCACCCGACATAGCTTCCGGATACCAGCATCGGGGCTGATTTAAGTTCCACAAGCCCGTGAAAGGCCCCGGGCAGATTTGCTGCCTGCACGGTTTCCTCTTTATCTTTATAGATGTATTCCGTCATATACTGGATTTCATCAATCATGACCAGGAAAAATCTGTTGTCATATCCTGCAAACCATGAAGGGGATCCGAATGCCAGCTTCATGGCCTGGTGTTCGTTTTCTTTTTCAAAATAATTTCTGAATGACCCTATCCGACGGAGAATATTCTCGCTGCCTGTCTCTCCTGCCATATCTGTAAGGATACTCCACTCCCACGGCTCGTTGTTCTGGGCAAACGGCGTTCTGGTAAGAAAAGACAGGTACTGGCTAAGGAAAGTGCGAATATAATCGTCTGAAAAATGAAGCAGCCAGGTGTCCTGATCCTGAACCTCGAAATAAAAGGGAACAACACTGCTGTTCCTGTTCCACAGGATGTTGAACATACGCTGCATGATGGCTGTTTTTCCGCTCTTGC
>JAUCGG010000296.1 GCA_030378015.1 Desulfococcaceae bacterium HSG8
CTGAATTAGAATATACTTAAATGTTTCCCGAAATTTTTTTTCTGATCTGTAAGCCCCTGTCAGGCAGGGATTCATGAAATCCATCGCCTGTCAGAGCATTTAACAAAAAAGCAGGCGATGAAGATGATGTCGAGTTTTTTTAATCTGAAAATGTGGGATGTAGGGTGGGTGTAGCGAAGCGGAACCCACCTTTTGTGTGTTCTCCGGTGGGTTCCGCTTCGCTACACCCACCCTACTTGTTCAATTTCCGCAGAACAGTAATCAGAATACGGGAACATGCTCGGCGGGATGGTAAGAAAGCAGGGATGAACGCGGGGGATACGCATGCTTCCCTGATTTCATCGCCTGTCAGAGCATTTAACAAAAAAGCAGGCGATGAAGATGACGTCGAGTTTTTTTAATCTGAAAATGTGGGATGTAGGGTGGGTATAGCGAAGCGGAACCCACCTTTTGTGTGTCCTCCGGTGGGTTCCGCTTCGCTACACCCACCCTACTTGTTCAATTTCCGCAGAACAGTAATCAGAATACGGGAACATGCTCGCCGGGATGGTAAGAAAGCAGGGATGAACGCGGGGGGATACGCATGCTTCCCTGATTTCATCGCCTGTCAGAGCATTTAACAAAAAAGCAGGCGATGAAGATGATGTCGAGTTTTTTTAATCTGAAAATGTGGGATGTAGGGTGGGTGTAGCGAAGCGGAACCCCCCTTTTGTGTTCTCCGGTGGGTTCCGCTTCGCTACACCCACCCTACTTGTTCAATTTCCGCAGAACAGTAATCAGAATACGGGAACATGCTCGGCGGGATGGTAAGAAAGCAGGGATGAACGTGGGGGATACGCATGCTTCCCTGATTTCATCGCCTGTCAGAGCATTTAACAAAAAAGCAGGCGATGAAGATGATGTCGAGTTTTTTTAATCTGAAAATGTGGGATGTAGGGTGGGTATAGCGAAGCGGAACCCACCTTTTGTGTGTCCTCCGGTGGGTTCCGCTTCGCTACACCCACCCTACTTGTTCAATTTCCGCAGAACGGTGATGATATCCTTCCCAAACGCCTGTATCTGCCAGTTTTTCATTTCCCTGACAGATTCCAGTTCTTCTATATTACATGGATTTTTTATCGAAATCGTATTTAGCAGCGATTTGTTGCTGATCAGGGCAGGATCTATCTCAAGTTTCTGCGCCCTGGCATCTCTCCATCGTTTAAGTGCTTTCACTCTTTCAGGGGCTTTCGGGGGCAATACAGGGGCTTTTTTTCTCGGGTAAAAAGGAAGGTCTTTTTCTGGTGCTTTTGACGCTTCTGTGACCGCTTCCACAAGCAGATTTCCATACATAACATTCTGCTTTCGGCTCAGTGCCCTGATTTTCTCCAATTGCTTCAGGCTCACAGGCATTGATCTTGCAATTTTCATCAGTGTATCATTTCCGAAAATCTTAAAAACCGGCCTGTCTTTCTTTTCTGCAATTTCCTTACGAACATGAAGAAGTCTTTCAAGAACGGCAAGGCTCCTGGGATACAGACGTCCCGCCCCCTTGAACCTCAGGTACAAAGGATCTGTATCTGATGAAGCCGCTCTTACTTTGCTTAAATCTTCACATTCCTCATGAACCCAGGAGAGCCTGCCCTTTTTCTCCAGTTCTTTATCAAGAATTTCTGCAAGCTGAACAAGGTAAAGCACATCCCTTGTGGCATATTCAATCATGTCTTCCGGCAACGGGCGCTGAGACCAGTCCTTTTTCTGATATTTCTTATCAAGGCTGATATTGAATATCTTATGAAGCACTGCTTCCAAACCGGTTTCCCTGATTCCCAAGAACCTGCACGCAATTTGTGTATCAAAAAGATTGTTTATTTCTATATTAAAATCCCTGTGCAGGGAGCGGACATCGTAATCAGCGCCGTGGAAAACCTTTTTAATATCGTTCCTCTGGAAAAACGGGCGGAGTGATGACAAATCTTCGATCTGTAACGGATCTATAATGACATTTATTTCCCGGACAGATATCTGAATCAGACAGACTTTTTCCTTAAAATGGTACATGGAGTCTGCTTCCAAGTCAACAGCAACGATTTTTTCTCCTTCAAGTATTTTTGCAAAATCTTCAAGTTCGGGTTCAGTGTCAATAATCTGATAGGTAAACTTCCTGTTATCTTTCATTGTTATGATTTCAAGTCTCAGTGAGCCATGATCTTCGTTCAGATGGCACCGGGTCAGATGGCCACATTATGTAATCCTTTCAGGGTAAATACAATTTTTCTCAATTTTTCAATCCCAGGATGGCTACGCTGACCCTGGGCTAGGTTATGTAACCTTCGGGGTATTTCCCGCCGGATTGGCAAATCCCGGCGGTTATATGCTCGTTCGACTGAACTCTCGCCGAAGCCGAGCCGCATGGGACCGAAATCAGTCCATGTTAGGATCATGGTCCCTGACATAATCAATTAATTTCTTTGCAATCTCTGATTCAACCCTGACTTTTTCGTAATCTGTCGGCACATTGTTAAGATACTGAAGGATAAGTGCATCTCCCCCGGGTATGGCTCCCGGAAGTATCCCGCCGAAAAAGAATCCCATTTTCTCAAATTCCCCGGTCAGGCGGAACGTCATCGGATCGGAGAGACTGAGCCAAAGATTGATCACTTCGATCTTCTTCAGGCAGAGCGCTTTCAGCTTTGCTTTTATTTCCCGGAGAATATCTTTTCCGTATTTTTCTATGTCAATCCGTGCAAAGCCCAAAGGCCCTGATATCTTAATCAGGACAACAGAATCGGTCTCTGCAATCCCGGGTTCTGATTTCGGAGGAATTTCCATTTCCGGTGAAAATCCCAGGTTTGAATACAGTTCCGTAATCATATCTTTGTGATGGGAAGGCGGATACACAATGACCCCGGGGGGCCTGTTGAGATAGATAAAATGGATCAGCAGGCTCCCTCTTTGTGAAAGTTCCTCTTCGATCTTTTTGAATGTTACGGTTGCCGGAATATGCGCGAGAAGCAGCGCACATTCGTTTAATCCGAACCGGAGGCATGCCTGCTGGGAATAGGTGTGCGTGGTTACAGGCTGACCGAATATCCCCATCAGTCCGTCGGATTTTGCCTTTTCAATCAGATGTTCGGTCAGCTTTGAAAAACAGCCGCGGGAGCGGAATTCCGGTTTTATAACACCTTGGGAATTTTCCGCGATACGGGCATTTTCATGCCAGTAACGCAATGCGCCGTGCCCCGCGATTTCGTTTTCCCCGATAATCGCCACCGCGGAATACATCTGCCCGCTTTTGTTCAGTTCAACCAGTTTCTCCGGGTAATACACATGATCATACGGATATGAATAGCCGTAGGTTTTATAGATACATTTTGAAACCTCCACAGCTTCGGCAGGTTTCATGGGCCTCACTATGCATTCGATTTCTTCGAGTCTCGAATTTTTCTCGGGCCATAATTCTGTATATCGTCCCAATTCACGGAGTTCGCAATAATCTAAGATACTCTTGTTTTTCAGATATTTAATCAGGCATATCTCTTTGCCGTCATGGCCAAGGTTGTTCAGGAGGACTTCATCCATATCTTTTTGAACGCTGAGGATTCGAGCAGACGGGCCCGTGTCTCCGATCTCGGCGTTCCCCGCGGACAGGGTAAAGTCAAAAGGCAGACCTTTATCTTTAATGCTCACTTTAAGCCCTTCGGGGATAAGCTCGCATGAAATTCGGATAACACCGCCTTCCCCGGGTTCGAACGAGTATTCGATCACACCGGAAACCGCGTTTTCCACGCTGCGTTCGATTATCCGTATCTCTTCGTCATCAAACCCTATTTTTCTGGCAACCTCGCCGACATATTTACAAGCGATCTTCGCATAATCGGGATCGTTAAAAATAGACAGCTCGGAGTATTCACATCGGTATTCCATTTGTATTTCTATCAATCTTTAAAGGAGTGCAAAAATAGAGCGAAGCGGTTTTTTGCCTGCCGCGAAGGTGCAAAAAAACCGCTTCGCTCTATTTTTGCACTCCTTTTTTTAGTTTCTCTGTGGATATAATGTTACACGTACCTGTCTCTTCATCATAGGTGATGATGGCCTTACCTGACTCCAATTGGCCCCGGATCTGGCTGACTTTCTGCTCCAGACTAAATATTTTTCCGCCGTACTCTGTTCCCTCCCGGGTAATGAATTCTTCGATGACGCCCTGCAATGCCCCGGGACTCAGTTGTTCATATGGAATTTTAACGACTTTGTTCATTTCCCTTTGGCCCACCACCATGCGACTTTCCCAATGATGCCTGTCTCTGTTTCTTCGCCGACCAGACAGATGGTCGAGTCAATATTGTTCTTGTTCTCAGGAATTCCCAGCACCCTGTCCTCTTTTACATAAGAAAGCCACTTTACAGAGGCTCCGCCTTCATATCGGAAAGCAACCATTTGTTTATTCAGCAGCCCGGGGTCTCTCTGGGAATGGTCTATTGCCACTATATCGCCTTCTTTCAGGATCGGATACATGCTGTCTCCTTTCACCCGGCAGCATACATACTGCTCAGGATCACCCGGAATCCATTCTTTGTCGGCAAATATAAGGCAGTACCCTTCTGTATCTTCATCCCGTATGTCCGAAGGCATGCCCGCAGCAATTTCATCTTTGAGAAGTCTGACCGGAATATAATTATCATAAGCAAACTCAGGATGAAAAGTTTTTGGTTTTGCCACATTCTGAATATTCAAAACCGTGTTCGGGCCAGATGGTTTCCCGGTAATCAGCCAGTCAAGGGTCGAATCTGTATCTTTTGCGGCTTTTATCACTGCCGCAAGCGGAATTTTTCTCCGCCCCCTTCTGTAATTGGATATTGTTCCCTTTTTTACATCCAGATGCGCTGCAAGTTCAGCATCTTTGGCGCAACTGTAGGCCTGCATCATCCTGGAAATTATGCCTCTCTGATCCATTTTTCACCTCAGAACAAAATATGATACATGATACATGATACGTGATACACTATTTTATAAATGAAATGATATATTCAGTAGAAGATATCGAAAACTTTCCGGTTAACCGTGCAACAGTGGATTACAACTAAACATGAAAGCCGGAGCAACACAAAACACTTTTATATAATCAGTAGATCGAAAAGTTTCCGGTAAACCGCTGTAAACGGTGGATTCCGGGTTAAAATTAAAAAACATCCGTTTTTTAATTTTCCCCGGAATGACAATTTAACGTGCTGTCATTCCGGGGAAAATCG
>JAUCGG010000055.1 GCA_030378015.1 Desulfococcaceae bacterium HSG8
TATTATATTGTTTTTTCATGTGATTCGTGTGATTCGTGGTCAGAAGCCCGGGCATAATATTGTATAAAAATGGCGATAACATGCAGAAAAGCAGGATTTATTCCGAATTTTTTGACATCAGGGAACGGGTATGGTATCAGACTGTGATAATAATTTTTACTAATCTGATATCATATCAGGTTCGGATTGAACAAAGTGAGTAGCAAAGACAAAAAAACAGAACTCCTTGCGCCGGCAGGCAATTTTGAGAAACTTGAGATTGCAATACATTACGGAGCGGACGCTGTTTATCTCGGGGGCAGGGATTTCAGCCTGAGAAATTTTTCCGGTAACTTTACCCTTGATGAGCTTAAATCGGCTGTAAAATTGGCGCATAATCATGGTGTGAAAATCTATGTGGCGTGTAATGTATATTCTAGGAACCATGAACAGAAAGCTATTACGGATTACTTGGAACAACTGGGAAAAATCCGTCCCGATGCCCTGATTGTCTCTGATCCGGGAATCATACGGGAAGCATGCCGCGCCATACCGGAAATCCCTTTGCATCTCAGCACCCAGGCAAATACCACCAGCTACAGAATCGCTTTGTTCTGGGAAGATATCGGTATCAGGAGAATCAATACAGCAAGGGAATTGTCCCTAAAAGAAATAAGGGAAATTGCCGAACAGAGCTCTGTGGAAATCGAAACCTTTGTGCATGGGGCAATGTGTATTTCCTATTCAGGACGATGCCTCCTCAGCAGCTTTATGGCGAACCGTGACAGCAATCGCGGCCTGTGCAGCCATCCCTGCCGTTGGAAATATTCGGTGGTGGAAGAGCAGAGGCCCGGAATATATTATCCTTTGGCCGAAGATGAACGGGGATCGTACATTTTCAATTCAAAAGATCTGTGCATGGTCAGTCATATCCCCGAAATGGTGGGAGCCGGCATTACATCCCTGAAAATAGAGGGACGGATGAAGGGGATCCATTATGTGGCATCCGCGGTCAAGGTCTATCGGGAAGCTATTGACACATATTATGCCTGTCCTGAAAAATACACGGTAAAAAAAGAATGGATTGAATCGCTTGCAAAAATCAATAACAGGGGGTATTGTACGGGCTTTTATTTCGGAGATCCTGAACAGGTTATTCCGAATTATGATAAAAGCCTTTACTCTCCCGTAGCGCATGTCTTTCTTGGAAAAGTGATTGAAACCGGACCGGACAGCGTGAAAATTGACGTTCGAAATAAAATGTTCAAAGGAGAGGAGATTGAGGTTCTGCCGGGAAAAGGACTTGTAAAAACAGATAAGATAAACGATATCTTCAATGAAGTGGGGGAATCCTTGCCTTTTGCACAGCCGAATACCATTGTAACTGTTTTGCTTGCAACCGAATGTTCGCCTAACGATCTTATCAGACGAGTCATTATCAATGACTGAAATTGTGAAAGTTCCTATTCAGATTTATAAAAAAATGGACACTTTGCTGTAGAACGATTTTTCAAATCGTTCCGAACGACTTGAAAAGTCGTTCTGCAAAGTTTAAACTACTTTTCAGCTTCTATGAAAGATGCCATAATATCCTTTGCAAATTCAATCTCGTGCCCAACAGCCTTGGCAGTATTGCAATAATCAATATAAAAAAAAGATGAACCCTGGCTGATAAACCTTGCAAAAGACCTCAAAATTCTTTGACAAAACAGCATTGAATCAGGTAAAGGATATTCAGACATCTTCTGAAATGGTGAAAAAGCGTATGTGATGGAAACTCAGCCCTCGTTCCCAAACGGAGTTTGGGCAGGACAGACCCGGATATATGGGCTTGATGCATATCATACTGATAAAATATAATAAATTGCGGATTGAGATAAAATGAAATCACTTCAGGTGAAGAGAAAAAAACAGCGGTTTATTTCCGATTCTTCCCGGGTCATTACAAAATTTTACAGTCCGGGCGGAAAGGATCGGATGAAGAGCATCATCCGGCGGGTGCTGTCCCTTTCGGATGCGGAATGCCAGAAGACGCTCATGCTTGTGTTTGAAGAGTTCGGAGACCAGCATCCCAACCTCGGACGGGCTTTGGTGAAACATTACCAGGAAATAGAAAGCCTTATAGAGAGTTCCGAACAACTGTCCCATGAGCGGAAGTTGTTGCTGGGTTCATATTTTACCCAGGAATACTCTGTTGAATCAGCAGCCCTGTTTAATCCCTCTGTTGTGCCGCATCCGGATCAGGATAATCTGCCCGAGGGATCGCTCAGATGTATTCTCAGCTTCCGGGCCGTCGGAGAAGGCCATATTTCATCCATCGTATTTCGCTGCGGGATCCTGGACGAACATAACCACTTTATTATGGACCCCCTCAGACCTTTTCTGGAAACCCCCATCGTGGAGATGAATCCCACGTATGATAAAAGGAATTTCCTTGTAAAACTGCAGGAAGCAGGCGTATATGAACAGGTCTGCGCCCGGATTTTTGAAAAACTGCCAAACCGTTTTCTTTTCAATGAATTAAAGGAAAGAATCAGGGAAGTGGGGATCGCTTATCCTTTTTCGGTTGCAGTTCGGGAAACAATAGAAATGATTTTCTGGGTAGCGCGATCCAACTATGAGGCCAGTTTCCCCTCCCATAGCTATCCGTCTGAGCGGGTGATCTTTCCTGTGGCAAGAAATGAGAGCAACGGAATCGAAGATGCCCGATTTGTAAAATTCACCGGTGATGGCGGTAATATATGTTACTATGCCACTTATACGGCATACAACGGGCGAACCACATTGCCGATGCTCTTGGAAACCAGGGATTTTGTGAGATTCAAAATGTGTACCCTCAGCGGCGAAGCAGCAAAAGACAGGGGGATGGCCCTCTTCCCCCGGAAAATCCGCGGTAAATACATGATGGTATCTCAGCAGGATGGTGAAAATCTCTATATAATGTCTTCCGATGATATCTATTTCTGGAACGAAGCCCGGATATTGCATACCCCGCAGCAGACCTGGGAATTTATCCAGATAGGGAACTGCGGATCTCCCATTGAAACTGAAGCAGGGTGGCTGCTTCTGACTTACGGTGTGGGGCCGCTGCGAAAATACTGCATAGGAATCCGACTGCTGGACCCCGATGATCCGTCCAAGGTTTTAGGGAACTTGGAATATCCTGTCATTATGCCCAATGAGTATGAACGGGAGGGGTATGTTCCCAATATGGTTTTTACGTGCGGTGCGCTCCTCCATAATGACACACTGATGATCCCATATGCTGTCTCAGACACGACCTCAGGCATTGCTACAATTGCCCTGAAACCTTTGTTGGAAAGACTGTTGCAATGATCATACGATTACGGTCGGACGGAATCGTAAATCGTAAATCGTAAATCTGAAATCGTAAGGAGAGTGATTCCATGATAGCTTCCGATATGACAGTGCTGACCATTGACGACGAGCCTCTCATTCGTGAAAGCATTTCCGCTTATCTGGAGGACAGCGGCTTTATTGTGCTTCAGGCCGGAGACGGAGCGGCCGGCCTGGAAATATTCCGACAAAAAAAGCCGGATATCGTTCTGGTAGATCTCCGTATGCCGGAGGTGGACGGACTTGATGTGCTGGGTGCTGTGACCAGGGAGTCTCCTGAAACCCCGATCATTGTGGTCTCAGGAACCGGTGTACTGCAGGACGTTGTTGAAGCTTTGCGCCTGGGGGCATGGGATTATATGATTAAGCCGATCCAGGATATGGCGGTTTTGGAACACTCGGTTTACAGGGCATTGGAGCGTGCCGAACTGCTGGTTGAGAA
Source organism: Desulfococcaceae bacterium HSG8 (assembly GCA_030378015.1). Classification (GTDB taxonomy): domain Bacteria; phylum Desulfobacterota; class Desulfobacteria; order Desulfobacterales; family 4be13; genus JAUCGG01. The sequence goes on from JAUCGG010000055.1 coordinate 3,779, forward strand.
TCGGAAGTACCGTGAACATCTTGAGAAGGAAATCAGGAAGCGAACCGCTGAACTTGAAGAACGTACCCGTGCGCTGGAAATCGCAAATGAAAACCTGAAAAGAGAAATGGCCGAACGCAGGCAGACAGAAGCCCAGCTTCGACAGGCTCAGAAAATGGAAGCCATCGGAACCCTGGCTGGGGGGATTGCTCATGATTTCAATAATATTCTTTTCCCTATAATGGGGTACACAGAGATGAGCCTGAAAAAGATGCCGGAAGCCAGCTATATCCGAGGCAACTTAGAGGCGATTCTCAAAGCAGCAACCCGGGCCAAAGATCTCGTAGGTCAGATTCTCGCGTTCAGCCGCCACAGCGATATGAAACAGCGGAGATTGAAAGTTCAACCAGTGATTAAAGAGGCGTTAAAGCTGCTAAGAGCCACCTTGCCTGCAACTATCGATATCCGGCAGGATATAGATGAAAAATGCAGAGAGGTGTTTGCCAGTCCCACACAGATCCATCAGGTGATGATGAATCTTTGTGCCAATGCCTATCACGCCATGCGTGAAAAGGGCGGTGTTCTGGGACTGACCCTGAACGAAATGGGATATGATACAGAGCTTCATAATTATGATACAGAGCTTCATAATAATATATCCTCGGGTTCATATCTCAGACTCACCATAAGCGACACTGGTCAAGGCATGTCGAAAGAAGTTATGGAGAAGATTTTTGATCCCTACTTCACCACAAAAGGCATCGGTGAAGGCACCGGGCTGGGTCTTTCTGTGGTTCACGGAATCATCAGAAATCACAGCGGACATATCACTGTTGAAAGTGAAGTCGGAAAGGGAACTACATTCCGCATTTTGTTTCCGGTGGCAATCGGCACCGCATCCGTACCTAAATTCATATCCGATGACCCTGATCCCAAGGGGAGAAATGAAAATGTCCTGCTGGTTGACGATGAGGATCAGATTGTTGACGTAGAAAAGCAGATTCTTGAACAACTGGGGTATAATGTCACTGCCCGGACTAACAGTAAAAAAGCCCTGGAAGTCTTTCGTGAAAGACCGGAAAAGTTTGATATTGTCATTACAGATGTAACCATGCCGAATATGACCGGCATAGAGTTGTCCAGGGAAATCATGCGCATCCGACCTGATATACCCATTGTCCTTTGTACAGGATTCACCGAACTGATCACAGAAGACAAAGCCAAGGCCCTGGGGATTCGGGAATACGTGATGAAACCCATGCTGAAAAGCGAAATAGCAAGAACGATTCGGCAGGTGCTGGATGGTGATACGAACCGTTAAACCGTCTGAGGCGGGATCAGATTTATGGAAAAAATTTTAATCATTGATGACATGGAGGAGAATCTGCTCCTGTATTCAGAGTTGTTAAAGAAATATATCCCTGGCCATCCTGTTATCACTGCGCAATCAGGCATCGAAGGGATTGAGAAAGCAGCATCTGAACAGCCGGATACGGTTCTGCTGGATATTACCATGCCGGGCATGGACGGATTTGAAGTCTGCAGACGACTGAAATCAGATGAAAAAACAAAACATATCCCTGTCATTATTCTTACAGGTATAAGAAAGGATACCCGGAGCCGTATCAAAGCACTGGATACCGGGGCCGATGCTTTTCTGACAAAGCCTATCGGAGGGCCCGAGCTGGTGAGTCAGGTGAATGTCATGCTCCGGATCAAAAGGACAGAAGACCTTCTGCGCAAGGAAAGAGACACTCTGGAAGATGCGGTTCAGGAGAGAACAGAGGCGTTTTTCCGGGAAGCCTCTGTAAACGAGGCTGTGGCAGAACTGTCTGCCGCGCTTATTTCACCGCTGTCAATTGAAAGCATTTCTCAACTCGTACTTGATAAAGCCAAGGACCTGACAGACAGCGTGCATGGCTACGTCGGGTATATCGAACCGTCATCAGACTGCCTGATATGCCCGACCATGACCCATGAAGTATGGGATATCTGCCAGGTATCAGACAAAGAGATCATCTTCGACACATTCAGGGGATTATGGGGATGGGTGCTGAAGAATCGGACTCCGCTGATGACCAACACGCCGGAAGAGGATTCAAGAGGCTTGGGGACCGGCCATTTACTGATTAACCGGTTTTTATCAGCACCCGCAATGATCGGACAAAAACTGGTGGGACAGATTGCTCTTGCCGATTCGGGCAGAGATTATGTGCATCAGGATATCAGACTGGTCGAACGCCTCGCAAATCTCTATGCAGCAGCTATTCAGCGCAACCGGGCAGAGGCAGAACTGGTCAGAGCTAGGGAACAGGCCGAGGCTGCCAACCGGGCCAAGAGCGAATTCCTAGCCAATATGAGCCATGAAATCCGTACACCCATGAACGGTGTGCTTGGAATGCTGGAACTCGCGCTGGAGACGGCTCTGACCGATCAGCAGCAGGACTATCTGACCCTTGCAAAATACTCCGCGGATTCACTCCTGCATCTCCTGAACGAAGCCCTTGATCTGTCCCGTATCGAAGCAGGAAAGCTGGAGATAGAGCATGTGAATTTCCGACTCAGGTCTCTGATCGAATCCTCAACCGCTCCTCTGAAACTGAAAGCAAAGGAAAAAGGGTTGAAACTCCTGAATGATATCTTGCCGGATGTTCCCGGTCATCTTGTAGGCGATCCTGACCGTCTGCGTCAGGTGATGATAAACATTATAAGAAATGCTATCAAATTTACTGAAAGAGGTGAAATTCTCATTCAGGTAATGCGTGAAGAGAATGATGAGGATGAGAAAAAGAAGGATGAGGATGAGAAAAAAAATGTATCTCTCCGATTTTCCGTAAAAGACAGCGGTATCGGTATTCCGGATGATAAAAAGGACGTTATTTTCGAATCATTCTCCCAGGTGGACGGATCTATCCGCCGGAAATATGGCGGCGTAGGGCTTGGCCTGAGCATTTCCAGGAAACTGGTGGAACTGATGGAGGGACGCATCTGGGTGAAAAGCGAAGTGAATAAAGGAAGTACCTTCTGCTTTACAGTGCCCTTTGGCCTGCCAAAAGAACTCGACAATGTGATGGAGAGCGACCATAAAACAGGGGGAAGGCAGGAGGCAGAACACAGGCTGAAAAACAACTCCGAATACCGGATACTCGTCGCTGAGGATGATCTGACTAGCCAGAAAGCAGTTACGACTATTTTAAAACGGATTGGCTATGAAGTGGCCGCTGTTGCGGACGGTAAGGCGGTTCTGGATATCTTGGAGCATAAATCTGCTGACCTTATCCTGATGGATATCCGGATGCCGGAAATGGATGGTATTGAAGCAACAAAAGCCATCAGGAAGGCAGAAGAGCGGATGGCTGAAGGCCGTCATATTCCTATAGTTGCCCTGACTGCTCACGCATTCGGATGGGATCGCGAACAGTGTTTTTCGGCAGGTATGGACGATCATATTTCAAAGCCGGTAAACCGCCGGGAACTTTTGGAAGTTATCGAAAAATTTCTCCCGAGCCTGTCAGCGGTCAGGGAACAGGGAACAGGGGACAACGGGCAGGGAACAGGGGACAACGGGCAGGAGACAGGGGACAACGGGCAGGAGACAGGGGACAACAGGCAGGAGACAGGGAGCAACAGGCAGGAGACAGGGGGCAACAACGAACAACGGACGGACAACATGCAGCGGATATCATTTATAGAGCAGGGAATGCTTGAGATTCATCTGCTGAAAGAAGCGATATTATCCGGAGATGAAGAACTGGTAGAATTTCATGCGCATACTATTAAAGGGATGGCATCCGATGCAGATGCTCCCGATATTGCAGACGAAGCATTTCGTCTTGAACTTGCCATCCGAAAAGGCGATGCAGAAAAGTATGGCCTGCTAATGGAAAAGATTGAAAAAGGATTCGATAAATTTAAGTCCGCTTGGAACACACTTTATGAAGGGGAAATAGATTATGAGGATATTGATTGCAGAAGATGACTTTACTGCTCGTCGGCAGTTAAAGGATATCCTTTCTCCTTATGGGGAATGTGATATTGTAGTTGACGGGGAAGAAGCAGTGCAGGCCTTCAGATTAGCCCGTGAAGAGAATGACTTCTACGATCTGATCTGCATGGATATTATGATGCCTAACAAGGACGGACTGGAAGCCCTGAAGCAAATTCGCGAAATGGAAAAAGATATGGAGATAAAGGGGTCGGAAGAGGTAAATGTAATCATGGTTACAGCGCTTGATGATCCGAAAACCGTTATCCAGGCCTTTTATAAAGCAGGTGCGACTTCTTATATTGTCAAACCTATTCAAAAGGCAAAACTTATCGAAGAAATTCAGTCTCTGAAGCTGGCGGGATAGTCAAACTGACAGTCGGCAACGGACAGATCAATTAAGGTATTTCCCAAAAATTAATATACCCGGTATCTTGCTCTTGCTCTTACTCTTGTGCTCTCGCTCTTGCTCCTGCTTGATAAAGATAAAGAGCAAGATTAAAATTAAGGTCAGACGGGCAGCGTGGGTAAATTATTTATTGGGAAATCCCTAAGGAAAGTGATGTAAAATGGAAAAACATATCACCAATGAAGATATATCAGAATTTTCAACCTGTTTTGATACGGAACCGAAAAATCTGCTCGCACTGAATGCTGTCACTCAGAACCCCGTGGGAACGGTGGCGCTGAATCGGGATATTGTCAATCAGGCTGTTCATGTATTTTCCCACCACATAGAGACTCCCGAAGCTACCAGCCAGGGATCAAGCGGAAGATGCTGGATGTTTGCCGGGCTGAATACCTTCCGTCTTGCAGCCATGAAGAAGATGAATTTAGAAAATTTTGAGTTGTCACAAAGTTATCCGATGTTCTGGGATAAGCTGGAAAAGGCAAACTTCTTCCTTGAAAATATAATAGAAACCCGGGATGAACCGCTGAATGGCAGACTTGTTGCATGGCTTCTCACTGGCCCGATTCCTGATGGCGGACAGTGGGATATGTTTATCAGCCTTGTGAAGAAATACGGAGTTGTGCCCAAATCCGTGATGCCGGAGACGAACAGCAGCAGTAATTCCCAGCCCATGAACGCTATTCTCATTGCCAGATGCAGGGAATGCGCGAAGATGCTCCGGGAAATGAATGAGCAAGGAGCTTCAGTTGAAGAAATGCGTCGGAGAAAAGGAGAAATGATGAAAGAGTTCTACAGAATTCTCAGCATCCATCTCGGAAAGCCTCCTGACACTTTCTCCTGGGAATGGCGGGATAAAGATAAAAAATTCCAAAGACACGGAGATACCAATCCTTCGGAATTTTTTGATACATTCGTGGGTGCGGATTTGGATGATATGGTTTGCCTGATCCACGCGCCTACCCGGGACAAGCCTTATGGCAGACTCTACACCGTGCAGTATCTTGGCAATGTTGTCGGGGGTCAGCAGGTCCGCTATCTGAATGCGGATATTGAAACACTGAAGCGTGCGGCCGTCAGCATGATAGTTGAAAATCAGGCCGTGTGGTTCGGGTGCGATGTGGGAAAGATGCTCGAACGGGAAAAAGGTATTCTTGATCCGAATATCTATGACTACGGGCTGGTTTACGGGATACCGTTCAATCTGGACAAAGCCGAACGTCTGGATTATGGTCACAGTAGGATGACCCACGCGATGGTGTTTACAGGCGTTGACCTTGACGAAGGAAACAGGCCGGTCAGGTGGCGGGTCGAGAATAGTTGGGGAACCAAAGTCGGCGATAAAGGCTATATGGTCATGTCTGACGGATGGTTTGACGAATATCTTTACGAGGTCATTGTAAGCAAAAAGTATCTTTCTCCTGAACTGCTCCAAGCGTTGGATACCGATCCGATAGTTCTTCCCCCGTGGGATCCTATGGGAGCGTTGGCGAAATGTCAGTAGTCAGTGGTCAGTTGCAACTGACTACTGACTACTGACCACTGACGACTGACAACTGAAGACTGAAGACTGAAGACTGACAACTGAAGACTGACAACTGACTACGGACAAATATCATGGGCCTTTATGTTGTAGTTTTTTGCGGATTGCTGCTGATCCTGGTATCCGCGATACATCAATGGAAACTTTTGTTACTGCTGGCTTTCCTTTTTATTGTAACGGCAGGAACCCTGCTATGGTACAGTAACTTTGAACGGGAAAAGCGCCGCGGAAATGCCCTTCCTGAGAAGGAAATTGAGACTGTCCGCATCTTCTATGGAAGTGAAAAAAGAGGACTGCTGAAGGATCCGCAGTTCCAGGAAATTCTGAGGAAAAAGCACGGAGTCGTCATCAACGGCGATAGGACGGATGGTCTTGAAATGCCGGAAGACCTTGAGGAGATTGATGCTTTCTGGCCTTCGAACGGGTTAGTTGCATCATTATTTAAAAAGCAGTTCCCGGACGTCAGCTATGAAATGAACAATATTTTCAGTACGCCTGTTGTTCTCTATTCATGGCCAAACATAACAGAAGCCCTGATAAAAGCCGGGGTTGTGGAAAAAAGGAAGAAGCTGTACATTATATCAGATATGAAGAAACTCCTGGAGATGCGGAAGCAGACGTGGGAATCTCTCAGACTGATACGCCAGACAGGCCCCGTTGTCATTCAATCAGCAGATCCGTCCAAAAGCAGTCCGGGGCTTCTGATGGCTGTCCTGACGGTTGTTTCTCTGAACAACGGTAAAATGGCAAAAGCTTCGGAAATTGATAAATATAAGCCTGATATTATTGAGATTTATAAGTATATGGGAGCGTTGAAAAGTTCGTCAGATATTCTCTTTAACAGATACATCCGGCAGGGGCAGGGGACATTCCCCCTTATCTCTGCATGTGAGAATCAGTTGATCGAATTTTATCAGACCTCCCCGGACTATCAGGAGAAAATCAGAAACCAGATCCGTATGCTGATTCCTGAACCGACCGTACTGAACGAACACCCTCTGATAGCGCTGACGGAAAAAGGCAAAATGCTCTTGGAGGCCCTCGGGGATCCGGATATCCGAAAGCTGGCATGGCGAAAACACGGATTTCGTTCCGGAGAGTCAGATATTGATGATCCGTTAATTCTGGAAGGGGTCAGCCTGCCTGAACAGATCGCCCCTCTTATTCCGTTGCCATCCCCGGAAATTGCGGAGGATATTCTCTCGGCTTCAGATTCAAAGAGTTCGTAGTTACGCCGGATTGGCCTGCTTTGTAGGGTGGGTGAAGCGAAGCGGAACCCACCGCAGCTTCAAAAAACGGTGGGTTCCGCTTCGCTTCACCCACCCTACATTTTGGTAACCGCGCAGGTCAATCAAAATATGAAAGTAGCTATAATTATCTGCGGTTTTCTGACATGCATCTTTTTTATTATGGCAATGCTGAAAAGTCCCCCGGCTGATGTCCGAACGGATTTGGAAAAATTGCACAGTAAAAAAGAATGCATCGGTTGTTACCTCGAAAATGCTGACTTGAAAGGAGCCAGGCTTTCCAAAGCAAAGCTGGGAGGAGCTGATCTTCGTAACGCTGACCTCAGAAATGCTTATCTCGCGGATGCAATCTTGAAAGACGCTTATCTGGAGGGGGCAAATCTTCAAAGAGCAGTCCTTAAAAATGCCGACCTCAGGGGGGCCGATCTCAGAGGGGCCGATCTCGGCGGAGCCAAACTCACCAGCGCTGATTTCAGGAAAGCGGATCTCAGGGATGCTTATCTCAGGGCTGTCTATCTCTATGGGGCGGATCTCAGGGAAGCAGACCTCAGGGAAACGGATCTCAAAGGAGCTAATCTCTACTGGGCGAACTTGGAAAACGCTGATCTCAGGGGATCGGATCTTAAAGGAGCCAATCTTTACGGAGCCAAACTCAGAGGGGCTGATCTCGGTAAGACGAATCTTGAAAAAGCAGTATTCGAGACCGCTGATCTTGAGGGCGCAGATCTCAGCGGGGCCTATCTCAGGGGGGCTATTTTCAAGGGGACTATCCTGGAAGGGGCTGATTTTTAAACACGAATGACACGAAAGCCTTCGGACCAGATGGCTCGGCTCGGATTGACAAATCCGAGCCATGTCACAGGCTGACCACGAATCACACAAATGATACGAAAGCCTTCGGGCCAGATGGCTCGGCTCGGATTGACAAATCCGAGCCATGCCACCGCCGCTAAGTCTGATATTGATCGTCAATCCGACACATTAGTGATTCGGATTTTATTTAAAAATCTCGTGAGTCGTAAGTTCTCATAACCTGCTGAAATGACACACCCTGAAGCTCCCCCCTTTTTTAAAGGGGGGCCGGGGATTTTTTGCAACCTTCTGAAATCCCCCTGAATCCCCCTTTAAAAAAGGGGGACTTTGAACAGCGGCTTCAGAGAACTTGTGACTGTCGAGTAAAAATAAAAAAAATAAGATAGTGTTTGTTTCACTGGCAATAAGCTGGTATATGATATAAAAATATTCGGAGCGAAATTCAACTCAAATGCAGGGTGGGTTTCTACCCCACCATTGAATTGTGGGGTAGAAACCCGCCCTGCTGCTTACCAGAGCAAAGCATGAAGGAACAGGAACATCGAAAAACAAACCCTCGGGCAGCAAGAGCGCGTCCTCGATATCCGCTTAACCAGCCCGAACCAGAAGCCAAAACAGATCCCCCGCAGGCCGAAATTCTCGCAAAGATGCGCCATGATCTGCGTACTCCCCTGAATGCCGTGATCGGTTACAGCGAGATGCTGTCAGAGGACGCTGAGGAACTGGCAGGATATGAAGACTTTGTTTCCGATATCAGCAAGGTCCTGCTGGCCGGAAGGGAATCTCTGGCGATTGTAAACAATATCCTTGCACCTGGGACAGAAATAACGGGACAGGTAAAAATCAGCTTGGATACATTCGGAGAGAATTTGCGCCGGGAACTGCATACTCCTTCAAACGCAATGATCAGTTTTACGGAAAGTGTTTTGAAAAATGCCGAGCATCTTGCAAAGAAGGATGAATTTATACAGGAAAGTATTCCTGACCTTGAAAAAATTTACTCGGCAGCCAAAAATTTCCTGGGACTTGTCAGAAAGACCGAAGGTTTATCAGATATTGATAAGACTGTTCCGGAGCAGGCTTCTGGAGCTTCCGAGTTGCCCCCTGTCGCGGAAAAAATGATACTTCCCCCGGCGCCCGATGAAACCGCTGTTGTGACAGCGGACAGCGGCAACCTGCTCGTTGTTGATGATAATGAGATGAACCGGGAACTGCTATCCCGTCATCTGAAGCGACAGGGGCATACGGTAGCGGTAGCGGAAAACGGAAGCCAGGCACTGGCAATGATCAAAGCCCATATGTTCGATGTGGTTCTCCTTGATATCATGATGCCGGGAGTGGACGGCTATCAGGTTCTGGAATATCTCAAAGCCAGTGAGGACTGGCGAAATATACCGATTATAATGATTTCAGCGCTGGATGAAATGGACAGTGTGGTGCGCTGTATTGAGATGGGTGCTGAGGATTATCTGCCAAAACCCGTTGATCCGGTGCTGTTAAGAGCCAGGATCGGTGCGGTTCTGGAAAAAAAGCGGTTGCGGGATAAGGAGCAGCTTTATCTGAAAAGCCTGGAGCGGGAAATGGAAATCGGCAGGCAGATCCAGGCCGGATTTCTTCCTGATGCTCTGCCGCAGTTGCCTGACTGGGAAATTGCCGCGCGATTTCATCCTGCAAAACAGGTCTCCGGCGATTTTTATGATGCTTTTATGGTCGCAGATGGCAGGAAAGTGGTAATTGTAATGGCGGATGTATGCGGCAAAGGCGTGGGTGCGGCTCTCTTCATGGGATTATTTCGCAGTCTGATCCGCGCGTTTACCGGTCAGCATTATCATATGGGGCAGATCAGCGATTCTGACGCGGCTCCTGCTGCTGAACCGAAATCTGACCATACGGATATCTTAAAAACTGTTGCACTGCTTACCAACAATTACATTGCTCAGAATCACAGTCAGGCGAACATGTTTGCTACGATTTTCCTGGGAATGGTTGATCTGAAAACCGGTACGCTTATATACATTAACGGAGGGCATGAGCCGCCGGCCATCGTGAATAAAGACGGTGTGAAAGAGCAACTTGAACCGACGGGTCCTGCAGTGGGCATGATGCCTGATATGCCGTTTGAAGCAGGAATGACCCAGATAGAACTGGGAGATATACTGGTCACTTTTACTGATGGTATAACGGAAGCCATGAATTCAGATGGTGAATGCTACAGTAAAGAGAGTCTTTTTTCCCTGTTGTCTGATCCGGGCGATTCCGCAGATGCCCTGCTTGACCGCATCGAAGCCAGTCTCAGTGAACATACAGCGGGGGCCGAGCAGTCGGATGACATCACTTTGCTGGCTGTTCGGCGATCTGCCTGAGCGTATGTTTAGCAGCATCACCCTGCCGAAGTTCCCTGATCACCTGAACAATCTTCTCCAAATTTCCCGCAGCCTGCATGCTCAATGTAATAATTCGGCATTCTTATATTTTTCATTTCAGCACCCCTCCGACACGCGGAAAGTGTAAACTATTTTCGGGTAAAATGAAGGATGCCAATAATTTAATAAAAAGTCATGCTTCAGCACCGGAAAAACGGGAAAACCCTTGACATCGTATTCCATTTCAGTTAGTATCCGAGTCTTTTTCAAATGTATCCGTACATTTAAAAAGAAAAACAGCCGAGTGCTTTAAGCTTGATAGGGAATCCTGTTAAATTCAGGAACGGGCCCGCCGCTGTAATCGGGGACGAAAACCGCAGTTTGTCACTGTTCTCACTAGGGAATGGGAAGGCGCGGTAACTAGGTTGATCCGAGAGTCAGAAGACCTGCTTGGTTGCATTGGTCAATATTCATGGACAGTTTATGACCAAATTAAGTGGATTGAAAACGAAATCCCCTGACCGATTTGCTTTATGCGTCGGTCAGGGGTTTTTTATTTTAGGCCACCGGCATGATCCGGTTCGAAGTACATTTTAAGCGGGCAAAAGTGTAACGCTTATCGGATATGCCCCGACCGTTTTTAATAAAGGAGAAAAAGTGAAAAAGAAGGAATTGATCGGAATTGCTGTGTTTGTCGTTTTTTGTCTGAATGCCCTTAGCTGTTTTGCTTCAGCGGGTCATGGACATAATGAACCCAAAAAAGTTGGGATTCTTCTTGTTGCCTTTGGATCGAGTGAGGCATCAGCGCAAGTATCTTTTGAAAACATCGGGCAAAAAGTAAAAAAAGCTTACCCGGATATTCCTGCGCGTTGGGCATATACATCCCACATCATCCGGGAAAAACTCGCCAAGCAGGGTAAATATCTGGATTCACCCGAAGTGGCGCTTGCCAAAATGCTGGATGAAAAATTCACCCATGTGGCTGTACAGTCCCTGCATACGATCGGCGGTGCGGAATATCACGACTTGCGCAAGACGGTCGGGGCATACAAGATCATGGGCGGATTTCAAAAAATCATCCTGGGCTATCCCCTGATGTCAACGCAAAAGGATATGGAGAAAACCGTTGATGCGATTTTGAAAACCCTCCCCAAAGACCGTCAGAAGAACGAAGCGGTTGTGTTGATGGGACATGGTACCCACCACCCGTCCAATGCCTTTTATGCGGCGCTGATGTTTCAACTTCAGCTTAAGGATCCCAATATTTTTGTCGGAACGGTTGAGGGGTACCCTGAAGTGGGTTTGATCAAGGAACTGATGCTTAAAAAGAATATCAGAAAAGCCTATCTGGTGCCATTTATGTCTGTTGCCGGTGACCACGCGAAAAATGATATGGCAGGAGATGAAGAGGACTCCTGGAAATCCGTTTTTACCAAAGCCGGTATTCAATGCATTCCTGTACTTAAAGGAACCGCAGAGTATGATCCGTTCGTTGACATATGGGTCGGTCATATCAACGGGCCGTTAAGCCATTTTCAGTAGATCGGAAACGGGCGTAATTTACAAGTCAGGGGAGTGATTTTCAGTCCCGGAACTTTTGAAAATAGCCCGGCAATTCATTGCCGGGTGAGTGTTCCGGATCATCACGTCCCGCAGGGACGACTGAAAAAAAGCTTTTCAGTCGTCCTACGGGACTGAAAAAACGGGGGACATTCGCCCCGGCAATAAATTGCCGGGCTGTTTTCAGTCGTCCCTTCAGGACAGCTCCCGGTTGTAAATGCGCCCATCAAAAAACGGATGTTTTTTAATTTTAACCCGGAATCCGCTGTTTACCAAGGTTTACCGGAAACTTTTCGATCTACTGAATATTTCTGACATGGCGATAAACAGATATAATCATCAAATTGCTCGTTCCAGGATCATTACGGAAAACATGGTGCTGGTTATTATCCTGTTTATCCTTGTGACCATTTCCGCCGGGCTTGGGTATCTCCGGATCCCCTTTATGGATGTCTTACAGATTGTGACCGGAACACTTCTGAATTCAAGCGATTTTCTCCGACACATTGATGAGATATCAAAAACTGTGGTAACTGATGTCAGGCTTCCAAGGATACTGTCTGCTGCGGTTGTCGGTGCGGGGCTTGCCCTGTCCGGTGCGGTTTACCAGGGAATTTTATTGAATCCCCTTGCTGACCCGTTTACACTTGGAATATCAGCAGGTGCTGCCTTCGGGGCATCTGTCGCCATCCTGTTTTTTCCGTTTTTTAACATATATGTCCTCCCGGCATTTGCGTTTGCCGGTGCAGCGCTGACCCTGTTTTCCGTCATATTTCTTTCTTCAGGCCGCACTTTTGCACGGGACGGGTTGTCCTCCAACAGCCTGATCCTCTCGGGAATTATCGTTTCCTCAATCCTGTCTGCAGGAATCAGCTTCCTGAAATATGTTGCAGATGAACAGGTATCAGTTATCATTTTCTGGCTCATGGGAAGTTTTGCTTCAAAAACATGGTTAGATGTGGGAATTGTAAGCCTTGTTGTTTTCACGGGATTTCTTATCATCTATTATTTCGCACGGGATCTGAATGTAATCTCCTTGGGGGATCGCATGGCCGCAACCCTAGGCGTTGACACAAAAAAAGTGACCCTTTGTCTCTTACTTACTGCCTCTTTTGTCACTGCCGTCTGCGTGTCAGTTTCGGGAATCATCGGTTTTGTAGGGCTTCTAGTGCCGCATATGATGCGTTCCTATTCAGGCCCGGATAATCGGAGGCTCCTGCCCGTGTGTTTTCTGGCAGGAGCCATCCTTATGCTTTCGGCGGATACCGTAACCCGCGCGTTACTGCCGGTTGAAATCCCCATTGGCGTACTCACCGCATTGATCGGGGGACCTGTGTTCTGCTGGATATTCCGAAAAAATCAGATAAGGGCCCGGGCGTGATCGAATCCTGTCTGAACATAAGCAATGCTTCCTTTTCCTATGGAGATAAAACTGTTATCAGCAAGGTTTCACAGGCCATAGGAAAAGGTGTCCTTTATGGAATTTTAGGGCCCAACGGATGCGGGAAAACCACGCTTCTCGACCTTATTGTCGGACATAAAAAATTGAGCGCAGGCTTGATTGATTACATGGGAAAACCGATCAGGAAAATCTCCAAACCAGAGCTTGCAAGACATGTTGCCCTGGTTTCGCAAAATTTTTATATCAATTTTCCCTACACAGTCATGGATGTGGTGATGATGGGCCGGTATCCGTATATTCCTCGTTTTGCAGCGCCGTCTGAAACCGATTTCAAAGTCGTAGAAAAGGTAATGGAAATCACTGAAGTGGCACGCTTTCAAAATCATCTGGTTACCGAACTCAGCGGCGGAGAACGCCAGAGGACAGTTTTTGCAAGAGCTTTGGCCCAGGACACGGATGTGCTTTTGCTGGATGAAGCCACATCAAACCTGGATATCAGCCACACCATAACGCTTTTGGATATTGTAAAAAGACGTGTCCGAAAAAACGGTTTAACCGTGATTTCCGTTTTCCAGGATATCAACCTTGCCGCGGTTTATTGTGATGAGATGATTTTTATGAAAAACGGAAAAATTGCTGCGAGCGGGCAGACTGATGAGATGATGGATGAGTCCCTGCTTGAAGAAGTGTTTCATGTGCAATCTGAAATCCGATTCGAACCCGGCTATCAGGCCAGGCAGGCAATATTTAAAACAGGCACCCATTGATGAACTCATACTTAAAAAAAGAATCTGATTTCAGGACGCCACAGCGTTTGATGAACTGGTTTCGGAGCGGCTAAATTGCGGAGAAACATATGCTTAAACAGATTAAGATCCGAGGCTATAAATCACTGGCGGATGTGAATGCCCGTCTTGATTCGCTTTCCTTGTTATTCGGTCCCAACGCGTCAGGGAAAAGTAATTTTCTGGATGCATTGCAGCTTTTATCCAGGATGGCGGTTAGCCGTACCTTAAAAGATGCGTTTGAACCGCCTTATCGCGGCAAGCCCCTGGAGTCTTTTGTTTTTGGAAATGAAGGGCTTAAAGGATTACTGAAGCAGGAAACCGCTTCATTCAGTATTGAAGCAGATGTCGAACTTTCTGATTCTGTTGCAGATGCGGTGAATCGCCAGATCCGTGAGATGAAAAAGAGCAAAACATCATCTGAAACTTTGAAAAACGGAAAACCTCAATCCTTTGTCCGTGAAAGATATTTACGTTATCGCATTGAAATTGAAATACTTCCCAAATCCGGCATCTTGCGGGTAGCTGATGAATACCTGGCTGCGCTGAACAAAAAAGGAGAAATCAGCCGCAAAAGGCGTCCGTTTCTCGAAAGGATGAAAGAACGGCTGCATTTACGGATGGAAGGTCAGGCTCATCCGACGTATTATGAACGTTATCTGGATCACAGTATCCTTTCCATGCCGCTTTATCCGCCCCATTACCCGCATCTGACTGCCATGCGCCAGGAGCTTTCCGGCTGGTTTTTCTTCTATTTTGAGCCAAGAGAACGGATGCGCTCGCCCAATCCTGTAAAAGAGGTGCGCCATATCGGTCTGATGGGTGAAGAGCTTGCCTCCTTTTTAAATACGCTGCGCGCGCTTGATGAACCCCAGTTTGAAGCCGTTGAAAAAGCCCTTCGGATGATTGTCCCGGATGTAACAGGCATTGATGTGGGAGCAAACGACCTTGGCGAAGTCGAACTGAAACTTTTAGAAGGGGACACGCCTTTTCCGGCTCGTGTTTTGTCCGAAGGCACACTGCGTGTCCTGGGATTGCTGGCCCTGGGCGGCGCGAAAGAGCCGCCTGCTTTGCTGGGATTTGAAGAGCCTGAAAACGGCATTCACCCCCGCAGGATACGCATGATTGCCGACCTGTTAAAAAACCGCGCAGCAACAGGCGACACACAACTGATTATCACTACCCACTCTCCGATTTTTCCTGACATGTTTTCCGATGAAAATCTGTTTGTTTTTCGGAAATCGTCTGGAAAAACTGAAATTGAGCCTTTTTCTTCATGGGGAGATATATGGCAAAAAAATGGTATAAACGATGCCCTGAATGCTGAAGATACTCCCGTTTCCGAGCGCATCCTGAGAGGAGATTTTGATGCGTAGAATTATCCTTTTTGTTGAAGATTACGGGCATGAGGCGTTTATTACGGCATTGATCAGAAGAGTTGCGCACGAAAACCGCATACAAGTAAAAATCGTGAATCGCAGTGTACGGGGAGGTCATGGCAAAGTCATTACAGAATTTCAGAATTACCTGCGGGATATGCACCGTGAGAGAGAGGGATTGCCGGATCTGCTTATTGTGGCAACAGATGCCAACTGTAAGGGGTACGGGGATCGCAGGAAGGAGATTGACGAAAAAAATACAGAATTTAAAGAATTCACAATTTGCGCCATACCCGATCCTCATATTGAAAGGTGGCTTCTGCTTGATTCATCTGCCTTTAAAACTGTTCTGGGAAAAGGTTGCGATGCTCCGGCTTATAAATGCTCGCGAGATCGTTATAAGAAACTTCTGCTCCAAGCCATGCAGAATGCAGGAATCGTCCCGCCTTTGGGGGGACTTGAATATGCCCAGGATATTATCAATGCTATGAATTTTAAGAGAGCGGCAAAAACGGACTGCTCATTTAAGAAATTATTTGACGAGTTAGTTCGTAAATTCAAAGAATGGAAACGAGAATGATTGTCCGAAGAAACCATCTTCCAAATTTGCGGGCAGTCATGGGCTTAAACTGACATTAAATGTTGAAGTTTTACAAAATGACGGCATTTCGACACAGAGAATCGAAGAAACAAAGACTGCGCTCAGAGAGTTGGGCATGAGTGATGATATAAACATCTTATGACGGACATTTTAAATGTATAGGCAGTTGAAAACTGCCCTGATTTCAAAGCTTCGCACAAAACAGGCTTTGAACTTTGATCCGGGGAAATTATGATGCGTAACATTCACATTCTTCTCCTGTTTTTTCTGATACTGAATCCGGGTGGTTTATCCCGTGCAGGCGTGACCGGAGAATTTTTTCTCAATGAAAATCAGATCCTGACAGATCAGGGGGGAAGAACCCTTGAAATCAGGAAGCCGTTTACACGCATCATATCATTGTACGGAGCGCATACGGAAAACCTTTTTTCCCTGGGGCTTGACCGGGAAATTATCGGGGTAACACGGCAGGATCGTTTTCTTAAAAAGGCAGTGAACAAACCTGTGTTTTCATATCATGATGATCCTGAAAAATTCCTTGCTGCAAAACCTGATCTGGTACTTATCCGCCCCATGATTGACCGGGGATATGCCAAACTGATGCAGCGGCTTGAAAAAAGCGGGATTATAGTTGTATCCGTGCAGCCCAAAACCATTGAGCATATGTACCGGTACTGGGCTGTTACAGGGGCATTGACCGGGAAAAAACAAGCCTCCGAATGCATGATCGGGCAATTCCGCCAGGCAGTCAGGGAATTTGGCCTGATCTCAGGTTCGGTTCGGACAAAAAAGCGGGTCTATTTTGAAGCCATGCATAAAAATATGAAAACCTTTACCAGTGGTTCTATGGCGGATTTTGTTCTCAGGACAGCCGGAGGAATCAATGTTGCCGATGACGGGACCCCGTCCCGGGGAACCAACATCGCCATCTATGGAAAAGAAAAAATTTTATCCAAGGCAAATGAGATAGATGTTTTCCTGGCACAAAGCGGCGCCATGAATCAGCCGACCAAGCAGATGATACAAAACGAACCCGGTTTTTCAGTAATCAGGGCTGTAAAGAATAATGAAATATATATTGTTGACGAACAGATTGTTTCCAGACCGACCATGCGGCTTTTGTATGGGATTCATCAGATAGGAACCATACTTTACCCGGATGTCCTCGGAGAAAAATGGGATCAGATTTTTAAAAAAGCATTCAGACCATGGACAAAACAATCGGATATGTGATCGCAGGCACCAACAGCGGTTCAGGAAAGACAACCATATCCCTGGGGATTATGGCGTGGCTTCAGAAGCAGGGGTACAAGGTTGCGCCGTTTAAAGCGGGCCCGGACTTTATTGATCCGGGCCACCACACCCGGATTACCGGGACGGCCAGCCGCAATCTGGACGGATGGATGCTTTCCAGGGAATACAACCTGGATATCTTTCGGCGGTATTCCGCACACGCGGATATCGCGATTGTCGAAGGAGTCATGGGGCTTTATGACGGCTATGACGGCAAAAGCGAGGCCGGATCAACCGCCCAGATGGCGAAATGGCTCAGTCTTCCCGTAATCCTCATTGTAAATGCGAAAAGCATGGCACGCAGTGCTGCCGCATTGATCAAGGGATTTGTGGAATTTGATCCGGAAGTGAACTTTGCCGGTGTTGTATTTAACAACCTGGGCAGTAAGAATCATCTGAAATACCTTGAAGATGCGACAAGAGAATACTTATCTGTCCCGGTCCTGGGCGGTATCCTGAGAAATGACCGGATCACCATGCCGGAAAGACACCTGGGACTGGTGACAGATGACGAACATATGTTAAAACAGGAGGATACTGACCTTCTTTCCGATATGATCGGGGAGGGAATTGATACAAAGCGTCTGCTAAAAGGTGTCAGATCCGGAAAAATTAAAGAAAAGAAAAACCTGGTTACAAATTCCCCCCCTTTCTTAAAGGGGGCCGGGGGGATTTTTCTTGCGAAAAAAGGCGGTTGCGATAAAAATCCCCCCTTTAAAAAAGGGGGGAAGAATTTACAAGTTGCTGAACTAGCTGAGGATTCCTCTTTAAGGATCGGAATAGCCAGGGATGCTGCTTTCTGTTTTTATTACCAGGATAACCTGGACATGCTCGAATCAGAGGGAGCCGCGCTTGTATTTTTTTCTCCGACAGATGATAAAAAACTCCCGGAAAACCTTTCAGGAATCTATTTCGGGGGAGGATATCCCGAGGTATTTGCAGACCGGTTGTCCCGAAACAGAACCATGCGCAGTCAGGTGAGGCAGGCAAGCCAGAGCGGTATGCCGATCTACGGGGAATGCGGCGGGTTTATGTATCTGTGTGATCAGTTTATCGGGGAAGAAGGCAGGGTATTTCCCATGACAGGATGCTTTCCTTTTTCCACGCGGCTTCTGAATCGCCTCAGATCGCTCGGATACCGGGAGGTTGTCCTGAAAGAAAATGCCATTGTCGGATCAGAAGGCATGAAAGCCCGCGGTCATGAATTTCACTATTCGGAGATTGCGGACCCTGTCCCCGATATCAGGAAGGTGTATGCCATCTCAGGGAGAACGGGGAGGAACACTCGGAAAGAAGGATTTTGTGTCAATAATACCCTGGGAAGCTATGTGCATCTGCATTTCGGAAGCAACCCCGGGTTCTGCAGTGCTTTTGTTGAATCCTGCAGAAACTACTACACCACTTTTTAAGTTCGTCCCCCCCTTTTTTAAAGGGGGCCGGGGGATTTTACGTTACAAAAAAGGAGGTTGCGGCAGAAATCCCCCCCTGCCCCCCTTTAAAAAAGGGGGGAGGAATTTATAAGTTGCTGTACTACGTTGTCAGTTGCCCGTGAGCAACAGAAATCGGAAAAACCCGATTTCTTTGAGACAACGGACAACTATGGTTCAAGACATATGAACTGATACCAGATTCTGAGATAATTTATGCATCTCATTCCCAAAATATGCCTTCGATCTTCGATCTTTATCAGACTGAAAGGAAATTGGTATCAAACCATGTGTCCTGAACCATAAGATGATTTCCAGAAAAGAATATACAGTTTGTAGTTCCGCCTTCAGGCGGTGTCATGCCGCCTGAAGGCGGAACTACAAACTTCAATCCGCCTAACAACGGACCACTGACAACAACGATGGAAATAACAATGAATCCCAATGAAATAGAAAAACTCAGTTTCGCTATTATTGATAAAGAGGCCGGACCCCATGAATTCGATCCGGAGGCATGGAGTATTGTGCGGAGAATGATCCACACATCGGCTGATTTTGGTTACATGCAGTCGGTTTGTTTTCATCCCGATGCCATCCGGGCAGGAATCCGGGCGATTCGGACCGGAAAAAATATTATTACCGATACGGAAATGCTTCGCGCGGGAATACGAAAAAAATCATTGGAAAAATTCGGAGGAAAAGCCTTATGCCTGATTGGCGATCCTGATGTCTCAGATGCTTCAAAAAAAGCCGGCACCACCCGCTCGCATGAGGCGGTTAATCGTTCCGTTAAGCATATGGAAGGCGGAATATACGCGGTTGGCAATGCACCCACTGCTCTTTTGCGACTCATTGAACTGATCCGGAAAAACCGTGCCAAACCCACGCTGGTTTTAGGTTTCCCTGTGGGATTTGTCAACGCTGCTGAATCCAAGGCATTACTTACTGAACTTGATTTTCCTTATATTACAAACAAGGGCAGGAGAGGCGGTTCAAACATCGCCGCCAGTGTTGTCAACGCATTGATCATCCTGGCCGAACAGCAAACAGGCAGGAAATAAATGAACGATCAGATAGGAACATTTTACGGCATCGGTGTAGGACCTGGTGACCCCGAGCTTCTGACCCTTAAAGCAGTCAGGATCATCAACAAGGTGGACGTGATTTTTGCGGCATCCTCTATCAAGAATAACTACAGCCTGGCGGTTGATATTGCAAAGCTCCACATTTCAGAATCCGCTGATATCCGAATGCTTCCATTCCAGATGTCCAATAATGAAAATGAAAAAGAAGTGCTGTGGAGAGAAAATGCTGAAAGGATTATGGCTGAACTGGAAAAAGGCAGGGATGCGGCCTTTCTGACCCTGGGCGACCTCTTAACCTATTCAACATACGGCTATCTTGTTCGAGCCATAAAAAAGAAAAATCCCCTTATCCATATTGAGTCTGTACCCGGAATCCCGTCTTACCTGGCTGCGGCATCCAGATTGAACCTGCCCTTGGTGGAAGGTGATGAATCGCTTCTGATCACATCCGGTGCCCGCGGGGGAAAGGAACTGCGCAAATATTCCAAATGCGTTGAGAACGTCGTTCTTTTAAAAACTTATAAACATATCGAAGATATCAACAAGGCACTTTCTGAAGCAGGCCTTATTGAAAACAGCCGGGGGATATCCAGATGCGGGCGCGAGGATGAAGAAATCTTTGAGGACGTCAGGGCGCTTGAAAAGCGAAAACCGGATTACTGGTCTCTGATTATTGCAAAAAGAAAAATATAATGGGAGCTCAAATGACAATGGGGAGCATTCCCAAAAAATGTACAGATCATAAAATTCAATATGTTACTCGTTCCCAGGCTCTGCCTGGGAATGCATTCTGCAAGGCTCTGCCTTGCGAGGTATTCCATTTAACCAACCGGTTTTAAAATGAAATACGAGGCAGAGCCTCTGTAAACGCATTCCCAGGCAGAGCCTGGGAACGAGAATTTCCTACTTTTCGGGAATGCACCCATGACAATTTTTAAACCTCAAATTTCAAATAAATTCCGAATGATAATATGAATTTGGAATTTATTTGAAAGAATATCCAAAAATTATGGCTGGAAAAAGAGGCAAACCCAGGTATAAAGCATTTTTTATCTCCCTGATCCTTTCAGCAGTTCTACTTGGATCAGGTTTGTTTCTTACAGAGGAGATAAACATTGAGCGGATGATTACCCGGTTGTTTTTCCCCCTGCTCCGCCTGATGTTTTTCATTACCCTGGGACTTGTGGCGGGTCAGGTTATTGAAGCGTCCGGATGGACACGCACCCTCTCTGTGGCTGCCAGGCCTTTTTTCCGTTTCGGAAACCTGGGTGAACGCTGCGGTGCCGCATTTACGGCTGCATTTGTCTCCGGGGTGACTGCCAATGCAATGCTCCTTGACTTTTACAAAGAGAAAAAAATCACCAAAAAGCAGCTTTTCCTGACAAACTTTGTCAACCAGCTTCCGGCTTATTTTCTGCATCTGCCCACGACATTTTTTATTATCCTTCCGCTTACCGGAATGGCGGGTGTGTTCTACTATCTCCTGACATTTCTGGCAACCGTTCTCCGGACATCTCTTTTTCTTGTCTATGGGCGTTTCAGTATAAAAAAAGAAGAAACCTTGATAACAGCCGAAACAGAAAAACAGGAGCGCAAAAAAAGCGGGATTCTGGAAGGAATCCGGGAAAAACTCCCGGCACGGGTCATGAATGTCGCGCTTTATGTTATGCCCATTTATATTGCTGTCTTTGTGGTCAATGAGCTTGGCTTTTTCAAAATCGCCAATGATTTCATTGCAAGAAAGATTGTATTGAGCATTATCCCGATTGAATCGCTCTCTGTGGTAATATTAAGCTTTGCCGCGGAGTTTACCTCAGGTTTTGCAGCAGCCGGTGCGATGCTTGATGCCGGCCTGATTACAGTAAAGCAAACCGTCATGGCCCTTTTGATTGGAAACGTGCTGGCTTTTCCTATTCGGGCGCTCCGGCATCAGTTGCCGAGATACATGGGTATTTTTTCTCCTAAAATGGGCGCCCAGATTCTGCTGCTGGGTCAACTGTTTCGTGTACTCAGTCTGATTGTTGCAGGTATTATATTTTTTGCAATAGGTTAGAGCGTGCCTTCATTTTGCAATTTTTTTAACCACGAAAGACACGGAAATCACAAAAAAAATAGGCATCCTTCATTTGTCACTTTGCAATTTAATGACATTTTTAGTATCTGTACCTCACAATTTCAGCGGAGTTCTGGTACTCGCTTCAGATTGGGCAAATCCGAACCATGCGCGAAATAGTCTGATTTCATTAAGCGAATAGGCAGCTACAAAAAACAAATCACAATACCCGGAAAAACAAATCGCAAATTGGAATCTATTTGTAATCTGGTGGTCAGAAAATACGGAGCAGATAATGGGAAATGATTTGCCAACAATAACTGAGAGTAATTTCCGTAAAGAAACCTGTTTTAACATACGCTGTGATCTTCTGATCTGTCTGATGCTGGTTATTGCGATACTGATCATCTATTGGCAGGTGAGATACCATGATTTTATCACCTATGATGATGATGAGTATGTCACCATGAATGACAATGTCCGGCGGGGCCTTAGTCCGGAAAGCATAATATGGGCATTCACCGACATGAAGTCCTCCAACTGGCATCCCATGACATGGTTATCGCATATGTCGGATGTTCAGCTCTACGGGCTGAACCCGGGACATCATCATATGACCAATGTGCTCTTTCACATCGGAAATACGCTGTTATTGTTCATCATTCTCAGGCGGATGAGCGGGGACTTGTGGCAGAGCGGTGTTGTGGCTGCCTTGTTTGCAGTTCATCCCCTTCATGTGGAATCTGTTGCATGGGTATCAGAACGCAAAGATTTATTAAGCACCTTTTTCTGGATGCTCACCCTGGGGAGCTACATCCGTTATGTTGAAACACCGGGGATCAGAACCTATCTTCCGGTTCTGATCTGGTTTATCCTGGGGCTGATGTCCAAGCCTATGGTAGTGACGCTGCCCTTTGTATTGCTTCTTCTTGATTACTGGCCCATGAGGAGAATGGAAAGCCTGCACCGCCTGCGATCCCTGGTTTTGGAAAAGATTCCCCTGTTCGCACTTTCGGCAGGGTCATGCATTGTAACCTTTTTGGCTCAGAAAAATGCAGGGGCAGTGGGAGCTTCGAAACTGCTTCCTTTCCAAGACAGACTTTCCAATGCTATTGTTTCCTATATAAGCTATATTGGAAAGATGCTCCTTCCCCGTGATTTGTGTCTGTTATATCCTCATCCCGGGGCCATACCGCTGTGGAAGACCGCAGGGGCATGTGTCCTGCTGATCTCCGTATTTTTCCTGGTAATTCGGAATACAAAACAGAGACCTTATCTCGGGGCGGGATGGCTGTGGTACATGGGGACCCTTGTGCCCGTCATCGGGTTGGTACAGGTCGGCAGGCAATCCATGGCTGACCGTTATACCTATATACCTCTCATCGGTCTGTTTATCATAATCGCGTGGGGCCTTCCTGAACTGCTGGCCCGGTGTCGGTACAAAAAGCCGGTACTTACAGGAATCGCAGCGGTAACGCTTTCCGGGCTGACGGCTGTGGCATGGCTTCAGACAAGGTATTGGAGGGACAGCGTCACCCTTTATGAGCATACGCTTTCCATAACAGAGGATAATTATACGATTCATTATAATATGGGAAACGCGTTTCTCCATCAGAATGAGCTTGATAAAGCGATCCGGCATTATACCGAATCCCTCCGAACAGACCCTGTTTCAGCGGAAACTCATAATAATATGGGACTGGCACTGGTTCGGAAAGGGAAAATTGATGAAGGGATCAGGCATTATTCAGAAGCGAAGCGTATAAATCCGCTTTCAAGAAGCGCATATAATAACATGGGAAATGCCTTTTTCTACCAGGGCAGGCTTGATCAGGCTATTGAAAACTATGCCGAGGCCATTCGGATAGATCCCGATTTTGCAGAAGCCTGTCGCAACATGGGGCTTGCTTTGATTCGCAAAGGGAGCATAGACAAAGCAGTTTCATATTTTGAAAGAACTTTGCGGTTAAATCCGTATCATAAATCTGCGCGCAGAAATCTTGCAAATATACTGGCTGTCCAGGAAAGAATTGACAAAGCAGTCTCCAATATGCGTGCAGCCTTGGAAATCGGCCCCGAATCTCCAGATATCGCAAATCAGCCGGATATCCTATATAAAAGGAAAAAAGAACTGGATGAGGCAATCCGTTTCTACCAGGATGCTGTATCACACCAGCCCGGGTACACCGAAAAAGCTTTAGATATAAATAATTATAAAAAAGTTTACGATGTCATGGATGATTATAACAGTCTCCTTCCTTTGTTTAAGAAATTGCCGGAAGCCGGCGATAGTCAGAAAGGAGTGCAAAAATAGAGCGAAGCGGTTTTTTGCGCTTTGCCCTGTTTTCACGTTAGTACAATAACTTAGGGAACTCCGAATAAATAATATACCCGGTTCGGGGAAACAGCACCTCTCCTGCTTGCGGGGATTTGCCAATCCCCGCGAGCAATGGGTATTTTATTCCGGAGTGCAAAGCTTGCTTTGCGATAATCCCGGACAGGTTTTGCACTCCGCTTTCGGAAAATTTCTGTACAATCCAGACATCAGTATTAGGTGATTTCCAGAAAAGAATATACCAAGTGCAGTTTTGTAGTTCCGAAGGCGGAACTACAAACTTCAATCAGGTATGTTTTTTATCGGAAATCGCCTTATGTCTGAAAAAACATAATAACAAACTGATCTTATTCATAATATTTAAGAAAAAATTTTAAAGAGTTTCGATCTGCCGAGTTTACAAAAATTGTAAACTCATAATTATTTATA
>JAUCGG010000297.1 GCA_030378015.1 Desulfococcaceae bacterium HSG8
CCGGCGGACATTCCCCGGAAACGGCAGTTTCCGAAGAAAACAATATGCCGGCCATCCGGTCCGCAGTGTCCCGGAACGGACATATCTGCCGTTTTGCTGTTTAATAATTTCAGGATGTTGTGCCCTCCCCTAAATCCGTTATAATCAGAAAACTGCTGAAGATGCCAGGAAAAGCGGAGAATCGGTTACCAAAACTGTAACTGCCATGAATGAGATTGCCAAAAAAATTTCGATTATCGAAGAAATAGCCAGACAGACGAATATGCTGGCATTAAATGCTGCAATAGAGGCAGCGCGAGTCGGTGTCCATGGGAGGGGCTTTGCGGTGGTAGCGTCAGAGGTTCGCAACCTTGCCATACGGAGTCAGAAGGCCGCATCTGAAATCGGCGAGCTTTCAGGTTCCAGCGTTGAGATTGCGAAAGATGCAGGTGAAATGCTGGACAGCCTGGTCCCGGATATTAAGAAAACCTCGGAACTGGTTCAGGAAATCAGCGCGGCAAGCAGGGAACAGGACAGCGGCAGCCAACAGATCAACAAAGCAGTTCAGCAACTGGATCAGGTTATCCAGCAGAATGCATCGTTAGCCGAGGAAATGTCTTCAACGGCTGAGGAGCTGGCAGGGCAGGCAGGGCATCTCAGGGATGTGATCAGATTCTTCAGGGTGAATGATATGGCAGAACCGGGACAGTCTGAGACCGGGCACAAAAGATCCCGCCTGGGAAATATGCCCGATAAACCGGCAGAGACTAAAGACAGACGTGAAACCAAAGATAGCGATGCGGCATCGGATGTTAAAACAACTGGTTATTCCTCCGCTGAATGGGACGAGGATTCAGAGTTTGAAAGATATTAGATGAAAGTGTTTGGTGTTTGATGTTTGGTGTTTGGTGATCTTTATGACCTCACGAACCATATGGAAAGTCGGAGCAAAACACCAAATACTAAACACCAAACACCAAACACTAAACACTTTCCCGGAGGCTTACATTCAAGACCGACGCAATACTGTCCAGTTTTTTTCGTGCGCCCGCGAAATCCAGTCTGTTTATATGATCCTCCAGTTCTCCTATATCCCGTGAGAGTACGGACCCGGTAAAATACGATTTTATTGATTCCATACACTCCTCTGCTTCCAGATCATTCTTTTCAAGCAACTGAAAAAGTTCTATAATCATTGGGGTAACTTCTGAAATATCCGCAGGGATATCTTGCTGCCCCTCATCTGATAACTGATTTTCAAAAGGCTCCGACGCGTTTTCAACAGCCTGCGCTGATTTCAGTATCTGTTCCAGCGCGTCTTCGAAAAAGCCTGTCAGGGAACTGATATCATCTGTGTTTTTGCGTCGGGCTGCCATCTCCATAGCTAATGATGAAGTGTAAAGCGATTTTGCAGAAAAATTACCAGCCACTCCCTTAATCGTATGTGCCAGTTGCCGGATAAATTCTGTATCTCCCTTGCCCAGTGCTTCCTTTATTTTATCTGCCGTATCTGCATAATCTCTTCGGAATTCTGCCAGAAGTTTTCCGAGCAGGTTTTTGTTTCCCCCGAGTCTCTCAATTGCTGTTTCAAGGTTGATGCCCGGCAGCGTATCAGGAAGTCGGATTTCAGGCCCCTTATTCCGTGGTTTATGCCTTATATTCCGAGTCTCCGTACTTACCCATCGGGTTAAAACGGAAAAAAGCAACTGCGTATCTATGGGTTTGCTAACATAGTCATCCATACCTGCTCTCAGACACTTTTCCCTGTCCCCTTTCATGGCATGTGCAGTCATCGCAATAATGGGAAGCCGAGAACTATGAACTACTGACCCGGTGTCCTGTCCGGGTTCCTGAATTTCGGATTCCTCCAAATCCCGGATCATCTTCGTTGCTTCATATCCGTCAATTTCAGGCATCTGCACATCCATCAGCACAGCATCGTAAGCAAAATCCATCACCGCACTGACCGCCTCCCTGCCGCTTTTAGCCGTGTCCGGAATAATGCCTGCCTCTTCCAGGATTTCTGTTGCCACCAAGCGATTAATAGCATTATCTTCGACCAAGAGAATCCGCGTCCCGGCCAGACTGATGTCTGTCATCCGCTGCTGACTGCCCACTGCCTGCTGCCCGCGGCCCGTTATCTTTTGTCCGTTATCTTCTCCCTGTCCCAGGACATTCATAATGGCATCAAACAACAATGACTGTTTGACCGGTTTTATAAGAAATCCGTTCGCTCCGGCCAGTTCTGCCTGACGTGTAACTTCTTCCCGGCCGAATCCTGTCATCATTATCACCGGAATCTGAGACCAGGGCTGATATGCCCTGATCTTTTTCAAAGCGGCAATACCGTCAATGCCTGGCATCATCCAATCCATAAGTATCAGGTCATATAAATTTTTCCCCGCAGATTCAAGTGTTTCCAGGGTAGCCTTGCCTGAACTGACAGATGTAACTTCAAAACCGAATGATTCCAGAACCCGGGCGAAAATACCTCTTACGGTCCGGTTATCGTCTGCCACCAGGATTCTTGTACCTCGAATCCCTTCAGGAATCACCTGCTTCTGCTCTTTTTCCTCAGGCTGTATGCCGAATTCCGCAGTAAAATAAAACACGCTTCCGCTGCGCCTGCTTTCTGCCCAGATTTCTCCGGACATCATTTCCACCAACCGCTTGCAGATCGCCAGCCCCAGGCCTGTTCCGCCGTATTTCCGGGTTGTGGAACCATCAGCCTGGCAAAAGGAATCAAACAACCTGGGAAGATATTCACGGTTGATTCCGATGCCGGTATCTCTGACAGCAAACCTCAGTTTTACGGGGGTTTCGTGTTCGCGGGAAACCCGTTCGACACCGATGAATATCTCTCCTTCATCAGTAAATTTGACAGCGTTATTCGTCAGATTGGTGAGTACCTGCCCGAGTCGCAACGAGTCACCGATCAATGCACATGGAACATCATCAGCAACAGACGTAACAAGTTCAATTCCTTTTTCTGTTGTCCTGTTACAAAACATATCAGAAACATTATCAAGTACGCTGTGCAATTGGAAATCAATGGATTCCAGGCTGAGTTTGCCTGCCTCTATCTTGGAGAAATCCAGGATATCATTAATGATCCTCAGCAACGCGTGGGATGAATGCCTGATCTTTTCAAGATAATCCCGCTGCCTGCCCGATAATTCCTTCCTGAGGGACAGATCGGTCAGGCCGATGACAGCGTTCATCGGTGTCCTGATTTCATGACTCACTTTCGCAAGAAAGTCATTTTTCGCCTGTGCGGAAGCTTCGGCAAGTTCTTTTGCTGTTTTCAGTTCTTCAAGACGTTTTCTTTGCGTGATATCTTCCAGTACCCCTTCATAGTAAAGAATATCCCCTTCTTCATTTCTGACCTCGTGCGCGTTAAGGGAAACTTCTATAATACTGCCGTCTTTCCGATAAAACCGGGTTTCAAAATCCCTGACAGAGCCGCATACCTTGAACAGTTTCTGAAGTTCGTCACGGCTGGCCTGTTTGACGTAAAACTGCTCTTTCAGGTTTGTTATGCTCTTTTTCAGTTCTTCTTCTGATTCATATCCCATTATCTTTACAAACGCGGGATTCGCCGTCAGAATCCGCCCCTCCGGTGAGGACTGGTAAATTCCTCCGGCCGCGTTCTCAAAAATACTGCGATACTTCTTTTCCGACTCCCGAAGGGCATGTTCTGCCTGTCTGCGTTCCCGGATCTCAGCCTGCAGCTCTTCGTTGGCCTTTCCGAGCTCCGTTGTTCTTTTCTCAACGCGCATCTCCAGTTCTTCGTGGGTTTTTCGCAGGGCCTCCTGGGTCAGCTTGCGCTTGGTAATATCCAGAGCAGACCCGGTAATAAATTCGATTTTTCCGCTTTCATTGCAAATAATCTGGCCGACCTCCTCCACCCAGACGACTTTCCCCGACTCTGATCGGATACGATATTCCCTGACATATGATTTATTATCGTTTTCTAAGGCTTTTTTGAATATGGCGATGGCGGGTTTGAGGTCTTTCTCAATAATGAGATCAGACCATCCGACCCTTCCGGATAAAAACGCCTCCTTGCTGTAACCGGTCAATGTTTCGATTTTATCGTCAATAATATCCAGGGTTCCGTCCGGATATCCTCTGAATACTACATTCGGAATGTTATTTATCAGCAGGCGGTATTTTTTTTCACTTTCCCGAAGAGCTTCTTCCGAGCGTTTCTTTTCCGAAATATCAGTTGCAATGCAGAGAAATCCGTTTAATGTCCCGTTCGGAGCCTTTAAGGGATTAATAGACAGATTTACGGGAAACCGGGTCCCGTCTTTTCGGATATAAGTCCATTCACGCTGCCTTGAAGGTTCTGTCACTGCATACTGGTGAAAAACATCAATGCCTTCAACTTTCTGCCCCAGCCTGCGGCTTAATTTTTTACCATGAAAAATTAATTCAGATGCTGAATGAAAAATTTCAGGAGTCTGCTTTTTAATGATTTCCTCCGCGCTATACCCTATGAGATTTTCAGCGCCGGTATTGAAAACAGTAATAATCCCTTCTGTATCGGTGGCAATGATTGAAATTTGTGAAGCAGAGTTGAGAACAGTCTTCCACTGGGAACTGGCAGTCTGAAACCGGTGAAGTATTTTTTCTGTTTCTTCAAACTGTTTCACAATAAGATCCGATGTTATTTCATCAGTCTGACGGGAAACACGGATATCTTTCTTCAGCATCCTGTTTTTTTCGATAAGGGATTGAAGCTGGTTTGTACTGATTCGGATTTCAGGAATAAGATTTTCCATCATTTTTTATTGCAAGGTTGCAAATGCATGGGTTCTTACCACCGACTCATGGTGAAAAGAACCTCACCCTGCGTGGTATATTTTTGTGGCGGAATTTGGAAAGTGCGAAACACATTAGGTGCTTTCCAATAAAAAACATACCAGAAGTTTGTAGTTCCGCCTTTAGGCGGTGTTATGCCGCCTAAAGGCGGAACTACAAACTGCACTTGGTATATTCTTTTCCGGAAGGAAATCACCTTAGACCGAAAACTTTTGCAGACAGTGGATTTCGGGTTAAAACCGAATTTTTATATGAAAGTCCCGCGGGCAACGGAGTGCCGAACTTACAGTTTGGCAGGAGTGTATGCGCAAGCTTCGCTACGCTCGCTTACGCTATGCCAGACTGAAAGTTTGGCTCCGTTGCTCGCGGGCTTTCATATAAACTGAAAATAGTTACACTT
>JAUCGG010000338.1 GCA_030378015.1 Desulfococcaceae bacterium HSG8
ATACGGCCTGAACGCGAAACTACGAATCGGATTGAAAACAACGATGCAATCATTTGTTGCAATAAAATCTGAAATCATGTAGATGCTATTATCAGCAGATGGAATCCCCTCAAAATCCGGTCTGTCACTGTATTTTCGGATACACAAAAAAGAATCTGCATTGATTCTGGCCTGTCTTTGCCGGAAAGGGGAAATATAAGGAGATAAAATTCAGTAGATCGAAAAGTTTCCGGAATCCACTGTTTGCAGAAGTTTTCGATCTACTGAAAATCACTCGGAGAGGCTGTTTATGAAAAAATATGCTTTTATCGGGGTCTGGATGCTTTTGCTTTCGGCAGTGACTGCTCAGGCCGAAACCATGTATGTTGACCTAGTTAAAATAACCATGAGAAGGGAACCGGGAAATGATCGTAAAATACTGGCAATGATTTCACCCGGACAACGTCTTGAAGTGCTGGAAAGGGGAGAGGGTTGGACAAAGGCCCTGTTGCCGAACGGGAAGGAAGGATGGGTGCTCACTCGTTATCTTACATCTAAAAAACCGGCCGGACTTGCAAAGAAAAAATCGGAAGAAGGTTCTGAAGCACTCTCCGAACAGATTTCTGATCTGACAGAAGAAAACAAAAAGCTGAAAGAGGAGGTCAAAAGGCTCACCTCGGGATTTACATCGGAAGATGAATCATTTGACAGACTTCGTAAATCTTATGAAAGTCTGAAAACCGAATGCGCCGATTTTTTGAAACTCAAATTGGAATATAAAAAAACAGCCTCCCACCTTCTCGAACAAACAAAGAAATCTGAAAAGATGCAGCAGGAACTGACAGAACTGAAAAAAGATCGGTCTCTCAAATGGTTCATATACGGCGCCGGTGTTCTTTTCGTGGGAGTTATCATCGGTGTCATTATGAAGGGACGGCCCCGGCGTTCATCCCTGATGTAGAATTCCGACATTTTTACGATTCGAACAGATGGAAACTGTTCCCCTGATGCCCGCTTGACAAATCCCAAGCAGTTCAGGCGGATTTATCAATCCGTCCGGAGAGTTCAGGGCATTTTCCATCTGCTGGGAATCGTAAATCATTTATATCCTGCATACAGGGTTGCAATTCCCAGTGTCAGTTTCCGCCATCTGACCCGTGAAAACCCCGCTGAACGCATGATATCGGCAAACTCGTCCGGGGCAGGGAAATGGATCACTGAGTCGGGCAGGTACTGATATGCCTTCAGATTTTTCGAGAAAAGCCATCCGATATGTGGTAGAATTTTCTTAAAATATAGAAGGTAAAGCGACAATATAAATCCCTGCGGGGGCGTGGCAAGCTCCAGCACCAGGAGCATTCCCCCGGTTTTCAGATGATCATGGAAAATTTTTAATACAGATAATTTGTCCCTGATGTTCCGAATCCCGAAGGCAATGGTTACAGCATCAAATATATCCTTTCTGAAAGGGGGATGAAAAGCATTCCCTGCAATCAGGTGGGTGCCGGATGCCCGGGTTTTTTCTTTGGCATGGACAAGCATGGCCTGGGAAAAATCAATTCCGAAAACAGCAACCCCGTCCCCCTTTTGCTGCCGGATTTCAAGAGGAACATCACAGGTCCCGCAGGCAACATCCAGCACGTTCCCGGTTTCGGGAATTTCCATTGCAGACACCATTGCTTTCCGCCACCGGACATCCTGCCTGAGACTTAACAGCCGGTTCAGCAAATCGTATCTGGACGCTATTGAATCAAACATATCCCTGATAAAAGGGAGTTCTTTATTATTCATTGACAACCTCGTTTTTTGCATTACATTAAAAACCATCTTAACAAGGCAGAGTTATCATAATTAACTGATTATTACAATATATATGCAGGCGGACGATCGGAAATTAAATGGCTGGCAAACGAGATTATTACGAAACACTGGGTGTAAACCGTAATGCATCTGATAATGAAATAAAGGCAAACTACCGCAAGCTTGCCATGAAATACCATCCGGACAGAAATCCGGGAGACAAGGAAGCGGAAGAAAAATTCAAGGAAGCGGCAGAAGCTTATGAAGTGCTTCGGGACCCTCAGAAACGAAACCTGTATGATCAGTATGGTCACCAAGGACTGGAAGGTTCCGGTTTTTCCGGTTTCGGAGGATTTGAAGATATTTTTTCCAGCTTCGGAGATATTTTTGAAGAATTTTTCGGATTCGGTTCAGGAAGACGATCAAGGGGCAGGGGACAGAAAGGTGCAGACCTCCGCTATGACATGACGCTGACTTTCATGGATGCTGCTTTTGGGAAAGAGACTGAGATAAATGTGCAGAAAATGGAAGCATGCCCCGAATGCAACGGCACAATGTGTGAACCGGGGACCCAGGTTGAAACCTGTTCCCATTGCGGCGGTACAGGTCAGGTTTCCCGAACCCAGGGATTTTTTACCGTAAGAACAACCTGCCCGGGCTGCCGCGGCAGAGGACAGTCCGTACCCCATCCTTGCAACTCTTGCAGGGGGGTCGGAAAGATCCGGACAAGCAAAAGGGTTTTCGTAAAAATCCCGGCAGGTGTTGACAGCGGATCAAGGCTCCGGCTTACAGGGGAGGGAGAACCCGGGGCTTACAGTGGCCCGCCGGGAGATCTCTACGTTTTTATCCGGGTAGAAACCCATGAATTTTTCGAACGTCACAATACGAATATTGTCTGCCAGATACCGATTTCCTTTGTGCAGGCCGCCTTGGGTGCGAGAATAGACGTGCCCACACTCAAGGGGGATAAAACTCTTGAAATCCCCAAAGGAACACAGCCCGGGGATGTATTCCATTTTTATGGGGAAGGGATTCCTTCTCTCAGAAACGGGAAACGTGGTGATCAGCTTATTCAGGTAGAGGTAAAAACACCGACAAACCTAACCAAAAGGCAGGAATCTATCCTGAGGGAATTTGCAAGGCTTGAAGAGGGAAAGCTGACCAACAAATTGAAAAATATGTTCAGAAGCGGGATGGCAAAAGCAGCTAAGGGGTAACCCGTCAGTTGTCAGTTGCGACGGGCAACTGACAAAAGGTAATAAAATGTTTGAATTAAAAGTTGTCACCCATTTTGCAGCAGCGCACCAGTTAAAGATGGTGGGGGAAAAATGTGAAAACCTTCACGGGCATAACTGGAAAATCGAAGTATGTGTAGGCGGAAATACCCTGAATAACGCGGGAATCCTGGTGGATTTCGGGGAATTGAAAAGCCATGTGAAAGAAATTATGGCAACGCTGGATCACAAGTTCCTTAACGAGCTGGACATGTTCCATGATAACCCGCCGTCATCGGAAATCATTGCCCGGTATATTGCCCGGGAACTTCAGGAAAAAATTACCTACCCCGAGGTCAGCGTTACCCGTGTGACTGCATGGGAATCAGAAAACGCATGTGCGACCTATCAATTTAGTTAGTTGTCAGTTGTCCGTTGCAACAACTGGCAACTGGCAACTGACCACTGACCACTGACAAAAATGGAAATTCATCTCAGCGGAATTATTATTATTGTTGGCAATTACGGCAGCGGGAAAACAGAGGTTTCCATAAATCTTGCCGTGAATAGGAAAAACGCGGGTCTGGATGTCCGCGTTGCTGACCTTGATCTGGTTAACCCCTATTTCAGAACCCGGGAGGCAAAAAACACGCTTTCCGAAATAGGAATTGAAGTTGTCCTGCCCCCGGAAAAATATCTCCGGGCAGACTTGCCGATCTTAACCCCTGCTGTTTCGGGAATGATCCGTCAGCCCAGTGACGTGACATTGCTGGATGCCGGCGGTGATGATGTCGGGGCAACGGTTCTTGCAGCCCTCGCTGATTCCCTGAAGGGGAAGGATGTTCAGATGCTCCAAGTAATAAATCCCTTTCGCCCTTTTACAGACACAGTGCAGGGATGCCTTAAAATGCGTGATGAAATCGAAAAAACCTCAAAAATGAAGATCACCGGCATCATCGGCAATGCAAACCTGATTGATGACACAACTGTGGAAGCCATATATGAAGGATACGATTTTATGACAAGAGTGTCTGAAAAAAGCGGGCTGCCCCTCGAGTTTATCACAGTAAGAACAGATCTGCTGCCGCAAACAGATACCAGCCGCTTTACCTGTCCTGTTTTACCTGTCAGAAGGCAACTGGTTCCGCCGTGGAAAAAACCGGCAGGGTTCGGAAAAAACGGATAAACGGAGTGCAAAGCTTTGCAAGTGATTAATATGGAAAAAAGTGACCCGTGAAAAAATGGATAACAAGACAGTAAAAGCTTCTCTGTGCAAGCTCATAAAGCATATCCCTTTTAAATTTCCCCCCACAGGTTGGTATTTCACTCCCCTGAAACCTCCTCATGCTGTCACCTTTGATGAAAAGCGACGGATCTGTATGTTTGAATATTTCGAACGTGTGACAAAGGGCGAAATTTTATGCTTTTCCGCACGAAACCCCGGATGCAGCGGAGCAGCGTGCTACCTGGGATTTAAAGAACCGGGAGAGAAAGCAGGCACTTTTCTGTCCCAGAAGGAGGGGTTCAAAAAAAATGCAGCACTCGGTAATGCCTTTTATGCGGAAATACAGGCCCGTCCGGCCAGAGAGGATTACCTTATATTCGGGCAGCTTGAAAATATTGAAGAAAAAGCCGATATTGAAGTGGTCAATCTCTGGGCCGATGCACTTTCTCTGACGGGTCTGGTGACAATGGCCAATTATGACCGGCCAGCCAACAACAATGTCCTTATTCCATTTGCTTCAGGTTGTCAAAGCGTATGGACAATTC
The DNA here is from genome assembly GCA_030378015.1 of Desulfococcaceae bacterium HSG8. Classification (GTDB taxonomy): domain Bacteria; phylum Desulfobacterota; class Desulfobacteria; order Desulfobacterales; family 4be13; genus JAUCGG01. The sequence goes on from JAUCGG010000338.1 coordinate 4,764, forward strand.
CCTATAAAGAGAAACCCAGTGAGCTTCCCAAGTGTGTTGTGGGATTGACTGATCCGTCTGTCAGGGGATTCTTTCCTGCTGATGTTTTATCTTTTTCCCTGCCCGTCAATCGCCTGATTGAAATCTGTGATAATATTTCCGGGAGTTTCTTGAAACAGGCTTCCTGGAAAACTTTGGTTTCCGGGATAAAATAACAGATTCCGGGCGTTCAACTCTTCGGCAGAACCCGGCCGCCTGATTTCATTATCAGGAAGATAAGCGCCATCGTTTCAAGAGCTTTTCCCAGCGCGTCCCAAACCATCTGCCACGGCAGGACTGGAAAACACGAACCCTGGCTTTGCCACTTCCTTCGAGCAATTTTCTCATGCCTCGTCAAATGATACTTGATCTTGTTCCCAAACTCCGTTTGGGAACACACCTGCTAGTACACCACTTTTT
>JAUCGG010000339.1 GCA_030378015.1 Desulfococcaceae bacterium HSG8
AATTCCTCCCCCCTTTTTTAAAGGGGGGCCGGGGGGGATTTCTGCCGCAACACCCTTTTTTTGTAACATAAAATCCCCCCGGCCCCCTTTAAAAAGGGGGGGGACGAACTTAAAAAGTGGTGTACTAGTACACCAAGTCATAAGTTCGTACACACTTTTCCAGCCCTTAAAATCAGGGCGGACAGTGTTTTTTTACTGTGTACGAACTTGTGACTTGCAGTACTAGTACACTGAGGCAGAAATTCGTTACCCCCTTTCTGTTCCCGCCGGACTGACAAATCCGGCGGCTCGGATTTGCCAATCCGAGCCGAGCCTCCGGGAAGCTGACAGGCTGATTTTACATAACCGATCAAAGTTATAAGGGGCCACGGACTTCCAAAGTGGTGTACTAGTACACCAACTTGTAAATTCCTCCCTTTTTTAAAGGGGGGCCGGGGGGGATTTCTGCCGCAACACCCTTTTTTTGTAACATAAAATTCCCCAGGCCCTCTTTAAAAAAGGGGGGGACGAACTTACAAAGTGGTGTAATAGGCGGATTTTTTGCTTTGTTGCAAAAAATCTTTTGCACTCCTTTTCTTACCTATGAATAGATGATGTTTATGGGAAGCGGCGAATATTTCCACACCCCCGGTACCGGGATGACGTATTGTTTATCAACGGTCAGCCAGTAGAGATCCGGCTTGATTTCCCGCATCTTGCCGTCATCAGGGGGCCTGGCCTGATCCGTAGGAGAATATGTTGTCTTGAAGATGCAGACGTAAAATTCCTTATCATCCTCTTTTCCGCGGAAAAGCACATAATTCTTCCGGAAGCTTCTTGATTTAAGACCGGCTCCCTCTGCAAACTGAGCGATTTCCTCGCCGGTGAAGCGCATGAGGACCCACTTTGAAACCCCTTTTTCGGAAATTCGTATTAACGCCCTTGTTTCACTGCTTCCCGCATATACTGTGGTAATACACGGAATACGCTTGAGATACTGGGCAGCCACAATGGCAGCGGTACGTCTCCCGCCTACCATCATGGGCAGCCCGTAATATTCGAAAAATTTCTTCTGTACATCCTCCGCGTATTTATCCCCTTTTTCATAAAGATCCTTTGAAATATAGCGGAGGTTTCGGGCCATATCTTCAGCCGCATCCGCAATGGGCCAGTCTATTCGCACATGAAAATGAGAAAGGCTGTAGCGGTCTCTCTGGCTGGATGCATCCCGCTGGATCAGGAGGGCATAATCAACCGGAAGCAGTGTTTCCATAAAATCAAAAAAACGGGCTGATTCCAAATGCTTATAATATCTGTCAAATTCAGTTGAAAGCGGGAGTGTCTTGGAGCGCAAAAGATTTGTCTTTGTGGTTTTGTTCGCATCAAAGAAACGGATGTATTTCTTATGCATATCGGGAATCATATCCTCCACAAAAATAACCAGGAAAGCGTTCTGACATTCATATTCCAAATCCGGGAGTATAGCGCGGGGTTTCAACTCCCGTTTTTCTACAAAAGGATAAGGAATATTTCTTTCGCAAAAATTGTTATAAGAATCTATGAGCGCGTACTGAATCATAAATTCATCAAGTTCATCCCTCAGAAGCTTATAGTAGGAACGTCTTAACCTGTCTGTTTTGCTCAGTTCTTCCCTTGTATTCCAAATTGTCAATTTTTGTCCCGCCTTATTTATTTCAGTTTTTTGACTGTTAACATCCTTGTGCTGTACAGATGCTGATGACATAAACAGGGAGATAAATCAATGGGTCGGCAGTGGTATTTAAGGGGAGAAATATTCTCCTTTTCCATAAGCCGTTTCCGCATGGGTCAGGACGAATTCCTGTCTGCTTCGTCCAAAGCCGCGACACCCGGCAGTTGCTTTCCTTCCATGAGTGCAAGAAAAGCTCCCCCGCCTGTTGATATATAAGTTATCCTTTCTGTTTCGTCAGCCTTGTGTACTGCAACATCCGTGTCACCGCCCCCGACAATGGTCAGTGCATAGGAATCCGCCAGATTATGAACCATGGCAATGGTCCCCCTGCTGAATGCATCCATTTCAAACACTCCCATTGGGCCGTTCCAGATAATCGTCTTTGCATCATACAGCACCTCGGAATAAAGCAGGGATGTGGCAGGCCCGATATCCATAATCATCCAGTCCTCGGGAATCTCCTGTATGGGAATCTTTTTTATCTGAGCATGAGGGTCAAAGCGGCTTGCCGCGACAACATCCACAGGAAGGTAAAACCTGATCCCTTTTTCAGCAGCCTTTTTCATTACCGAACCCGCGACTTCGACAAGATCGTCCTCCACTTTTGATTTTCCCACGGCGTATCCTTTGCTCTTCAGAAAGGTATTTGCCATAGCACCGCCGATGATAAACTTATCAACATGGTTCAGCATATTTTCCAGCGCGCCCAGTTTGCTTGAAACTTTTGCACCTCCCACTATGGCAACAAGAGGTCGCTGGGGGTTTGCCATTGCCTTTTTGAAATAATCCAGTTCTTTTTGCAGCAGGAAGCCAGCGACAGAAAGCGGTGCGTATTTCGTAATGGCCACGACAGAGGCATTGACACGGTGGGAAACGGCAAACGCGTCATTTACATATATATCGCAAAGCTCGGCAAGTTGTCCGGCAAAGGCATCTTCATTCTTCTGCTCCTGGGGATGAAAACGCAGGTTTTCAAGAAGAAGTACATCCCCGGGTTTCATTTCAGATACGAGTTTTTTTACCCCATCTCCGATACAATCCTTTGCCATAATAACTTCTTTTTCAAGAAGTCTGCCCAGGCGTTTGGCCGCGGGAGAGAGGCTCATCTCAGGCACAACTGCCCCTTTGGGCCTGCCCAGATGTGAGGCCACGATCAGCTTTGCACCGTGATCAAGGGCGTATTTCAAAGTGGGTAAAACTGCCCTTATCCGGGAGTCATCCCTGATATTCTGATATTCATCCAGGGGGACATTGAAATCAACCCTGAAAAAAAGCCGCTTGCCTGAAATATCTGTATTTTGAATCCGTTGCATTTTTTCTCCTCCAGTAAATTAATTCGGATTTCCGGAGTGCCAAACTTACAGCTTGGCAAGATGTAAACGGGCGCATTCCTAAAAAAGTAGGAAATTCTCGTTCCAGGCTCTGCCTGGGAATGCACCCGGAGAGGATCAATCTGCCTCGTGTTTCACTGTAAAATCGAGGTGTTAAAACAGATGTCTCGCAAGGCAGATCCTTGCCGAATGCACTTCCAGGCGGAGCCTATGAACAAGTAACATATTGAATTTTATTATATGCGATATGCAACCTGCTTTTGGGGAATGCTCCCGGTGTAAACAGGAGAGTTCGGCACTCCGGACAATCTTACTTCTTACCTTGCTTTTTGCGGTGAATCGCTTTCTTTTTAGACCATCTTTCCAAGAACCCTATCATACCGGATTCATAAGCTCTGTCAACTGTTTCTTCATGTACTTTCAGCCCCCCTCTTTCCAGCAGGGCCGTCTTCAGGCACTCCGTCTTACAAGCGCATTCGAAACACTTATCCGGGCTGCTCCTCAGTTCATCTTTCTCTTTTGGGAATACAATATCAAGTACACCGAAACAGGATGGATGATTTTCATTTTTCATTTTTTGTTTTGCATTTCGTTTCCGGCCTCCCTCATTTCAGCAACCATTGGACTTTGTAAACTGCTTCGGGGCAAAAATGAGGATGCCTTATTTTCTATAGGGATTTATATAACTCGTGAGTCGTAAGTTCTCATAAATAGCTGAAATGACTCACCGGGAAACTCCCCCTTTTTTAAAGGGGGGCCGGGGGATTTCCCCCGACCTGCTGAAATCCCCCTGAATCCCCCTTTAAAAAAGGGGGACTCAGAACAGCGGCTTCAGAGAACTTATGACTGTCGAGATATAAAAGTCCCGGATAAAAAATCCCCGGCCCCTTTACAAAAGGGGGGAGTCGCGGCGGACTTTCATCATTCGTTGTGAGCGTCAGACCATGAAGATTCCCAAGAAATAAAATGCCCGGTTCGGATTGACAAATCCCCGCAGTGGGGGTTCGGATTTGTTAATCCGGACCGATTTTCCATAGAATGACGGACAATATGCTGAAAACCGCGGGTAAGTTATTTTTTTTGAAAAACTCCTAACTGGTTGAATTATCAGATGTTCGGATATTGGAATACGGATAAAAACGGATTTTATTACAGAAATAATCCGGTCAGCCTGCTGTGATTCCGTTACTGAAAATGATCCGTGCGAATCCGTGTCCTTAAAACCGCGGGTAAGTTATTTTTGTAAAAAATACCTAACTACTTGAATTATCAGAGGTTCAGATATTGAAAATTTGAAATTTGAAATTTATTTGAAATTTGGTGCTTGCTATTTGCTGTTTCTCTTATCAGAATGTAAAGGATGTGACAAGATTGATCTGACAAAAATCTGATTTTCCCGGGCTGTGCAAAAAACCGCTTCGCTTAATTTTTGCACTCCGTTGAAAAAAGGAAACTATGATGAACACGCTGATTATACGCCATATCACCGGGACTGACCCTGCAAGTTTCGAGCTGATGCGCCTTTCAGACGGCAAAAGAACTTCCAAACCTGTTGAGATTCCCTCTCCTGTGGGATTTCCTGTGGAGGGGCATCCTGACTCGGAACTGATGACCGAACTGAGATGGTATATGAAAAAATTCCTGGATTATCCTTTCTCGCCTTATACAGATGTGGCAGACCGGGTGTGGGATGCCCTGCGGAGATCTACACGGATTATGGTTAAGCAGGGATTTGGTGCCCTGTTTTTCGGGACACGGATTTGCACGGATTTGCACGGATCTTTTCTATCTACACGGATTATGGGTAAGCAGGGATTTGGTGCTCTCTCACTCAGTAATCCTTGCTTACCCATAATCCGTGTAGATAGAGATAAGCAGGGATTTGGTGCCCTGTTTTTCGGGACACGGATTTGCACGGATTTGCACGGATCATTTCTATCTACACGGATTATGGTTAAGCAGGGATTACGTGCCCTCTTATTCACGTAATCCTTGCTTACCCATAATCCATGTAGATAGAGAGGATTAGCGATAAGCAGGGATTTGGTGCCCTGTTTTTCGGGACACGGATTTGCACGG
>JAUCGG010000298.1 GCA_030378015.1 Desulfococcaceae bacterium HSG8
ATAATGTCCGGGTTAAAACGGAGGAGTGCAAAGCTTGCTTTGCGCCACTGCGGGATTCCCGCAAAGCAAGCTTTGCACTCCGCGGAATTTATAACCCGGACATTATTTCTGAAACGGAGCACTTAGGTTTAGGTGATTTCCAATAAAAAACATACCAGATCAAAGCTTGCAGTTCCGCCTTCAGGCGGCATAACACCGCCTGAAGGCGGAACTACAAACCGCACTTGGTATATTCTTTTCTGGAAATCGCCTTATATTTTATAAGGCGATTGGTGGGTAACCCTGCATTCTTTCACTTTTCCGGGCGGTCAATGGTCGGGGCCAGATTCGGCGGTGATACTTTCCTTACGGCACTGTAGTCGGGCGGACAGGCTACCAGGCACTCGCCGCATTTCACACAAATATTCTGGTCAATTGCCTTTTTCCGGTTTTTAGTGGAAAATACAGCATCCACAGGGCAGCATCCGCCGCAGATGTCGCAGCCTCGAGCGCATTTGTCCAGATCAATGAAAAAGGCTGTCAGGGGACGGCACATCATGCCGGGGCACCGCTGTTCCCTGACATGGGCTTCGTATTCATCCCTGAAATACCGGAGAGATGTGAGTACCGGATTCGGGGCCGTTTTTCCAAGCCCGCAGAGTGATCCGTCTTTTATATCTTTACTAAGATACTCCAACTGTTCCAGATCATCCTCCCGCGCCTCGCCTTTGGTGATTCGCTCCAGGATAGTGAGCAGATGGAAGGTCCCGATCCTGCAAAAGGTGCATTTGCCGCAGGATTCCTTCTGGGTAAAATCAAGAAAATACCGGGAAACATCCACTACACAGGTATCCTCATCCATCACCACCATACCGCCGGAGCCCATCATGGCCCCCGCTTCTGTCAGGGAATCAAAATCAATGGGAGTGTCCAGGAAATCAGCAGGAAGGCACCCTCCTGAGGGCCCCCCGATCTGAACTGCCTTGAACCCCTTTTTGTTAGGAATCCCGCCGCATATATCAAAAATAAGGGTTCGCAGCGATACCCCCATTGGAATTTCTACCAGACCCGCATGAATCACATCTCCGACCACAGAAAAAATAGCCGTGCCCGGGCTGTTCTCCGTGCCGATACTCCTGAACCAGTCGGCCCCTTTTTCAATAATTGCCGGGACAGATGCCAGTGTTTTCACATTATTGGTGATTGTCGGCAGACCGAGGAGACCTTTTTCAACAGGATAGGGAGGCCGAAACCGGGGCATTCCCCTGTGCCCCTCAATAGATCGGATAAGAGCTGTCTCCTCTCCGCATACAAATGCGCCCGAGCCTTGAAACACATCAATTTCCAGATCAAAGTCACTGCTCAGGATTCCCTTTCCCAGCAGCCCCAGTTCACCTGCCTGGCGGATGGCCTTTTTAACAATCTTTACTGCAAGGGGATATTCGGCCCGGACATATACAGTTGCCTTCCGGGCCCCCGCGGCGTAGGCGCAAATCATCATTCCTTCCAGCACCTGGTGGGGATTGCTCTCCAAGAGGGTACGATCCATATAGGCCCCGGGGTCACCTTCATCTGCATTGCAGATGACGATCCTGTCCCCCCGGGCCTGCCTTGCCAGTTCCCATTTTTTCCCGGTGGGAAATCCCGCGCCGCCCCTGCCTCTCAGCCCGGATGCCTGAACTTCCCTGACGATTTCCTCCCGCGTAAGGCCCAGGGTTTTTACCAGTGCTGCATAGCCGCCTTCGGCAACATAGTCATAGATATCTTCGGGGTCAACCCGCCCGCATTTTTCCATCACCACCCGTTTTTCCTGGTTGAACCTGGGGAATTCCATGACCGACGGAATCATCTCATTCATTTCCGTAGCGCCATAGACATGTTCGAAACGGGGGTCTCCTTCTTCCAGGAAGAGTTTTGTAAGCATCCTTGCCTTGCCAGGAGTGACCTCATGATAGAAAATGGGCGGGAATCCTGATTCGGGATGATCAATGATCACAACCGGTTCTGCATAGCAATGCCCGAAGCATCCCACTGTATGAATTTTCGCCTCCATATTCCGCTCCGCGAGGGCCTCTTCAAACGCGCTTTTGGTCTCCAGCGCGCCTGAGGCAATTCCGCATGTGGCCATGCCAATGTGTATTTTCGGAACCGGCGATTCCCTGAATGCATTCCGCCGAGCTTCAGCTTCTTCCCGGATCGCGTTGAATGCCTGATGTAATTTTTCTGTCATCTTCACTTCTCGCTTTCCTGTTTTTCTCTTTCTGCTTTTTCTCTTTCCATATTAATCCGCAGAATAAGGCCCTCCACCTTGCTGGGAGCCATGTGCCCGTGAACGGTTTCACTGACAATCGCCACAGGCGCCAGCGCGCAGCATCCGACACACGCGACCCTTTCGACACTGAATTCCTTGTCGGGCGTAGTTTCCCCGTCTTTTATTCCGAGTTTTCGCTCAAAGTTTTCAAGTATAATGTCTCCTGATTTTACATGGCAGGCCGTACCCAGGCACACCTTGATCGGATGTTTTCCCGGGGGATGGAACCGGAACTGGTTGTAGAAGGTGGCAACGCCATAGACTTCGCATGCGGGAATTTCCAAATGCTCTGCCACCGTTTTTATTGATGCTTCCGGGAGATATGCGTGTTTTTCCTGGATCATCTGGAGGACAGGGATAAGATTTCCTCTTTCCTTCTCGAATTTCCCGATACCTGAGATGATATCATTCAGCATAGCTTCCTCTTCTGCGAGAACATCTTCATCCATAAACAACTCCTTTCATATTGAGAGTCGAAGAATTCACACTTCGCACTTCAAACTTCAAACTTCAAACTTCTTATATTTTCTCCAACGCTCCATATGCAGCCTGTATCCTGTCTCGCAGTAAAAAGCAGAACCTTTCCAATATACTGAAACCGAGTGCGGTGTTGGAAAGCATCATTTCTCTCAGGGCCGACCCTTTCATGACCACAACCGTTGTCGGTTTCTGACAGACGGCCGATGACATCAGAACATGAGGTTCACCCAGGAGTGTGGACCAGCAGCCCATAAATCTTCCTTTGCCCAGGGCGTCTATAACCACCACCCCCTTGCGCTCGCCCAGGTTCCTTGATCTTTCCAAAAATATATAGCCCTCGGAAATAATATAAATATGTTCTCCGAAATCATTCTGTTGGAAAATACATTCTCCTGCGTCATAGCATTTTACTTCGCAAAGTCCGGCGATCTTCTTTATATCGTCTTTTCCCAATCCTTTAAAAAATTCACAGGCCTTCAGGATATGGTCAACTTCAGAATGCTCCATCTGTTTCTCCTTAAATTAGCAGCTTCTTTGTTCAAAGTTTAGCGGGAGGCTTGAAAACATATCGGGAATTACTGCCTGATGAAAATATTACCCATCTTTTCAAATGCAACCCGTCTGAATTTCAGATCGAATATACCCGATTCGGAAAAATGGGTCACCTCTCCTGTTCGGATTGACAAATCCGAACTTCGCGGGATTTGTCAATCCCTTCGTTCCCAGACTCCGGTCAGCCATCGTTCCCAAACTCCGTTTGGGAACGCTATTGCCCGCAAAACAATCAGCAACCGATTTCTTTATTTTGCATATTTATACCTCTTCTTTTCTGTCTCATTCAGAAGTTAGAAGCGGTTTTTTTTATGGAGATGATATAGCAGTCTGATTTTCAAAAATCAAGGTGTGTTTTTGGTAGTGCTTCCGGATATGCTTTATATAGGATATCCCGAAGTAGAACACTACCGTGTGTTTTTACGGGGATTGAATCTTTTTCTTGCTGCACAGATATAATAAAAAACGGGATTCATAAGAAGCGGATTGAATCTTTTTCTTATGAATCCCGTTTGTTATACGAAATCCGTGTAGCAAAAAGCGCAGGCAGGCCAGCTAAGGCAGCATAAAAACACTGTTACCATCCCTTGATATGCCGAACGCGTTGACAATAATGGCGGTTCTTGATTCGGGGCCCAGGGTGTCCCCGTCGATTATCCTGTCATTCGTGCCAAATTCACCTGAGAAATCAATGCGAAGATTGCCATCACCATGGCTGAAACCAGGACTCTTAGTTTGGGCAGCTTTATATATGTCATTGACATCAATCAGCTTAGTACTTGCACCTTTATTCAGAACACTGGAAGTGATGCCGCTCACATTGCCTAATTCAATTGCTACGGAAGTGCCATCATCAGCAATAACTGTCATATATACTTTGCCATCAAGATTGGAGGGATTGGTAATACGCACATAGTTCCTGTAAACACCTGCTTCGGTAATTGCAAAGGTCACTCTGGCGCTTGATCCGCTGCGAGAAACTTCGGATGTGCATAACTCCTGTTCTCCTGACGGGTAGCTTCCGCCAGCAGCTACATCCGCAGTAAATTTAGCTGTGTAAGGGCCTCCATTAATCGGAGTTGTGCCATTAACTTCCATACATATACGGGAAGTTGAGTTAACTGATGATAATTCAGCTACTGTTAAAGTGAATGTAGCCTCATTTTTGTCACCATTAATAGTAGCAGAAGTAATAGGCAGGGTAGTAGGGTCACAGTCTCCGTCGAAATCAATAAAGACGTCGCCGCATGCATTGAAGTCACCTTCTATTCCCAATTCATTGTTGTTTCCAAGAATACTCGCTAAACCGAAGTCGCAACAATTTTTGTTCAGTACACTGCCACTTATTGATAAGTCCACAGCCCCGATAGGCGTAACGGTTTCTCCGTTTTCAAAACTTTTGAATTCATCCTTTACGTCTATTTTTTTTGTGGTTACACTCCCACAATCGGGGTCATAGGCTGAATCGAATTTTAACAATACATCGGATTTAGAAGTATACGGAATCACAGCAGTTTTTGAACTCGCATCTGATTCACTATGATAAAGACCATAGGTAACTTCTAGAGGATCCTTATTATATACTTCAATACTATCAATTATAATCTGGAATTTATCGGTAGGGTTATGATCAGTATCATCTTCAACACCAAATATTACATAGTTGAAGTTAGCCCCGCCCTCAACGATCGCTTTATAAACATCGGGATTAGT
>JAUCGG010000056.1 GCA_030378015.1 Desulfococcaceae bacterium HSG8
GTCAGTTGTCAGTTGTCAGTTGTCAGTTGTCAGTTGTCAGTCGTCAGTTGTCAGTTGTCAGTTGTCAGTTGTCAGTTGTCAGTTGTCAGTTGTCAGTTGTCAGTTGTCAGTTGTCAGTCGTCAGTCGTCAGTTGTCAGTTGTCAGTTGTCAGTTGTCAGTTGTCAGTTGTCAGTTGTCAGTTGTCAGTCGTCAGTCGTCAGTTGTCAGTCGTCAGTTGTCAGTTGTCAGTCGTCAGTTGTCAGTTGTCAGTCGTCAGTTGTCAGTCGTCAGTTGCAAATGCTTAATAGTTCTGATAAGATAACTATGATTAAATCATTATCTCAAATTTAGGGAACTCCTCCAAATAATATACCTGATCCGGGTAAACAGGCATTCTCCTGCTCGGTTCGGCTTCGGCCGAACGATTACCCGCGGCGGGAGATTTGTCAATCCCCGCGAGCAGCAAGCGGGTATTTTATTTACTGGGAAATCCCTTGCAACTGTCGAGATTCAAAAGACTATTCCGAAAAGAGAGGAAACCATGATAAAAACAGCCTCAGATATGAGGACTTATAAAGAAGAACTGAAAAAGGCACTCAGCGACAGATTCCTTCGCAGTGCATTGGATAAATTCAACACGACCTACCGGGCAGCCCGGCCAGTCGTCTATAAGGATATTGATTTCGACGGGCTTCGGGATGAGATCGCAGCCGGTAAAGATGCTGCTTTGCCCCGCCTGATGGAACTGTTTGAAACCTTCAAAACACATGCCCAGGCTGCCGGCGTCAAAATTCACGAGGCAAAAGATGCCCGGGAAGCCAATGAGATAATCGCCGCGATTGCGAAGGAGAACGATGTCAGGAAGATCGTCAAATCCAAATCCATGACCGCGGAGGAAACTTATCTGAATGCCCATCTGGAAAAAGAGGGGTTTCAGGTGACAGAAACCGATCTTGGGGAATGGATCATCCAGCTCCGCCATGAGGGTCCCTCCCACATGGTAATGCCTGCGATCCATCTTTCCCGCTATCAGGTGGGCGATCTGTTTTCAGAAGTTACACAGGTCAGGCAGGATTCGGAGAACATTGACAAACTGGTCAAAGTCGCGCGAAAACAACTCCGTGGAGCCTTTCTGGAAGCAGATATGGGCATCAGCGGGGCCAATTTCGCGGTCGCGGAATCCGGGGCACTTGGCCTGGTGACAAATGAGGGGAATATGCGCCTGGTTACAACAATGCCCAGGGTGCATGTGGCACTTGTCGGCTACGACAAACTGGTTCCGGATCTTAAATCCGCGCTCAGGATACTCAGACTCCTCCCCCGCAATGCCACGGGACAGGCCATTACTTCATATGTGACATGGATCAAGGGGGCAACAGAATGCCGGTCTTCACAATCCCAAAAGAAAATCATGCACATCGTCTTCCTGGACAACGGACGCCTCGCGCTTGCGGAAGACCCGGTATTTTCGGAAACCCTCCGATGTATCCGATGCGGGGCCTGCGCCAATGTATGTCCCATCTACAGCAAAGTCGGAGGGCATAAATACGGGCATGTATATATCGGCGCCATCGGCCTCATTCTCACGCTGTTTTACCACGGCAAAGAGAACGCCAGGGCCATTGTTAGGAACTGCATCAACTGCCAGACGTGCAAATCCGTATGCCCCGTGGGGATTGATCTTCCTCACCTCGTCAAAAAGACCTTTCGTGCGGTGATGGATCAGGAGGAGAAAACCCCGGTTAAAAATTTTATGATCTCCAAAGTTATGAAAAACCGGAAATTGTTTCACCTCCTGCTGAGAATGGCGTACCTGGTTCAGCGGCCCTTTTCCGGGGGAAAGCCCATGATTCGCCATCTGCCGTATTTTTTTGAAAAAGAGCACGGGTTCCGAAGCCTTCCGACTATTGTGGGAACGCCGCTCAGGGACAGATGGAAGAAACTCCGACGGCAGGTGAGCAGCCCGGAATACACCATCGGTTTTTTTGCCGGATGTGCGACCGATTTTATCTTCCCGGAACAGGGGGAATCCCTGCTCCGCGTGCTGGAAAACCGCAATGTTCAGGCGGAATTTCCCATGAGACAGAACTGCTGCGGTCTGCCCGTATATGTTATGGCTGAAGAAGAGACAGCAAAGGCACTGGCGATTCAGAATATAGACGCGTTTGCATCCGGAAAATGTGACTATATTGTCACCCTCTGCGCGTCGTGTGCTTCTCACCTTAAAGAGAATTATTCCAAGCTGTTCAAAGATGACCCTGATCCGCCCGATGGATTAAAGGCATTTACGGACAAGGTCATTGACTTCAGTTCCTTTATGGTGAACGTGCTGAATGTTTCGCGTGATGAATTCAGAACCACCAGTAAAAAAGTTGCCTACCATTCCCCCTGCCACCTTTGCAGGGGAATGGGCGTGACAGAAGAACCTCGGAAGCTGATCGGAATCGCGGGATGCGAATATGTGCCTTCGGAAGATGAAGATGTCTGCTGCGGATTCGGTGGGTCTTATTCCGTTGACTTCCCTGAAATATCCTCTGAAATCCTGAAAAAGAAGCTGGATAATCTGGAGCGTACAGATGCCCGGGTTGCCGTGACAGATTGCCCGGGATGTGTCATGCAGTTGCGCGGCGGGGCAGATAGGCGGGGAAGCAGGATTGAGGTTAAGCACATCGCTGAATTGCTGGCTGAGGAAATGAAACGTGATGCGTGATGCGTGATGCGTAATGCGTAATGCGTAATGCGTAATACGTGAAACGTGAAACGTGAAACGTGATGCGTGATGCGTGAAACGTGATGCGTGATGCGTGATACGTGATGCGTGATACGTGATGCGTGATACGTGATACGTGATACGTGATACGTGATACGTGATGTGCAATAAGATTCGGTAAGTTATTGTCTGTGAATCATGATTGGCAGGATTAAATGATTACCAGGATTTGCAACGGTCAATCCTGGCAATCCTTTACCATGAAAATACATTTTCATGACCGGGGTGATCGCCCTGATCATGAGCGTTTAATACTGCTGATCATGGTTCATGACAAATAGCCGAAACGAAGATCAAAGCCATTTTGTTTCTGAATTACTGTTATCCGCTATTGACATCCACTGTTTTTTCTGTATAACCAAAAAAGTTTGTAGTTTTGCCTCCGGGCAGGATTACTGACAAAGATAGTGTAAAAAAATAGAACACGGATGTACATGGATTTATACGGATTTCCCACATACGATCCGTGGAGCAAAAAAATCCGTGTTTATCCGTGTACATCCGTATCCTACTAAAAATATGGTAAACGGATTTATACGGGCTTTCCAATCCGATCCGTTAGTACAGTAATTCCTCCCCTTTTCGTAAAAGGAAGGGACGAATTTACAAATTCCTGTAAGAGCAACAAAAATCCGTATTTATCCGTGTCCTATAAAAAAATCATGACTTGCACGGATTTCAAAGCGGTAATAGCAGCATATTTTTATTGTAAAAAATTAAGGATAATATTATGATAAATATTCTGGTAGATGGCAAAGAAATCAGATCAGAAGAGGGGGGAAATCTGCTTCAGATATGCCTGGATAACGGAATTTACATCCCCAATCTCTGCTACCTCGAAGGGACAGGCGCCCCTCATGCCTCTTGCAGGCTGTGTTTTGTTGAAGTCGAAGGCTCGGATAAGCCGGTCACTTCATGTAATGTCAGGGTTAGGGAAGGGATGGTTATCAGAACCGATACACCGTCTGTCAGGCAACTGCAGCGGACAGCTTTCCGCTTTCTTTTGTCCATGCATCATGTAAAATGCAAGGAATGTCCGGCTAATAAAAAATGTGAGTTACAGAAAATTGCCAGATTTCTGAAGGTCGGGCTGAAACCAAAAGGTTTGGAACATCGCCTGAAAAAGACAGAGGTTGATGAAAGCCATCCCGTCTTCAACTACTATCCCAATCGGTGCGTATTGTGCGGCAGATGTATTCATGTCTGCCGAAGAATCCACGGAAATCCGCTTCTGACTTTTGCCCGACGCGGAATTGACACAGTAATCAGTTTTTACGGTGAGCATCAGTCAGAGCTTCCTGGCGAAAAATGTGCTGCCTGTGTCGAAATTTGTCCGGTAAGTGCGATTACGTTGAAAACGTCAGTTCGTACACCACTTTGAAAGTGATACCGTCTGAAGGCGGAACTCGAACTCACATGCTTTAAAAGATTACAACATTGAAAGTAAACTGCTGACTATGAAGAAAAATAATTTTGAGGATATATTTACCCCGGATACGTTGAGGAAACTGTTTCCGGAAGATCGTTCAGACCTTTTTTTTGATGCCATTTTCGGAGATGCCTCAGAAGGGGCTTATGATATAAGCCTTGAATTTAAAGGATGCACTCAGAACCGACTGGAGTTTCACTTTTGTCTGAAACAGAGAGCGGGCAAATGTCTGGTCTGTAATCTCACCTACGGACTTCCGGAAGTATTCTCCCGTCATCCGGTTATCAATATCAAAGGCCTGATTCAGGAGATTGACCGTCTGTTAAACGGATTGGCCAAATGCGCTGAGTGGCGGTTAGATATGACCCATAGCGTATCCGACAGACTACATCTTATTCCGCTATTCATTTCCCTGGAGGATGCTGAGGGATAAACATCTTACAGGGTCCAACGCCTAAAAGCCCTTCGGGATACCGAAATATAGGGTGTGGAGTGAAGCGGAACTCACCATCTGACAAAAAGCGGCGGGTTCCGCTTCGCCTACCCTACATTCTGCATTCCGAAGCGTCGAATATTACCGAGAGGAGGTGATAAAATCAATGATTTTGGGCGGTAGCTTTCTGTTAACTTTATAAATTATAAAAATGAGGAGGGATATCCTGATGAAAAAGAAAACCGGGGTTCCAAATAGTTTCGGGGTAAGATTTCTGAATCTCATTCTTATTCTGGGGCTGATTCTGATCGGCATTGACCAGAGCTGTGCTGACGGCGATACAGCCTGTCCCGAAAGCAATACAATAAGGGTAGGATTGTATCACTGGGCTCCGAATGTCGAACAGTTCAAATTTGCCATCCGAAATGCCTGGAATGAGAAGCATCCGGATGTTTCTTTAGAGTTTGCGGGCTTCGACGAATGGGATGGCGGATACATGTCTGATCCCACGGACAATCTGGATGTTTTTGCTTTTGATACTATTTTTCTTAGCCTCTTTATGAAACAGGGGTATCTGAATCCTATAAAGGATAGTGAAGTAGAAGGATTATCAGATTTTTTACCTTTTCTGATTGATGGCAGCAAAGCGGATGGCAAGCTATGGGGTATCCCGCAGGTGACTTCTCCTCATGTTTTTTTCTATCGTAAAGGCGATACAGAACTGGAACAGGTCTCATCTCTCAGTGATATGGTAAAATTTCTGGGCACTTGCAGTTATATTGAAGAAAAGCCGCCTGAAAATAAAGGATTGGGAATTGCCCTGTATGATGATTCGCTGATCGCCATTTTATATATCGAGGCATTACAGGATATTCACGGGGTTTACACTACGGAACCGTCTTTGCCGTTTGAAGCTGCCAAACTTGACAATCAGGCAATCACTGACCTTCGCAGGATAGCATCAATGTCAAGTATGAAAAATGCCAGGTATTACCAGAAAGAGCCTTACAATGAATATGTTCAGGCAAGATGGTTCAGTGATGGTCATGGCCGGGCAACTTTCGGGTTTACAGATTCTTTGTCGGTTATGAGCAGAGAGACTGTCAGGAATGTGAGATTCAAACCCATGCCGTTGTCTGACAGAGGCAAAATCCCTCCTTATTGGACTGTTATTATCGGCATAAATTCCAAGACTGAAATCCGGGCTATGGCGATAAAGCTTGCCAACCTGATAGCATCGCCGGATGTTCTGGTTAAGAGTATAGGCGGCACCGGCAGGAGTGAACACGGGCATCAGTATTTAATGCCCTCACGCCCCAGTGCTTTTGAGAAGCTGATTTCCATGTCCTCTCATTACGAAGCTATGTATCAGTTAGCGAAGGATGCTGATTCAAAAGTTCTGCGGTTCGGCCCGAATGTAAAAAAATGGCTGGGGCAGATGAAGGGGACAATAACACAAAGGGTTTTCGGGGAACCTGTCTGCCCTGATGAAAATGGTGAGTAAACCTGTGAAGGCACTTAAAAATGGGGTCACCTTTTAGGCGATTTCCAACAATGATGAATATACCAGATTGAGGTCTGCAGTTCCGCCTTCAGGCGGTGTCACGCCGCCTGAAGGCGGGACTACAAACTGGCCCCGGGTATATTTTTTTCCGGAAATCACCTTACATATGCCGCCGGAAGATTCAGATAGGTCCGGATGAATCATGGACCCGGTTTGCGCTCCTGACCGACTGATAAGATAAGGGGGGGAATATGGAAGCACTGAAATTCCAGGATGATGTGATACAGGAAGAAGAATGCGGGCCCGGTTTTCCCGAAGAATCGGAAGACGGGCGCGCGGTTTCGGAAGAGGAATACTGGGAAAAATATTACAATCATCCCGGTGAGTATGTCTATGAATGGAGCAGAGGATGTCTGGAGGAGAAACCCATGTCCGACTTGGACGGAAGCGAAATTTATCAGTGGTTCTGCGATATTTTGCGCTGTTATCTGCAGACGTATCCGATAGGAAGGATAACAAACCTGGAAATCGGTTTTCCGGTGGTACCTTCCGGGAGGCGCGGGGTTCGCAGACCCGACCTTGCCGTGGTTCTGAACAGCAACTCTTTGCCGATAAAAGGCGAAGACTGTTCCTATTCCGGGGTTTTCGACCTCTGCGTCGAATCTCTGTCCTATTCGTCGCTGAAAGAAATCAAGCGGGACACCTTTGATAAAAAGCGCGAATACGAGGCCACGGGTGTGAAAGAATATCATATCCTGGATGCCCGGGGAAAGGAAACCGTGTCTTACCATCGCGGGAAAAGAGGGAAATATTTGAAAATAAAACCGGTTAAAGGAGATATCATCAGGTCCGTCGTGCTGGCCGGTTTTCAGTTCAGGATTCCCGATCTCTACCAGCAGCCGGGGCTTGAGGAACTTTCCCAAGACCCGGTTTACCAGGATTTCGTTCTGCCTTCTTTCAGAGAAGTGAGAAAAGAGATGGCTTCGGAAAAAGAGCGCGCTGAAAAAGAAAAAAGACGCGCCGAAGAAGCTGAAAAAAATCTGTCTTCGGAAAAATTGCGTGCGGAAAAGCAGTTCGCAGAAACAGCCCGCAGGATGCTTTCCGACGGCTTGGATATCTCTGCTGTTATGAGATACACCGGCATGTCTGCGGATAAGCTCGCAGCTCTGAAACATGAAATCTGACGGCTCTGATTCACAAGCCTGCTCTGCTCCCGCCGGATTGGCGAATCCGGCGGATTTACCCGCATCACAGGAAAATTTACAGGTCGAAAGAAATCCTCAAATCATTTCGCACCCGAAAATTGACTTTCGGACTCCTGTCCGAAGCAAAAAAGAAAGGAAAAAACGATGAATACCAAAAAAATGATGATAATCGCTATCTGTCTGCTCTCCCTTCTCATATCCCAGCCTGCTTTCGGAGATTCGTCCAAGCAGACATTTGTCACTGGCGATATCTGCTACAATCTTATCAGAAATCTGTCCGCTTATGACAAGCAGTTCGGAAACCGGACCGACAATAAAAGGCT
The DNA here is from genome assembly GCA_030378015.1 of Desulfococcaceae bacterium HSG8. Classification (GTDB taxonomy): domain Bacteria; phylum Desulfobacterota; class Desulfobacteria; order Desulfobacterales; family 4be13; genus JAUCGG01. The sequence continues at coordinate 7,645 of JAUCGG010000056.1, forward strand.
GAATGCTCAGAATGCCGATACTGCCCATGAATACGTTGCTGCCATGCTTGATATAAAAGCAAACGGAACTGAATACAGTTGCGGTCCGACCCGCTCCTGGGTCACTGAAATATTCGAAGGGATAGCCAGTCAGTACACTGAGTACAAGAACGATCCTGACGGTATAGACGGTTCCGGGGCCGGTTATGAAACCCGCATCGGAGATGCATTGGTCAGTTACTTTGCAGAACGTGCTGACAGCGAAAAACCCATCATATACCATCTGCGTCATACCGGCAGTGAGGATCATGTATTTGCTGTCGAACAACTGCCCAATGGCCAGGGCTACCGCATATACCAGAGTTATCGGGATGCCTACAGCCTTTATGCATGGCTTTCTCACAGCACTGACGGCCTTTTCAAAGCTGACAACGGTGATATCAAGGTATGGAGGATATTGCAGGCAACCGTGGACGGGTTTATCATGCAGATGAGCGGCGGCCAGGCATCCCTTAACAATTTGGAAGCCTTGCCGGAAACATTACAGCCGCTCCTTCCGTACATTGAGTACGTGCGGGATTATGATGAGAATAAGATCATGGCAAATTTTAAAACAGCCTGGAACCTTTACGGTAAAGGCCGCATTCTGAGCAAGGAGGAATTCTTTGATGATTATCTTGCCAAAACCGCGGTGCTCACTGAATACTTAAACGAATACGATACCACAGATTCCGCTCGTCCTCAGAACATATGGGAAACCTGGATCGGGCTTTACGGCTCCCCGAATTCCCTTCATTTCCCTAATTTTCCCAATAATTTCCTTACCAGTATGCTCTATCCTGACCGCATTTACAGGTTTGAAATTATGAGTGTGGTCTTACCCGCGGATGCCTTTGCTGTCCGCGCTGCCTGCGTCTCTAACGCCCGTATTCTCAAAAATGCCATCGAAAGCCCCGTTGCGAAACAGGGGTGTCAACAAAATGCGGATTATAAAGTCGGTTTTTCGGAGATAAAGTAGCTTTACAATTACAACAATCAGCAGATGGATTTTTGTTCGGACCACGCGGCTCGGATTGACAAATCCGAGCCATGTCACAGCCGGATTTATTGTAGGCAATTCCCCGGTTGCAGTACGCATTCGCATCTTAGGGGTTAAGGCGGATAACATGGGAAAAGCATTTGACAGCCTGCCAATGCTTCTCTGCCTCGCCATAAGCGATTCCAAGTCTGAAGTAGTTAGCGGCTTCACTGTAATCCTCGGAATAAGGCTTATAAGATGTTGGTTCGCCTGCTTTATCATCATCCGATTCCCGTGCTGCAACCTGCCATAATTTTCCGTTTTCACATAGGAAAGATACGATATATTCGTATGCCGCATTAATTGCCTTCATTTTCTCCTCAGCTTTCTGTTTAAGCCGGGGTTTATTCGAAGAAATGCGGTCAGGATGCCAGATAAATACCATATCCTTATGGGCTTTTTTCACTTCCTATAGGGAATCGCCCACTTGATCTCAAGGATTTCAAAACATCGTCGAATGTTCATATTATATTGCCTTTCAGGTATCATCAGTCCGCTGATCTGATATGAATAAGCAACGATTCTATAACCCTTCGCACTTTATCAGATGTGAGAATCTGCCCGAGGGCTTCAACAAATTCCGCTTCGTTATTTGCCTCTCTCGCTTCACTTGTAAGCAGATTTATGAGTGTCACCGGGTAGAACTCCGCTTTATGCTTTATCTGAACAATGCCCACAGTATAGCTGCTGAGAGCGGGCACAGAAATCTTTAAAACAGCATCAATCAGTTGATCAGAATTATCATTCATAAAAACAGAAGCTTCCAGCAGCCTTTCAGTCATATGTCCTAACAGCGAAGCCTGTTCACGTAAAATTGACAAGGGAATTCTGATCTTCCCGATTTCAGGGAGTTCTCCCCATAAATTTTCGGTTGTCATTTCAGACTTCTGCCTTTTTCAACAAAAGCCCCCAGTCCTCATCCACCATTTTGCGGATTTCATCAATATCCGAATTTGCCAGATGTCTGAATCTGCCCTGTACACTCAGGTAGTCCTCTATGGGTCGGTTTCCCTTGTAATTGAGAGTGTATTTTATGCCGTCCTTGATTTCGTACAGGGGAAAAATATTGGTCTGGACCGCAAGCCTGGCAAGTCTGACGGACATTTCAGATGGCACACGCCATCCGGTGGGGCATGTGGCAAAAATATGGAGGAATCGGCTTCCGCCTTTCATCTCTTTTGCCTTCTGAAATTTGCGGATCATGTCATCGGGAAACGCAATGCTGGCAGAAGCTGCATAGGGAATGCGGTGGGCAGCCAGGGCCTCCAGGATATTTTTTTTCCGTGTCTGTTTCCATTGCTGACCCGGGGTGGTGGTCGTGCGGGTTCCGTAAGGGGTGGAGGAACTGCGCTGAGCACCTGTATTCATGTAAGCCTCGTTATCATAGCAGACATATATGAAGTCCTCGTTTCGCTCCACAGCCCCGCTGAGGGACTGAAAGCCTATGTCGAATGTGCCCCCGTCGCCTGCCCATCCCACCACTATGGTCTCTGTATCATTTTTCATATCCAGGGCCGCACGGACACCGCTGCACGCCGCGCCGGTAGTTTCAAAAGCCGTATGCAGGATCGGGACTTTCAGCGCTGTCTGAGGGTGCGCGCCTGCGATAATTGCCCAGCAGGAAGCGGGGATAACCATCATTGTCTTCTCTCCCAGGGCTTTCAGTGCAAATTTCATGGCCACGGTCGCGCCGCATCCGGGGCATCCTACATGACCTGAGTTCATATAATCTGTCATATTTGCGATATCTGATTGTATCATATTTTAAGTTCTCCTGATTCAGCAGATCAGAAAGTTCGTAGTACCGCCTTTAGGCGGCCTGTGAGACCGCCTGAAGGCGGAACTACGAACTTTTCCGATCTGTGCGGTTAAACATAACTGTTTGAAATCAAACATAGCTGTAGGGTGGGTGGAGCGAAGCGGAACCCACCGTTTACGGAATTACGGTGGGTTCCGCTTCGCTCCACCCACCCTACAAAAATTGTAACCGGGATTAATCATAAGTTCAAAACTGCTCCCGCGGGATTGACAATCAATCTCAGCTTTTGGCGGCGGCACGGGGATATTCCTTGGAAATCACCTTAATCCGCTTAATCCGAAATTCCTTTTGGCAATGTAAACCAAAATTTTGTTCCCTTTCCAGCCTCACTTTCCACCCAGATTCTGCCGTTATTTTTTTCCACAAGTTCCTTGCACAGGATAAGGCCAAGGCCGGTTCCTCTTTCGCCGGATGTCCCGGTTTTTTTATATTTTTTATCAATTCTGAACAGTTTTCGGATATTCTCTTTACTGATACCGACGCCTGTGTCTGTTACAGCAACTTCAACCTGTTCATTCCATTCTTCGTCTGTATCAGTAGTATCCTTGGAAAATCGTGCTGATACCAGAACTTCACCGCCGCTCTGGGTAAATTTTATTGCATTGGAAATCAGATTACGTAAAATCGTATCCACCATGTCCGGATTGGCATGAACAGGGATATCTGTCTGAATTGTATGGGACAGGCTGATATCCTTCTGCTTGGCATTTTGCATAAAAAACAGGATATTATTCATAGCTATATTGCGAAGATCAAAATTCCTGGGGTCGAAGTTCGTTGTTTCGGTCTGAAGCATTGACCATTTCAGTAAATTTTCCATCAGCCGGTATGCATTTTGTAAAGAAGCATGTATATTCTCCGCATCTTTTTCAACTTTATCGTAATTAAAGTCAAGAATTTTCATCGCAAGAAGGTCGGCAGAACCCATCAGATGAAAGAATATATTCTTCATATCATGAGAAATAATAGAGAAAAATTTATCTTTCAGAGCATTTAATTCAGCAAGTTCCTTTTTCTGGTGCTGGATGGTCAGATGCGTGGCAATACGGAGCAGGACTTCTTCCTGCTGAAAAGGCTTGGTGATGTAATCCACCGCGCCGGTTTTGAATCCCCTGACTTTGTCAACCGTATCAGAAAGGGCAGTCATAAAAATAACCGGGATATCTTTTGTGGTCTCGTTTTCCTTTAGGCGGCGACAAGTCTCAAAGCCGTCAATACCAGGCATCATTACATCCATGAGAATGATATCCGGACGGGCAAAATCAGCCTTGCGAAGGGCGCCTTCTCCATCCTCAGCTATAAGGGTTCTGAAGCCCGAGGCGTTCAGATAATCGAAAAGAACCCCCAGATTCGTGGGATCATCATCTACGATCAGAATCTCTGCTTTTTCCGATTGTTCTGTATTCATTTTTACCGTTCCTTAAAATATACTCAGTTGTGTATATTTTGTCTGAAGGTTTTAATCTTATGAATTATGAAAAGTGATTGCCTCAGAAGTTTCGCTCCCCGCCCGGAGGCGGTTTCCAATCGGCGGAGAATCTGCCAGGTAAAATCGCTTTCAAAACCGTTCTTTCGGCGTCCGAATATTTTTCCCTGTTTCAATCCTCAATACTCAGTCCAGATATTCAGTAGATGGAAATTCCCCCCTTGAGGGGCGAAAGGGGGTGTAACTCGCTGAAAATACATCCCCCTGCCCCCTTCAAAGGGGGAGTTTCCATCTACTACATCAACTTGTAAATTTAAATTCCTCCCCCCTTTTTTAGTAACGTAAAATCCCCCCTTTAAAAAAGGGGGGGACGAACTTAAAAAGTGGTGTACTACAGATATTGCGTAAGAAATTCTTCGATTTTGTTTATCATAAATCGCTCTGCAAGCTCGCATATCCTGTCTCCGAACGGTTTGAATGCCGGATCTGAAGTCTCAAGTTTTCGGGCATGCTCCGTTATGCGGGTAATGTCCCCTTTCATTGCCAATCTGAAAAGGATTTCGACCTCTTCCCTGGGAGGGGTCACAATCGGAATTTCTTCGTCAGTTGCCCGGTGTTCATCTTTTTCCTCATAGATCCACTCCAGTTCCAGACACATCTGAATTCTGTCAATAAGATTAACTATATCAACAGGTTTTGAGATGTAATAGTCAAACCCGGCTGCCAAAGTTTCATCCTGTGACTGATCAGACATGCTTGCTGAGACAGCAATGACAACTACATTTTTCAGTTCAGGCATCTTACGGATATGTCTCGTTGCTTCAAACCCGTCCATCACGGGCATCACCAGATCCATCAGAATCAGGTCCGGTCGGATTTTCAAAGCTTTATTCAGCGCGTCACTGCCGTTGACAGCTTCGGTGACTTCAAATCCCAGGGGGCCGAGGGTGTCTTTCAGAAACGACCGGTTTATAGCTACATCATCTGCAACCAGCAATTTTTTCTTTTCGCCTTTGAAGCTGATGATATTTTTTTCATCAGCCGATTCTGTACCATCTTCCCATCTGACTTCAGGAAATCGGAGTTCAAACCAGAAAGAGGTGCCCTGGTTCGGAATGCTTTCTACATTCAGTTCTCCCCCCATCATGCGGACCAGCCTCTGACTGATTGCCAGCCCCAGTCCGGTTTCCCTGGCCTGATGAAACGGTGAGAAGATATCTTTAATGTCTTCATTCGGAATACCGATGCCGGTATCTTTTACTTCAAAGCGGATTTTCAGGAATCGCTGTCCATTATCTCCGATGCCAGCCGAGGGAAAACCGGCACCCGATGAATCAGTGCGGACACTGAAAACCAAGCCGCCTTTTTCAGTAAATCTGACTGCGTTATCTAAAAGATTCAGCAAAACCTGGCGTAAACGTACCTCATCTCCATGCACGGCCGCGGGCAAATCGTGAGAAGGAGTGTAATCGAAAGTTATTCTTTTCCGCTGTGCCCTGATTCTTGCGATTTCCGCAATATCTTTCAGGGATCTTATCATATGGAAATCCGTCAGTTCCAGTTCCATTCTTCCTGTTTCAATTTTGGAAATGTCCGTGATATCATTTATAAGCGAGAGCAAATGTTCGCCGCTGCGATGAATAATGTTTATAGCATTGGCCTGGCGTTCTGTCAGGCTTTTATCCCGTCTGAGTATCTGGGTGTATCCCAAAATACCGTTAAGCGGGGTACGAAGCTCGTGCGACATATCAGCCATAAATTCACATTTCAACCTGGCAGCGGCCTCAGCCGCTTCCTTGGCCTTTTGCAGTTTATCTCCTGAATGTTCTGCTCCGAGAATATCCTGCCCCATTCCCATCATACGCGAAGGTGTTCCGTCATTTTCTCTTTGGATAATTTTACCGATACTCAGACACCATTTCCACATGTACGTTTCTGTCAGACGACGAAATTTACAGTAAAATAAAGGTGTTTCTCCGTGCATATGACTGTCAAGAGTATCCGTAACCTTCTGCAGGTCATCCGGATGGACGTGTTTCAGCAATTCTGAAAGCTTACAGGCGGATTCATTGAAAGAATAATCATCTGGTTTCAAGGAAAACGGAATGATATCTCCGGTTCTGAGGTCAGCTTCAAAAAACGCGGAACCCGATACCTCGGCGGCAGTCTGAAGACATTCCTCGTTTTTTCGCAGTGTTTCCTTCATAAGCCTGAGTTCGCTGATATCACGGGCATTCATGATAACCGCGTTCACCGAATTGTTCCGGAGATGATTCACACAGTCGGATTCGAAGTAGCGATAATGGCCATCTTTGTGACGAATCCGATGCACAACTCCCCGGATATCCTCCCCCTGCAAAAGATGCTGATATACTTCCTGCCATTTTGCCATATCTGCTTCATGGAACAGATCAAATGCTGATTTATCCACCAGTTCACCTGGGGCATACCCTAGTGTGCTATGGGAAGGGCTATGGTAAATAATGGTTCCGTCTTCTGTAAACACTTGGATAATATCTGTTCCGCGTTCGATCAGCCCTTGGAAATATTTTTCCTGCCGCTGGTCCTGGATCTGCCAGACAGCGATCAGATAGAGATTAACGCCCATCAGACTGCCGACCTGTAAAACTGTTTTCCAGTAGTTTGCCTCTTCAGTACACAGTTCAAGTAACAGGATGACGGTCCATACTCCGATCACCATCAGAACAAACAGGGAAGATTTTTTTCTTATTATCATAACGGGCTATATCAGTTGTAAATTTTTGTAATTTTATAAGTCAATATCCGGCTATCTTTCGGGTCGGATGATACCTGCTTATAAACTTATAATATAAATGGAAGCAGTGATACAACTTTTTTCTTTTTCCGATTTATCATATCATCAACTGGTAATGGGAAGTTATGAAAAACTCCGCTGATTATAACAGCGGATTCCGGGTTCACAATTTTAAACATTCAGAGGATAGGCAGATTTGCAACAGTGGATTCCGGAAATTCTCAGACTGGCGAAGAAGAAAAATGCCCGTATTCTTTTTCCTCAACGGGGATCACTTGAGCTATATGTGTGCGAAAAAAAGGCTTTTTTTAACCACTAAAGGCACGGGGGAATGTTGTGCCACTCAAACATGCGTTTAGGACCACCCGGGAAAAAATCGGAAATCAGATTTTCTGTAATCCTGGCATGTTCGGAAGATATATCCAATAACTCGAAACCAGTATCCCTTCGACAGGCTCAGGGAACGGTAACGCCGCCAGCCTGCAAAATAACGGGATATTCTTTTCTGGAAATCGCCTTAGTGTAGAACAATTTTTCAAATTGTTTAAAACAATTTGAAAAATTGTTCTGTAGCCGGAAAAAGTGTAAGGTATTTCCCCAAAATTAATATACCCGGTATCTTGCTCTTACTCTTGTGCTCTTGCTCCTGCCTGATAAAGAGCAGGAGCAAGAGCAAGAGCAAGATTAAAATTAACTTTTTACCTTCTATCTCGTGAGTCGTAAGTTCTCATAAATAGCTGAAATAACTCACCGGGAAACTCCCCCCTTTTTTAAAGGGGGCCCCGGGGGGGATTTCCCCCAACCTACTGAAATCCCCCTGAATCCCCCTTTAAAAAAGGGGGACTCAGAACAGCGGCTTCAGAGAACTTATGACTGTCGAGCTTCTATGAAGGATGAAGGATGCCGAAAATCACGGGGGATGTCCGTGTATTTCGTGGTTAAAGTGTGCCACTCAAACATGCGCTTATGACCACCCGGAAAAAATAATATACAGCGGTATGGACACATGCCCAGTGGTCGGATCACTGAAAATGATCCGTGTCCTGTAAGTTATTGGGAAAAATCCCTTACTGTTACTGCTCGTGAGTCGTGAGTTCTCATAAGTGGCTGAAATGACTCATCCGGAAACTCCCCCTTTTGTAAAGGGTGCCGGGGGATTTTCCACAACCTGCTGAAATTCCATTTAAAAAAGGGGAACTCTGAACAGCGGCTTCAGAGAACTTATGACTGTCGAGTTACTGCAAAACGGACTTAATTCTGAAAGGAAAAATCGGAAATCAGATTTTCTATAATCCTGGCATGTTCGGAAGATATATCCAATAACTCGAAACCAATATCATAAAATCTGGGCTTCACGCTTCTCCTGTACCAGCGGCTTCTGGCATCAAACGTAACCAGTCTGATCCCTTTTATCTCTTCAGGCAATATCATCTTAAATTCAAAAACAGTATCTGCTTCAATAGGGTCTTCGCTTGTTAACATAACGCCATCAGTGGTAATATTGACCAATTGACCAATACGCTGGTCAGTATTTCTGTCAAAAACGTTTAAATAATAAATCAGATGTCTTCTTTTCTGTTTTCTTTTTTCAGGCATTTTTCTGATCCTGTTCCCTGATGAAATCAGTGATGATTTTACCTGAATCAAGCGATTTGGCTGTCAGCAATTAACAATCAGCAGATGGGAATCATTAGGGCTTGTGTTTTCAATCCGGAAGATTGCCATGATCGAAAGCGCGCCGGAAATGCTCACTTGGGATTGTCAAATCCCAAGCACCGGAAGCTAAAATTGATTGCCAATCCGGTTCAGTTCAGTTCATATTATTTACGGAAGAATAATTTAAATACAGAATCCGTTGATTACAGAATGTTTCATCTGCTGACAATAACCCCGGGTTCTTAATTGGTAATTCTCAGAATATTCTGTTTAAAAGAGCCGGAGTGACAACTGATTACTGATCGCTCAAATCAGGTCTCGGTTGCTCAAAATGGAAAGAAGGTTGAATATCCGGCATACAGCCATCTGTTGTCCGTTGCAACTGACAACGAACAGCCGTATGCCATTATAGTTAATTGATAAAATGAAGAAACAGACGGAATTATCTGTCTGAATCATTCACTATCAGGATTTATATTTCATATTTAAAGGACAGGTTTACCCGGGCGCGATAGGCAGTAACTTTTCCATCCTCAACTTTCATGTCCAGTTGTTTGATTTCCGCAACTCTCAGGTTTTTGAGGCTCTTTGAAGCCGCTTCCACGGCATTCTTGGCTGCTTCTTCCCAAGAAGATGCACTTGACCCTACCAGTTCAATGACCTTGTAAATGCTTTCAGACATGTTTTTTCTCCTTTTCTATCGCTAAAATGCTTTATGATAAAGTTATCTGAGTTCATGTTTGCCTGATGAGGGCATATTATCAGTTCATCAGATCACCTCCTTTCGAAAGGGTATGAGGCGGTTAATGAACAACCAGTTCGTTAAGATGGAAAGTCCGCTCGGGAGAGCGCTCCCATCGTTCCGGTGATAAAAATCAGAAACTTCCCCGGTTTTTAAGACTTTGGAAAAAAATTTTCATCCTCTGACAATCCCTTATAACAGAATCCTCTGAAAACTACAACAAGTAATCTATTGAGGTTCGGGAAATATTTATATGTTGTTTAACTATTTAAAATGAAATAATATTTTATTTTAGCAGGAGTGCCGAACTTGCCAAAGTGCAACTTTGGCACTCCGGTTTAAGTCAATACAGCGGGTCAGAAATTCTTCAACCTGAATTGAGCGATCAGCCCATCTTAGGTTCAAGATATTATCAGTAGATCGAAAACTTTCCGGCAAAGTGGATTCCGGATTAAAATTAAAAAACATCCGTTTTTTAATTTTTATATGAAAGTCCGTAGCAACGGAGTGCCAGGCTTTCAGTCTGGCATAGCGTAAGCGAAGCTTACGTATACAGTATCAGCGGTTTCATCATTCGTTATGACCGTGAGGTCATGGAAGTTCCCCGAAATCCACCGGGTTGCAAAAAGTTTTCGATCTACTACATCACGGGCGTATTTACAAGTTAGGGGGAGTGATTTTCAGTCCCGGAGGGACTTCTGAAAACAGCCCGGCAATTCATTGCCGGATCATCATGTCCCCGTAGGGACGACTGAAAAGCTTCTTTTCAGTCGTCCCTGCGGGACTGGAAAAAACGGGGACATCCGCCCGGCAATAAATTGCCGGGCTGTTTTCAGTCGGTCCCTCCGGGACTGCTCCCCCAAGTTGTAAATGCGCCCCTACACCACTTTTTAAGTTCCCCCCTTTTTTAAAGGGGGGCCTGGGGGGGATTTCTGCCGCAACACCCTTTTTTTGTAATATAAAATCCCCCCGGCCCCCTTTAAAAGGGGACGAAATTAAAAAGTGGTGTACTACTGATTATGGATAGGCAAGCTGCGCTGCGCTCGCTTACGCAATGCCAAACTGTAAGTTTGGCACTCCGTTGTTGCTTTCATATAAAAAACGGATGTTTTCCGGTTTTAACCCGGAATCCACTGTTTGCAAAGTTTTAGATACTGATATTATTTATTTATTGGGAGTTTCCTTATCTGTTTGAAAGGCTGAAATCCGTCACAAAAACCGAACAGGGTGATCTCCCCGTTCTCATCCAAAGGAACTTCAAGTTCATATTTCCCATCACCTGCACAGGAAAACATATACTGGCCGTTTGCCAGAACCATCGCACAAAGAGGGGTCCCTTTATAAGTGACCGATCCGCTGATTTTCACCCACCCGGGAGTTGCCTGAGTTGTATCGAAGCGGCTTGTCAGACTCATATCTCTGCTGTCCGAACCAGCAAGGGACATGAGAATATCATAATCCGTCATTTCCCAAGGGCCTGAAATCCGCTCGAAAGGGGCAAATCCGTCACAAAAACCGAACAGGGTGATCTCCCCGTTTTCATCCAGAGGGACTTCCATTTCATAACTGCCGTCATCTCCGCAGGAAAACATGTGCTGACCATTTGCCAGCACCATCGCACACAGGGGAGTTCCCTCATATGTTACTGATCCGCTGATTTTCACCCATTCTGTCTCATCTTTCCGGATGCCCGTCATGGGCAGTATCATCAGAAATTCCCCTGTGGAAATGTCCTGAATCGTCTGGAACCCGCCTGCTGAATTGTCGCTGATCTTAAAGGCATAAATCTGATTCTGTGAAGGTCCCGGGGTTATAGCGTAAAATCCGTAACCACTTCCCAGTGCAGACGGGAACTCACTGTAAACAGTTCCTCCGATACGACCTTTGTGATCACGGTATGGCAGCATCGCGTAGCCCTCATCATCTGTTTCCACTGTGGTTTCAAAGGTAAGAACATGCGTGTATGCGACACCATCCGTATCTGATGTGAATTCCCATATCGCACCGCATAACGATTCTAAATCACCGGGATCATCTGAAATCCATACATCAGAATTATCTCTTTTTCCCGTCAGCATATAGAAATCGTAAGACATTCCGGTATCTGTATTTTCAGACTGATAGTATCCGCTTGCCGCGTTGCCGGTTATTTTGAAAAAATAGTATTCTTCAAGTACGGGGCCTTCTATCGTGGCAGCAAATCCGCGCCCTCCTCCCATTGAAATCGGAAATTCGGTATAAAGCACCCATCCGAAACTGTTTCCCTGGTTAAAACACCCCAAGCCAACAGTTCCGTCGGGTGCGGTTTCTACATCTGTTTCAAACATTATGCTATCCGTATATTCAGCCGAGCCTACTTTGTAAGTGAATTCCCATACGGTGTCTCTTAATACTTCCAAGTCCCCTGCATTCTTTGAGAACCATACGTCGGATCGGATTCCTTTTTTAATCCTTTCTTTAATTGTATTTACGGAAGCTTCAATGGTAAAAGGTATATCATCCGCTTTTTTTTTCAGAGGTTCGGTATCTGCCAAAATCCCTTCACAGATAAAACAAAAAATAACCAGGCTCGGAACAAAATAAATGAATGCTTTTTTCATAGCATAACCTCCTATTATATTTTGGTTAATTAAAAATCATCAATCATCAGGATACACTCATTCCCGGCCGTGATCTTCGTTTCGGCCAATTGAACAATTTGCTCTTGCACAGAGCTTTATTTCGCGGAATTTCTCCGCTGTTTCCGCGCATTCCCGGCCTGCGGTTAAGGCGATTTCCGGAAAAGAATATACCAGCAGGCAGTTTGCAGTTCCGCCTTCAGGCGGCGTGATACCGCCCTCAGGTGTCATACCGCCTAAAGGCGGAACTACAAACTTCACTTGGTACATTCTTTTCCGGAAATCACCTAAAGTCGCGTAACATTTCCGGGATGCTGAAAGCCTGAAAATTCGGAACATCAGGAAAATGTTACAAAACTTTTGCACAGGTACTTACTTAGGTATTTCCCCAAAATTAATATACCCGGTATCTTACTCTTGCTCCTGCTTGATAAAGAGCCAAGAGCAAGATTAAAATTAAGGTCAGACGGGCAGCGTGGGCAGATTATTTATTGGGAAATCCCTTACTATTCATATACTGTATGAAGCTTGGGATCATAAGCTTCTCTTATTGCTTCCCCGATAAACGTCACGGTCAGCAGGGTAATTATCATTGCAGCAATCACCGAACCGACAATCCACCAGGCATCCATGTTGGCCCAGCCCTGCTGAAGCAGTTCTCCCCAGCTCGGTGTCGGCGGCGGAAGTCCGAACCCGAGATAATCCAGGGATGTAAGGGCAACAATTCCCCCGGATACTGAAAACGGAGCATAGGTTACGATAATCGCAACAGTATTAGGGATGATGTGCCTGAAAATGATTCGCCAGTCCGACGCGCCTGACGCTCTGGCAGCCATCACGTAATCCCTGGCCTTTTCCTTGTAGGTCACTGTTCGCATGGTCCATGTAATTCCTATCCACCCGAAAAATGCCATAATCAGTATCAGCAGGAAAAAATTGGGGACCACAACAGAGGATATAATAATGATAACATATAAAAACGGAATATTTGACCATATCTCAATAATCCGATGGAAAAACAGATCAAATTTGCCTCCCCAGAATCCCATCGCGCTGCCGATACTGACGCCTATTACATAGTTGATTCCCAGCAGTGCAAGGGAAAAAAAAATGGCAATTCTGAAACCATAAACAAGTCGTGCAACCACATCCCTGCCCACGATGTCAGTCCCCAGGTAATGTCTTTCTGCCAGGGACGGGGGAAACGGCGGGTATTCATATTCCCTGAGGTCATTCTCATAGGGGCCGTACGGTACAATCGGCATCATCACCCAGTTATTAGCACTCTCCTCAGCTTTAAAACGATCTTTCAATTTCCGGTAATTTGTCTCGTATTCATAATCCAGACCGAATGTAGTCCCGGGAATCATATCGCCGTAGATGGGAAAATAATATCCGCCTTCATAGTGTACGACAATTGCTCGCTTATTGATCAGCATTTCAGCAGAAAGAGAGATACATATCATTAATACGAAAATAATAAATGACCAGTATCCCCGCCTGATGGATTTGAAACGCTTTATTTTTTTTAATGTCAGAGGGTTTATTTTCATTTTCTCAGTGTTTTCATTGAGATTGATCTTAACAGTAAAAAGTTGAAAGTCAGACAGATATCAAAGACTTCCGACTTACAAAATCCATAAAAGATATCATAATATCTCTCTGCTGTCACCGTCAAAAAATAACTCGGATTGATTCTCCAGCCTTATAAAATCAGTCAGTTTTTCAGTTGAATCATACCGGATATGGGAAACTCCCAGAAGCCCCGCCGCTTCTATTTGAAGCAAGAAAGCCGATATTCACTTTTTCTCCTTTTTCAAGGAAGGAGAGACCTCTGCTATGTGTCATCTTATCTTTGACCATCGCTCTGTTGTATTATCCATCGCAAGTTTAAGTAAATCAATGCGATAGTTATACCGATGATCCGTCTGAAAATACTTTAATTTCAATGATTCTGAAAATGCATCGGTGCTGAACAACGTCAGTATTATCAGAATCAGACCGGTTTTTTTATATCTGATTTAATTCCTTGTATTTATTAGAATAAATTTACCGAAATGCAAAACTTGCTCCCGAACTGGCGCAAAGCAAGCTTTGCACTCCGCGTTCGGAAACTTATTTCAACCCTGCCATTGCTTTCAGAATACAAATGACCTCAGCCAAACCGATACGCCCGTCTTCATTCACATCAAAGAGACTGCCGATATTACCGGCAGGTGTATCCGCAATAATCTGTAAAGCCAGAATTACGTCTTCCAGGCCCATATCATGACAGCAATCCGCGGTTTCCCAATCCCATGCACTCATTCCTTCAGGCATGTTATAAACGGAAGTAAAACCGGCTGACGCGAGAAAATCAGCGTCAGTTGCACTTCCGTCCGCAGAGACAACCAGGATATCGCTGTCTGAAGTAAGTTCGGTATATCTTTCAGTAAGGTCCCCCGGATAATTCACAGCAGAAGGGATGTGCCCGCTGCAAAACACGCTTCTTTCTCCTACATCCGCAATGATCAGTTCCGGGCTGTTATCAATCATGTTTTTTGCCTCCGCGGGGGAGAGGCTGACATAGCTTACAGAGTAGCCGCTCTGTTTTAATGTGTCTTTTATGCCTCCTATTGTAGCGGTTGTATCTTCAAAAACCACATCAGCAGTGTGGGTTGAAACATTTGTAATAACGCTTACCATTCCTTCAATGCTCCCGAGGACAGACCTTATCCTGTTTTCATCGCCTCCTCAGGTACATTGGGGGATAACAAGCCGGGCTGCCCTCTCAGCCGCTGATGCTGACTGAATTTGAAAACAGCAGGACAGCATAAGCATTGACAACAATATTTTTGTCAGTTTTTTCATAATTTTTCCTCGTTTAGTTATAAGATTTCCGAGCAGGCGATAAGGCCTGGCCAAAATCGGATTCTCTGTATTTATCAGATTTTCAGATAGATTGTAAAGAAAAACCAGTGAAAAATTGAAAATCGGAAATTGAAGCCGGGGGATCAATCCCCCGGCTGAAAGCTTAAGCAGCCTGAAGGCAGCTCTTTCGACTTTTTTCGGCTTTTCCATACCCTTGACATAACACTTGGAAACTGTTAACAGCAGGATGGAGTTACCGCCGATTTCCTGATTAATCTGATAAGGTGATTTCCGGAAAAGAATATACCAAGTGCAGTTTGCAGTTCCGCCTTCAGGCGGCATAACACCGCCTGAAGGCGGAACTGCAAACTTCGATCTGCTATGTTTTTTATTGGAAATCACCTAACAAGGCATCGAACTCCGCGTTACAAATCCGAGGGAAGGAGGAAATTAAAAATGAAAAAAGTGGCATCACTCCGGTACGGGGTCATATTCAGAAAAGCCTTCTGTGATCCGGAAATATTTACTGCATTTGTGCGGGATATGGCCGGTATCAGTATTGAGATAGACCGGGTTGAAACGGAAAAAGAATTCGACCCCGTCGGTTACGTGAAATCACGTTTTGACCTGTACGCTCAGGATACCGGGAATCGGGTGATCGTCGATATCCAGCACGAGCGTTACGCTGATCATTATGACCGGTTTATGCATTATCATATCGAGGCCATCCTGGAACAGTTTGCCAATGCCAGGCCTCCGATGACCGTGTTTACAATCGTTGTAATGATATCGGATGACAAACATAAAAAGGACGTATCGGTGACAGATTTCGATCCCAGGGATCTGAAGGGAAATCCGCTTGGTGAGATAAAACACAAAGTGATCTATCTGTGCCCCAAATATGTCAGTGACGAAACCCCGGAGAAATACCGGGAATGGCTGGCCGCGATCAATGATACTCTGGATGAGGAGGTGGAGGAAAAAGCCTATCACCGACCGGAAATACGGAAAATTTTCGAACACATCGGAAAGGATTTCGTGTCCCCGGGAGAACGGGCCAGGATGTTTGATGAGCTCCTGCAGGATGAAAAATTTGCCGAAGGAAAAGCCAAGGGCAAAATCAAAACTGCCAGGAAAATGAAGGCAAAAGGCTATGAAAATGAAGAAATTGCCGAACTGACCGGACTCCCGCCTGAAGAAATCTGTAAGATCGGAGTTTCAGCCTGATGCTTACCCGATTTCCTGATTAATCTGATAACAAGGCATCGGACTCCGCGTTAGAAATCCGAGGGAAGGAGGAAATAAAAATGAAAAAAGTGGCATCACTCCGGTACGGGGTCATATTCAGAAAAGCCTTCTGTGATCCGAACAGATTTCGACATAGGGGATCTGAAGGGTAAAATAAGTCAGTGACGAAACTCCGGAGATATGGCTGATCCGTGATTAATGAGGGTGCGGAGGAAACAGCCTGTCACCGCCCGGAAATACCGAGCACATCGGAAAAAAAGATTCCGTGTCACCAAGGCGGCCCTGCGCTATATCCGAGGCGGATTATGCAACCCTTCGCGTTAAACTACTGCCTCCTGCTCACTGCCTGCTGGCTAATGGCTACTGGACAGATGCTCCTGTCTTTCGGATTTATTTTCTTTTCCACGGTCTGAAACCGCTGAAACTTCTGAAGGGGAATCTGTCAGGCTGAGGTTTCCGGCATCTTCTATCTCCGGGTGTTTTGACAGGCGGGCGGCAATCGCACGGGCAATGCCGTCATGGTAGGCTTCGCTGGCTCCCGGCGCGTTGTCGTCAATGATGAATTCTTCGATCTCGCCGGTGTCGGTGTTATATTTGAATCTGACCCGGATGCGGGGGCGTTTTTTTTCATTCATCAGGTGTTCCCTCCGGTTCGTAGTTCCGCCTTCAGGCGGCGCCGCCTGAAGGCGGAACTACGAACGTAAAAGCTGTATCAGTATAATTCCAATTCCATGTTGATGACAGATCCGGTTCTTTCATCTGTGAGAATTCTGCCGCTGTTTTCCCTGACCAGCCGGTGCAGGGTCTGGCGGTATGCCTCGCCCACTGCCCGGCTCATGATATGATGCACCTGCCTTCGGGCATCTGAGAGAATGTTTCGGATACGACCCTGCAATGCCTCCCGGACCTGGGATTGTAATGCTTCCAGTTCCTGCTGTGCCAGTTCATGTGCCCGGGACTGTGCCTGTGCCTCGGCTTCGGCAAATGCCTCCGGATTCTGCCGGCGGCGAAGAGCTTCAATGGCTTGTTCCAGGCGATGTTCTGCAAGTTCTGCTGCCTCCTCCTCTGCCTGTTCCCTGGTACGCCCTCCCCAGCCGTCATCATAGTATCTGCCCACGGCCTCGGCTGCAACCTCTCCCAAAGTGAAACCGCAGGCTTCGGCACTTGCGCGGGCCTCGGCAGTGACTTGTTCTGTCAGTCGTGTTTCAACGGTGAGTCGTCCTGTATCCGGGTCAAAGGCCAGGGTCACGTCATCCAGGTTCCGGCGGTAATGCCCCAGGCTGTCTCTCTGCCAGGGTTCAAATTCCTCAAATCCCTCCGCCAGCACCTGTCCCAGCATTTCCAGGGCCACGTCGCCCATCTCTTCATCCAGGCGGATATCCGCGCTGATCCGGCCCATCTCACTCACCGATTCCTCCGCAGATGCGGTCTGTTCCACCGTGCGCCGCCAGGCTTCTTCAATGCTGCGTGCCAGGTGAATCATGACTTTTCTCGGATTGCACATGATATTTTATTCCCTCTCTTCCAACAGCGCCATTCCCTTTTCAATTAACATGTTCACCCGCTCCAGCAGTTCCCCGGTTCCGGATTCATCGCTGTGGTTCATCAGTTCCCGGCGGAGACGCCCCGCTTCCTTGAGAAAATGGCCGTAGTCAGCGTCAGTTTCAAGTAGTCCCTCGCGCTCACCCAGGGCAGTGATATCCCCTTCGATGACCTCCGGTTTCCGCTCTGTCCGCCAGAAAGCTGCTTCATATCCGTCCAGGTAAGGCTCGACAATGCGCCGTAGGTGAGAAACCTGCTCCTGTGTGTTCCAGACATGTCTGAGTACCCAGAAATCTCCGGTATTAGCTTCCAGGCTCCTGCGGCGGAGGGCAGATGCCCCGATCAGCTTGAGCAGGTTGATCACGCGGCGGTCGCTCAGTTCGATCCCTTCTGCCCGGATGTCCCGCACCGCCTCCCGATATTGCCGGTCTATACCGCTCATGTCAACCTCATCCAAGGCGAGGTAAAGCTGGCGCAGCACATCTGTTGTGGTGACATTGCCCAGATCAATGGCATATCCGGTCTGTATCCGGTCCCTGACAAGCCGCCACCCGCTGTGGAACAGCTCCGCAAAGCTGGCTTCCTCCACATTATCAGTCCATACCCGGACTAAGAAACGGTCAAACAGGGCTGCCAGAGTGGTGTCATCCGGCACCTCGTTCGCAGCACCCACCGCGCTGATGAGGGGTACAGGCTCAGGTTTTCCGCCATTATAGAAAACCCGCTCGTTCAGGATATTGAGCAGCGCGTTCAGAATCGCGCTGTTGGCTTTGAACACCTCGTCCAGGAAAAGAATCTCCGCTCGGGGCAGCATACCGTCAGTCATCCGGCGATGCCCGCCGCCTTTCTGAAAAGTCCCGATATCCACGGGCCCGAAAATCTCGTTCGGCTCCGTAAATCGGGTCAGGAGGTATTCGAAATAGGGGATATCCCCGTTCTGAGAGCCTGCTCTGGGGCTGCAAAGCATGGCGAACCGTTTAGCGATCTCCGATTTTGCCGTGCCCGGGGGCCCCACGATAAGCATATGCTCCTGCGCGATGGCGCAGACAACGAGCATCTCAATAATCTCATCCTTAGCCACAAACGTATTCTTCAGCAGACCGATCACATCTTCCATGTCTGCAATCAGATTCATAAGTTCCTGCCGCAATTTTATCCTCCGTTTTTTCAGTAGGGTGGGTGGAGCGAAGCGTAACCCACCACGCGTGGTGGGTTACGCTTCGCTCCACCCACCCTACATTGACAAGTGTACCGCCGCGCGTTCATCTCTCCGTTTCCGGATCATCCCGATTTTCTGGCCGATATACCCGGGGGTGATTAGTTGCCCCTCCATATGATGCTCCATGCTGGCTTCCTGGAAGATGGCGCGGATTTCATCGTTGTTGAATTTCTCGGTGTACTCCCCTAAAAGCTCCAGGACGGTGTGCCAGAAATTTTCAGGATTCAGTGTGCCAGTTTTTTTCTTCTCTTCTGCCACTGTGGCAAATAGTTCCCGAATGTCCGAGCGCATGGGCAGGAGCCAGGGGGCTTCTTCGGGGGAATCAGGGTCGGGCAGGTTTTCGTTCTCAAGGTCAAGGCCGTATTGCCTGCCGATCCTGATAACCTGATCCTTTATCTGATCCAGAACCGGCGGCGGTTCTTCTTCATCTTTCCGGCACTGGCCGATAAATGTGAAAAACATCCCGAGTTCCCGCACAAATCCGGCCCGCTGTCCCTCGGTCTGATAACGGCTTCGGTATTTCGGATGCTCTGCAAACAGGGCGTTCAGAAACTCGTCGGGGATATGGCGGTCTTTGTCGGTTCTCCCGCTTTTTTCCCACGCGGCCAGATGCTCGGATGCAAGGCTGCACAGGTCTTTGAGCAGTTTATCCGCGCCGAAATGTTCAGCATGTTTCCGCGCGACCTCCCGCCGAGCCGCGGGGTCGGGCAGTCCGATTTCAACGGGTCGGAGCCGGGAGGGGCGCAGGAGGGCTTCGTCAATGATGTCTATGCGGTTGGTGGTGCCGATAACCAGCACGGTCTGATTTTCATGAAAACCGTCCAGTTCGGTGAGAAGCTGGGCCACCACCGCATTGTTGGCCCGGGCCCCGCCATCCGAATAGTTGCTCCGCTGGCCCGCGATGCTGTCGAACTCGTCGAAAAATACCACTGCCGGGGCATTTCTCCGCGCAGTGGCAAAAATGCGGCGGAGCTTGTTTTCGCTTTCGCCCACATACTTGTCCATAATCTCAGGGCCGGAGATCATCTGGATGGTGGCATTCATCTCGTTGGCAATGGCTTTGGCAAAAAGGGTCTTCCCGGTTCCCGGGGGCCCGTGAAAGATAAACCCCCTGGGAATGAGGTCTTTCCGGCGTTTCTCATCCATTCCCCGGACAGGCCCGTCAATAAGTGCGATAGTCTGTATAAGCTGATGCTTCACATGCTCATATCCCCCGATATCGCCAAAGCCCGTATCCGGAATCTCTATCTCGCTGCTGGAGGACGTTTTAAACTGCCGGATCATCCCATATATATTTTTAGGATCAGAACCCGGGGCAATCACAGCCCCCACATACTGCATAGCATTCCTGAACTGAATCGCATTCAGCCCCGCCACATTCTTATACAACCCTTCAGGATCATGCTCCCAGAAACAATCCCGCTCCCGCCGAGTCAGCAACAGCGTCACACAATACCCGCCCGCCTGCTCACTGCCCCCTGCC
>JAUCGG010000299.1 GCA_030378015.1 Desulfococcaceae bacterium HSG8
TCCTACTTTTTGGGAATGCTCCCAAACTTTTTTTAAAAAATATTGCAGCCAAAACAGAACGGAGTCAGATCCGGATCATTGTATTAATGGACATGATTCGTTCGGTACGCATGGCTCGGATTGACAAATCCGAACCATGCACCGGATTCGGAATCCGGCAGGAGTCGAAACGGAAATCAAAGCCGATTAAGGAGGTACGAAAATATGTCTGATAGCAAAAAAATCATAGAATGTGTGCCGAATTTCAGCGAAGGGATATCGCGGGATAAAATTGAAAAAATTGTAAGCCCGTTCAGAGGGAAAAAGGGCCTCAGGCTTTTGGATTATCAGCAGGATGCCGATCATAACCGGATGGTTGTAACTGTTATCGGAGAACCTGAGCCTTTAAAGCACGCTGTTATCGAAGCAATGGGCGTCGCTATTGCGAGTATTGACATGAAGAAACATGAAGGCCAGCATCCGAGAATGGGAGCGGTTGATGTTGTTCCCTTCATACCGATCAGAAATATAACTATGGCAGAAACCATTGACATTTCAAAAAATGTAGCTAAAGAAGCTGCTGAAAAATATCAGCTTCCGATATTTTTATATGAAAGATCCGCATCAGGAAATGAGAGGCAAAACCTTGCTGAAATAAGGAAGGGCCAGTTCGAGGGGATGGCTGAAAAAATAAAATCTCCCGGATGGAAACCTGATTTCGGTCCCCTGGAAATTCATCCCACTGCCGGTGTAACTGCTGTCGGCGCCCGAATGCCCCTGGTTGCTTATAACGTGAATTTAGGCACTGACAATCTTGAAATCGCCAATGATATTGCAAAAAAAGTAAGATATATCAGCGGGGGGCTGAGATATTGCAAGGGAATCGGGATCGAATTAAAGGAAAGAAACATCGTCCAGGTTTCAATGAATATGACGGATTTCACAAAAACAGCGATCTACAGAGCCTTTGAGCTTATCAGGACAGAAGCGAAAAGATACGGAGTCAGTGTGGTCGGAAGTGAAATCATCGGACTTGTGCCTATGGAAGCGTTAACCGAAACAGCAGCGTATTATCTCGGACTTGAAAATTTTTCCGCGGATCAGGTTCTTGAATATCGGATGCTGGAATGATGGCCATGATTTTTGTTCGGCCACGCGGATTGACAAATCCGAGCCATGTCACTGACTATAGCTTTCAACAAAAAGATTATCCGGAGTGCCAAACTTACAGTTTGGCGTAAACTCTCATGAAAAAGCCGGCTTTTCAAAATGCAAAGGAGAAACCCATGTTACAAGACCATAATATAAAAACATTCCTGGAGCAGACCGCATCAGGTTCCCCGGTTCCCGGGGGAGGAAGTATCGCCGCATTGAGCGCTGCTCTCGGGGCCGCACTCTCGGAAATGGTGGCAAATCTGACGATAGGAAAAAAAGGATATGAATCGTCAGAAGAAGAGATGAAAATTATTGCAGAGAAGGCTTCTGTTCTCAGGGAAAAACTTGCCAGGGATATTGACAGGGATGCAGATGCATATAATGAGGTTATGCAGGCCTTCAAGCTCCCGAAAGGAAATGAAGAAGAGAAAGCAGAAAGAAAGAAAGCGATTCAGGAAGGACTGAAAACTGCCGCCCTGGTTCCGCTGGATGTTGCAAAGGACGCCGCCATTATCATGGATATGGCTGAAAAAGTGGTAAGAGATGGGAACAAAAATGCCGTAACAGACGGAGTTGTGGCAGCAATGATGTCAAGAACAGCCGCTCTTGCAGCAATCTGCAACGTGAAGGTTAATCTGAAAGAGATTGAAGATAAGGGATTTGTTAAGGATATCTCGGCTAAGACAGAGCAGACGGAAAATGAAATCAGGAAGAAAGAAAAAGAGATCAGATTCGCTGCTCAGATATAGCTTTTAACAAAAAGATTGTTCGAGGGAAAGGCCACTGAAGAACAGTTCATGAAAAATTCTCAGACCAGGGAAAACTTCCGAAATACGGGGTTCCTGACCGTTATGTGATGGTGGATGATATCCCCAAAACCAGCGTCGGAAAGATAAATAATAAATAAGAAGCAGATACGGGAAGATTATCGGTAGGTGTGTTTGGTGTTTGGCGGCTTTCATATTTCATGGAAAGTGGGCGACCGAACACTAAACACAAAATAATACCAAACACAAAACATGAAAATTCGTTATTGACATACAAATTTTCATGGTTTATATCATGTATGATGATCCCCCGAAAAGAACTTATCATCGAAACTAACCGTGCGTTAGCGTCAAATCCTGTTGCAGCAATTCTTGGCCCTGGCAGTGTGGGAAAACCACTTTGGCCAGGGATGATCAGCCAGGAAACAGAATCGGTTTATTTTGATCTGGAGGATACTGAGGACTTCCTGAAGCTGACCAATCCCAAACTGATGTTCCGGATCAGAAAGGACTTATCATCCTTGATGAGGTGCAGCGTAAACCTGATCTGTTTTCCATTTTACGGGTGCTTGCTGATAAGCCTGATTTCAAGGGCAGGTTCCTGATCCTGGGAAGCGATTCTCCCCGCTTGGTGAAGAGAGTCTCTGAATCCCTTGCAGGACAGGTCGCTTTTGTCGAAATAGGGGGATTCTCATTGGCAGAGATCGGAACAGGGCAACCTGAACGATTATGGGTGAGGAGAGGGTTTCCGCTGTCTTTTTTAGCAGAATCAGACGAACTCAGCTTCAGATGGCGGAATGATTTTATTCAGACCTTTCTGGAACGGGACATTCCGAAACTGGGAATTTCTGTTCCGGCCATGACCCTGAGACGATTCTGGACAATGGTGGCACATTATCACGGGAATATCTGGAATGCCTCTGAATTAGCCCGATCCTTGGGAAGTTCGGAGGCAACAATGCGGCGTTACCTGGATATCCTGTGCGGGACATTTCTCCTGCGCCCGTTACAGCCCTGGTATGCAAATCTCCGTAAACGTCAGGTAAAAACTCCGAAGGTTTATTTCCGGGACCCGGGCCTCCTTCACGCCCTTCTTTCGATTCAGTCCTATGAAGGACTCCTGGGACATCCCAAATACGGGGCTTCCTGGGAGGATTTGCAATTGAGCAGGTGTTAACGCTCCTTCAACCGGCTGACGCATATTTCCGGGCAACTCACACAGGCGCGGAACTGGATTTGCTTATCTTTTCTGACGGGCAGCCTTTCGGGTTTGAGTTCAAATGCAGCGATGCGCCCGGGGTTACGCGATCCATGCGCGCAGCCCTGAATGACCTGAATTTACGCCGGTTGTTTATTATCTATCCCGGGGATGACTCGTTCCCGTTAGATGACCGGATTCAGGTGGTTTCTGTGAGCAAGCTCGGGCATATTCTGTCCGAAGGAATAAGAAAATAACGAAATAATACCCGGTCAGAGAAATGGATCCCTCTCTTGCTCGGTTCGGATTGACAAATCCGAACCAGCGGCGGGGGATCTGTCAATCCTCCGCGATCAACAGGTTGGTATTTTATTTATCTGAAATTCTGAGCAGATGAAAAATTTCAAACTTACAATAGAATACGACGGAACTGCCTACCACGGGTGGCAAATACAGAAGAACGGACGCACCATCCAAGGAGAAATTGAGAAAGCACTTGCTGTGATGACGGGAAATAAGGTCAGGCTCACAGGTTCCGGACGGACAGATGCCGGGGTCCATGCCTTTGCCCAGGCGGCAAATTTTCACTGCGATACGGGGATCACTCCCGAAGCTTTTCAAAAAGGGCTTAACAGTCTTTTACAGGATGATATCGTCATCAGATCATGCGAGGAGGCAGATGAGAAATTCCATGCCCGCTACGATGCAAAAAGCAAGACATATCACTACAGGATATTGAATCGCCCGATTCCTGCTGCTGTCAGCCGCCAATATGCCTGGTTCATACGAAAAAAACTGGATCATGAAGCCATGCGATCCGCCATTATTCACCTGATCGGAACTCATGATTTCAAAGCATTCGAGGGCGCAGGCAGCCCTAGGGCACATACGAACCGATGCGTTCTGAATGCAAATCTTTCGGAACAGGATCAGGGATACCTGGTATTTGAGATTGAGGCAAACGGGTTCCTGAGATTTATGGTTCGCAACATTATGGGAACCCTTGCAGATACAGGTACGGGCAGAATCACACCTGACGATTTTAAGAGAATACTGCTTTCAGGAGATCGGGGGCAGGCGGGCGTGACGGCTCCGCCTCACGGACTGTTTCTCATGAACGTCAGATATTGAAAGGATTTCAGGAATGAACGAAACAGATGCACAGGAATTTATCAAAATCGCGGTTCTGGAAAGCATGATAGAAGCCCAGGTGACAGAGTCAGTTCTGGAGGAAGATGGCATTCCTCACATGATCCGCTCCTATCACGATACTGCTTATGACGGATTATTCCAGCTTCAGATGGGCTGGGGCGAAATAACCGCACCTTTGTCATATAAAGAAAAAATCCTTAAAATCCTTGAAGATGTCAGAGCAGGAATCTGGGAGACTGGGGAAAGTGAGGGTATTCAGAGGGGTGCGAAACTTGAGGAAATATGAAATCGTGATGACAAAACAAAGGAGCAATTATGGAGATAGAAATCAGGATTCCCAGCGTCGGTGAATCAGTGAAAGAGGCGGTTCTTGCCCAGTGGTATAAGCAGGACGGCGATATGGTTCATAAAGACGAGCCGATTCTGGTCATTGAAACCGACAAAGTCACGCTGGAAGTTGTGGCCGAGGCAGATGGTATTTTAAGGATCAGGGTGTCTGAGGGAGAAACAGTGAACATCGGCGAGGTTGCAGGTATCATTGAGGCCGGGGCAGTGTCTGAAAAGCCAGCGACGGAAGCGGCCCCGCAGCCAACAGCAGAAGCTCCGAGTCCGGAGCCGCCCGAATCAGAACCACTGGCTCCGGAACCGGCTTCACCACCCCCGCCCCCGCTGGATCAGCCCCTCC
>JAUCGG010000340.1 GCA_030378015.1 Desulfococcaceae bacterium HSG8
TATAAATCAGTCTAATTCTCCCTGTTCATGGTTAAACATAAACTGTATAACTCCGTAACCCGCAGCCTGAGGATAGTTTTTAAGTCATCCTTCATTTATCACTTTACAATTTAATGTATTATATTCCAATTTAGGTTTTTCCTGGCATAAAAATTGCCCTTCTGAAAAATCGGACTGTTTCTTAAAATTTACGTTCAGGATTTGCATTTCTCTGTTCAAACTGATTCCTGCAAAAATCGTGCCTGGAAAAACCAAAATTGGATCATAATAGAACGATTTTTCAAATCGTTTTAAACAATTTGAAAAATTGTTTTACAGCCGGAAAAAGTGTAAACTACTTTTCAGCTTTTATGAAGGATGCCGTTTTTAATTTTCATATCCCTGGTCTGAAACCCCGAATCAGTCATCCAGCTTAAAAAGTTTCCGGGCGACATCAAGGTAGAGAGACTTATCCCCATGGCATCCGTCGCCTTTTAAAAAAAGAGTCGGGTCATGCAGGATTTTATTGACCAGGGCGTCCGCCATCCTGCATACAGCCTGGCAGTCTTCCTCCGCGGGAGCAATCCCCCCGTGACCGGCCTTTAAAACATTCAGGGTTTTCCTTACCTCTGTTTTTGCAATGGCATCCATCTTTTTCCGTAATGCCACAATTGTCGGCACAACATCCAGGCTTTCATACCACTGGCGATAGCTGATAACTGCTTCATCAATGATTCTTTCCCCCCTGAGGGCCTCCCGGTTCCGGTCTTCAATGTTTTCGTCAATCACCCCTTTCAGGTCATCAATATCATAAACATAAACATTGGGAATCCGGTTGATTTCCGGGTCAATATCACGGGGAACAGCAATGTCTATAAAAAAAAGCGGGCGATTCTTCCTGCCCCGCATCTGGCCCTTTACATGCTCCCGCCTGATGACAAATTCCGGCGAACCTGTAGAACTGATTATAATATCCGTATATCGGAGGCAGTCTGATATCTCTTCGAAACGGACTGCTTTCCCGTTGAATCTCTTGGCAAGCCCCAATCCCCGCTCAAAAGTCCTGTTCGCGACAAAGATATCGCCTATCCGGTTCCGAATCAGATGCTCCACAGCAAGTTCAGCCATTTCACCTGCACCCACAAGAAGCACCTTTTTCCCTTCAAGTTTCCCGAATATCTTCCGCCCCAGTTCAATGGCCGCATAGCTTATGGATACCGCGTTATCCCCGATTCCTGTTTCAGTCCGAACCCGCTTGGCAACAGAAAAGGTTTTGTGGAATAACCGGTTCAGGACCACACCGGATGTTTTTTTGGCAGTGGCTGTCTTATAAGCTGTTTTTACCTGCCCCAAGATCTGAGGCTCTCCCACCACCATAGAGTCCAGGCTGGAAGCCACCTTGAAAATATGTCGTACTGCCTCATCCCCGTAATAGACATACAGGGAGGCTTCGAACTGACTTGCCGGTATATCTTTGGATTCGGAAATATACGTTCTCGCTGCTTCCACTGCCCGGAAGCGATTATCCGCTGCCATAAGAATTTCCACACGGTTGCATGTGGAAATGATCACCATTTCCCTGACATTGGGATGCCTTTGAAAAAAAGACAGGGCATCTTCTGTCTCATCACCTGAGAATGCAAGACATTCCCTGAGTTCCACGGGTGCTGTTTTATGATTCAGCCCCAGTAATATGATTTCCGGCATGGCAAGCTGTGTTTCCGGTGAAAAAGGAATCACCCGGTTACCATTTGGTAAATTCTTCATGATGTCCTTTCAGAAAAAAATTGACCCCCAGGAAGGTGAACAACAGGACTGCAAACCCGATCACAGACATAATCGCTGATTTCCGGCCCCGCCATCCCGTGGACAGACGCCCGTGCAGCAGCGCGGCATACAAAAGCCATGTAATGCCGGACCAGACTTCCTTGGGGTCCCAGCTCCACAATCTTCCCCAAACCAGTTTTGCATATATAAAACCGGTAATCAGCCCCAGGGTGAGCAGGGTGAACCCCATCACGATACAGGCATACCCGGTCGTATCAAGCAAATCCAGTGATGGGAGACGCCTGAAGAAAAAACCGTGGCTTTTGTTTTTAATAGAGTGTTCCTGGATCAGGTATAAAAGTCCCACCCCGCAGGCCAGGGCAAATGAAGCTTCGCCCATGAAGATGACAATCACATGGAAAAACATCCAGAAATTATTCAGGATGTCCCTGATCTGGGAAGGCTCTGCCGGGAGCTGGGATGAAATAACCATGATGAGCGTTACCAGCGGCGCGGCGTATATTCCAAGAACCTTCAGGTTGAACCGGTATTGGAAAATAAGGAATATCCCAGCGACAGACCACCCGGCCAGTGAAAGGGTTCCGTGAAGATTGTGGACAGGGAGATAGCCGGATGTTGCAATGCTGTATCCGAGAAACCCGGAATGACAGAAAAACCCCCCGGCCATCAGACAGCAGCCTGCTTTATGCAGATAATTTTTCTGAAAAAAAAGATAAGCTGCATAAGCTGCTGTGCTGAAAATATAAAACAAAATGGTTACAATAATAAGGATACCCGCCACCGGTTATATGCCCCTTCCCGGAGAAGCTGAGTTTTTTATAACTACCTGGTTTCCAAGAAATAAAATACCACGCTGCTGCTCGCGGGGGATTGACAAATCCCCCGCCTCGGGTTCGGATTTGTCAATCGTTCGACTGAGCTCACGCCGAAGCCGAACCGAGCGAGAGAGGGGAACCGGGTATATTTATTCGGATTTCCTTAAAACTCAGCCTGTCATCTCTTTTTCCATTAATGTTTCAAAGCTGTATCCTTTGCCAAGGACTTTGGAAAGCAGGCGATTTATATCTTCCCGCTTATCATCCCGTATCATTTCAACCAGTCCTTTATTGATCAGCTTTTCAAAAGTTGGCTTGTGTGTCTCGGGTTCAGGGCTTTTCATAAGGAGTCTCTTACGTATCACTCCCATGAGGCTGAGAAATTTGCCATATTCCTCGCCGAACTCCTTTTCGAGATCCTGACGCAGTTTTTTTGCATATGCAGGGCTGGCTCCTGAAGTGGAAATGGCAATAATCAGATCCCCGCGGTTCACAATGGACGGAAGGATAAAATTGCAGACTTCGGGACGATCTGCAATATTACACAGTTTTCCCATGCGCTCCGCGTCAGAATGGATTCGCCAATTTACGTCCTCATTGTTTGTGGCCCCGATAACAAGGAACATTCCGTTCAGATCAGAAGACTGGAAATGTCTTTTCTTCAAAGTGATTGATCTATTATCGGTAAGCTGAAGAATTTCTTTAGTCACATCAGGGCTGACGACAGTTACCATTGCACCACACTCCAGGAGTTTCAGCACCTTACGTGCGGCAACAGGTCCGCCTCCGACCACCAGGCATCTCCGGTTTTGCATATCAAGGTTTACAGGATAATATCTCATTGGTATCCGTACAGTTATGTGTTTTAAGTGTTCAGCAGGTCAGGTTCTGATACAAGACAGTTCTGATCTGCCATTGTCAGCAGATGGAAATTCCCCCTGAGGAGAAGGGGGGTGTAACTCGCTGAAAATACATCCCCCCGGCTCTCTTCAAAGGGGGAGTTTCCATTTGCTGATTATTATAATGAATGCCACGAAGGCACAAAGGCGCGAAGTCTCACGAAGTTTCTTTCTTTGTGTGTCTTTGTGCCTTCGTGCCTTTGTGGCATTATCTGTTCGGTTAAAAAAAGTTGCACATGGCGTTATTTATAATTTGGCAGGTCTATCTTCATAAGGTCTTCTGCCAAAATCAACGGACCAGTATAATGCTTCCTGCATTCTTTTTCAATATCAATTTGTTCACATTCAGGATAAAAATGCGTCAGCACCAGTTTTCTTACATTTGCCCGGGCAGCAATTTTACCAGCCAGCGACGGGGTAAGATGCCCCCTGACCTTTAATTCATCGGGCAATGCTGATTCACATATAAGAAGGTCTGCATTTTCAGCCAGGGTGATAAGATTTTCACTGAAATCCGTATCACCGGAATAAACAACGGATGTTCCGTCCGGGCTTTGAATTCTGTATGCAATGCTCTCGTCATTGTGTTCAACAGGAATAGAATCTGCTGTGAAATTTTCAAAGCTCCGGCTATCAGGGACCGTATTATCCAGTTCAACAATATTCAGAATCCCGATTTCTATCCAGGGGCCGTAAACCGTTTTCAGTTTGTCATGAAACTCTGCCAGTCCTTTCCCGGCCACAATTGTCAGGGGAGTCTCCCGTGGCTTTCCACCAGCGTACTTGCTGGAAAACAGGAATGAAACAAGTTCACCGGTGTGGTCCGGATGAAAATGGCTGAGAAAAATAAAGGAAATATCAAAGATCGTCGTGCCGGCCTCCAGGAGCCGGCGCATGGTTCCGGGGCCGCAGTCAAACAGCAGCTTTGTGTTGCCGATTTCCACCAGCGCGGAACAGGCACTTCGTCTGAGCGAAGGGGTACAGGTTCCTGAACCCAATATTGTGACAGACATTTTACCATTATCGGACTCCATTTTTATCGTCCTTATTTAGCCGAGGCAATCCCCGACTGAAAGCTGAAGCACCCTGAAGGGAGCTTATATGATTGGGCCGGCTTCAGCCTCGGAATTGATTCCGGGGCTGATTCTTCCATGACCTGATGGTCACAAAGAATGATGAAAGTCGGAGCTAATGAACAAACACCAAATACCAAACACTTTAACCAAAAAATTCCGGTCTCTGAATTAAATAGCATAAAGGGATGAAGATTTCAATACTTCTTGGAAAAATCTTGTATTGAAGGCCATGTGCAACTTTTTTAACCGAAATAGATAATGCCACATCGCGTGTACTGAATATTT
>JAUCGG010000341.1 GCA_030378015.1 Desulfococcaceae bacterium HSG8
ATATCCGTGTCCCATATTTCTTATTTTTTATAGGACACGGATTTATACGGATGAACACGGATTTTTTTAAATGCGGGAAAATCCGTGTAAATCCGTGCATATCCGTGTCCCATTTTTTTTTCAGTTATCAAACCCTCAAACCTCTCTGATTTATAATCCATATCTGTTACTATTGCAAATATTTTCTCATTTTTTTGAAAAATCCCCTTTTATGACAAGGTGTTGCTTTCCAAAATTCCTTTCCTGCACATTATTTTTCGGACTTGCGAAAGCTGTCGATATGGTGTATTTATACCTAATCAAATATCAGTGGAAACCGTCAGGAGGGCTGATGCAACTTGCAACTGTTGATTTTTTATCTTACCGGGAATCGGTTCCGGAAGCCTTTGACCGGATCGGTGCGGGTGAAATTTTATCCGAACAACATGCTATCCTCATCAAGCCGAACCTGGTTAATTCATCCCCGTTTCCGGTGACGACCCCGGTTCAATGCTGTGAGGCTGTGGCAGAATATGTGAAACGCTGCTCAGATGCGGATATTGTTATTGCAGAAGGCTGCGGCGATCCCTCGTATGAAACCGATGAAATATTTCGCAGGCTCGGATACGCGGACTTGGCAGAGCGTTATGGGATTCAGCTTATTGATCTGAATCATGCAGGGTTGAAAAAGCTGGAAAATAATAAAAATCCGGTATTTCCGGAAATGTATCTTCCAGAGATCGCATTTACACATTTCATTATTTCCGTACCGGTGCTCAAAGCCCATTCCCTGTCCATTATCACCGGTACATTGAAGAATATGGTGGGCCTGGCTCCGCCCCGATATTACGGCGGAGGCGGGTGGAACAAATCCCGATTCCATAACAATATTCATCAGGCAATTACTGATCTGAATACTTACAGGCACGCGGATCTGACGATGACAGATGCTTCCGTAGGGCTTGTGGACTATCACCTCGGGGGTCGGCGTTGTTCCCCGCCGGCGGGGAAACTGATTGCAGGGTATGACCCTTTGGAGACAGACCGTGAGGCAGCCGGATTGCTGGGGATTGACTGGGAAACAGTCCCTCATCTGTCATTTTGACTGAAAAAATGGGACACGGATTCACACGGATTTCCTGCGAGGCTTTCAAAACCTCGCAGGTCTGTAATAAAAAAATCCGTGTTCATCCGTGTAAATCCGTGTCCTAATTATTAATTTTGACTAAAATGCGAATAACTGTACAGGGAAAACGAAAACACATTATGATTGACCCGGGTGAATACTATGTTTCCGATCAGGATGTGGTGATATCCACCCTTCTGGGGTCATGTATTTCCGCTTGTCTTTACGATCCCGTTCACAGGGTTGTGGGAATGAACCATTTTCTTATCAGCAAGGAAGATCAGGATAAAGATTCCCCGGTCTGTGATATTGATCCTGGGAAATATGGGATATGTGCTATGGAATCGCTTATTGATGAGATGCTGATAACCGGGGCACAGCGCAAAAATCTTCATGCCAAAATCTTCGGCGGAGGATCAATGTTCAAGCCCTTTGAAGAATGCAGCTACACTTATTGTGTCGGGAATGTGAACGGCATTTTTATCCGAAAATTCCTGCGGGAAAGCGGTATCTGCCTGGTTTCCGAGGACTTGGGAGGAAATACCGGAAGAGTCATCCGCTTTCATTCAGAAAATTTTACGGTATATGTAAAAAAGATGAGGAAAAATGCCGGGTTTTGAAATATTTACGATTTACATGCTGTAAATCCTTTACCGTGAAAATACATTTTCAAGTAGGGTGGGGCTTGCCTCAATGTCATTAAAAATGATATAACAATTTTGGTGGGGCAAGCCCCACCCTACAACTGTAAATCCTGCAAATCCGGGTTCGGACAAATGGCCGAAACGAAGATCAAGACCATGATCCACGATCGGGCGGACAGAAATCGTAAATCTGAAATCGTAAATCGTAAATCATCAGAGATTGCCAATGCCAGATAAAACCTCTCACATACTTGTTGTGGATGATGAACTCAGCATGAGAGAACTGCTTGAATTCATGCTGATACGGGAAGGGTACCGGATATTCTGTGCGGAAGACGGACGCACAGCCATATCAATGATTGAAAAAAAGTCTTTCGATCTGCTGCTTTGCGATATCCGGCTCGGGGATATTACCGGCATTGAAGTGTTAAAGGCGGCTAAGAAGAAGAACCCGAATACAATCGTCATCATGATTTCAGCATACGCAACCGCGGAAACAGCGGTGGAAGCCATGAACAAAGGGGCTTATGATTACCTTCCCAAACCCTTTGACAACAATGAACTCAAATATACCATCGAAAAAGCCCTGGAACTGAAGACTACTGCCAAAGAAAAACAGACTCTCAACGATGAACTGAAAAAACACCTGCATTTAGATCTCCTGATAGGGAACAGCCCCGGGATGATGCATATATATGAGATGATCAGGCAGGTTTCCAAAACCGAAACCAATATCCTTATTACCGGGGAAAGCGGTACTGGTAAGGAACTGATCGCCCGCGCCATTCATCAGGAAAGTGATCGCTATGGCAAACCGTTTGTGGCAATCAATTGCGGAAGCATTCCTGAAACACTGATGGAAAGCGAGCTTTTCGGTCATAAAAAAGGGGCGTTCACAGGCGCGGCGCATGACAAGAAAGGATTTTTTGAGATAGCCCATAACGGTACGATTTTTCTCGATGAGATCGGGGAAATCAGCCTGGCTGTCCAAGTAAAACTGCTCAGAGCCGTTCAGGATAAACTAGTTATCCCCGTAGGCAGTGCAGAGGATATTTCGGTTGACATCCGGATCATTTCCGCGACCAACAGGAACCTGGAAAAAGAAGTGATTGAGGGGCGTTTCAGGGAAGATCTGTTTTACCGCCTGAATGTCATAGATATCAAGGTGCCTCCGCTCCGAGACAGGAAAGATGACCTCCGCATCCTTGCCCAGCATTTTCTTGATAAATATTCAAAAAAAGCAGGGAAGGAAATCACAAAAGTTTCATCTTATGCCATTGATCTGCTGAACAAATATGATTTCCCCGGTAATGTCCGCGAGCTTGAAAACCTGATTGAGCGAAGCGTCGCGCTCAGCAGCACGAATATAATTCTGCCGGACAGCCTTGCGCTTTCCGTATATAAACGAAAGAAAACCCCGTCTGTTAAAGAGTCATCAACCCGGTTTTCAATAGACATCGACGCGGTGGAAAAGGGAATTTCACTGGATGAGATTCTTGAAGAAATTGAGAAAGCATATATTAAAAAAGCCCTTGAGTACAGCAAAGGAAATAAAACAAAAGCTGCCAGACTGCTGGGCATCAATTATCGTTCACTGTGGCACCGTCTTGTCAAATTTGGGATAAAAAAGCAGTGATTCATACTGTTGCTTCTGCAACAGAGCTTCCGGGTTAAAACACAAATATGAAGGCCACCTGCTATGCTCCAGCCGGATTGACAAATCCGGCGGTGACACGGCTCGGATTTGTCAATCCGAGCCGAGCCGCGTGGCCCGAACGAAGGAAGATCATGGCCAATAAAAATCCGTCCCGCGGTCAGAAAAAAGGAGAAACACAATGCCTGCCAGAAATCTGGAAGAAGTCTATGACTTTTTTCAAAACGAGCCGATAGAAATTGATAAGTTTGACGATCTGTACGTCAATGCGGATAAGGGAAGAGGCGGCAAACCATCTTATAACAGGCTGAAACAGCGACTTGTCAGCAAGCCGGACGGAAGTTTGAAAATGCTTTTCGCAGGATTCAGGGGATGCGGTAAAAGCACGGAACTGGTAAGGCTTCAGCGGGCTATTGAAAAGGATTTTGTCATCCTGAATTTTTCGGTGCTTAAATCGCTTGATATCTTAAATATCAGCTACACCGAGCTTTTTATAGCGACCATGGAACGACTCTTTGATTTTGTAAAAAAAGAACAGATAGAAATTGATCCCCTGTTCCTCACAAACATAAAGAACTGGCTGAATACCAGGGAAATTGAGGAGATCGTTCAAAGACACCTGGGAGCTGATATCCAGAGCGGTATAAAAGGCGAGGTCACTATCCCTTTCCTTGCCGGATTTTTTGCCAAATTTACTGCCGCGGCCAAGTCCAGTTCCTCCATAAAGGAGACTTTGAAAACCACTGTGGAACCAAAGATATCGGAGTTTATCCTGAACTGCAACCTCCTGATAGACGAAATTAAAAGCAAACTGCCCGATATCGGCAAGAAGGGGCTGATCATCATAATTGAAGACTTGGATAAGGTTGACGTGGAACGGGGCGAGGATATCTTTTATATTCATTCCACCCAACTCACCCAACTGGGGTGTCATTGTATCTTTACCTTTCCCATTGCCCTCCTGTATCATAACCGGTTTAAGACCATTAAAAACAATTACGACGAAGCCTTTGTTCTCCCCATGATAAAAGTTTCTGAAAAAAGCGGAGAGCCATGTAATGAAGGGATTCGTATCATGATGGATATTATAAAACAGCGGATGGATCCCCCGCTTTTTGAGAATCGTGTGATACCGAATCAGATGATCAGATACAGCGGAGGATGCCTGTGGGATCTGTTCCGCATGATCAAAGATGCTGCTGACGAGGCCCTGGACTTTGAGAGAGCGGTTATCAATTCGGAGGATTACGATGCAGCATACAGGTCTTTGAAGGCAGAATATGAATTTACAATCGCGGAGAACAAGGAAAAGGATATCACGGTGGAGGATTATTAAGTACATGGACAAAAGTTTTTGCATAGAAAAATTTCTGTTATCATTGACAAGCG
>JAUCGG010000342.1 GCA_030378015.1 Desulfococcaceae bacterium HSG8
ATCATATATTTATTTTAATATTAAAGAATTAAAATGTTAAGACCCGCGTGTCGTGTCAGAAATTTCAAATTTTGTTCATTGACAATCCCATATAATAATGATACAAATAAAATATTATGAAAAATTTTTACTGGTCTGACCCACCGGGTCAAACGGCATTTCCTGTAGCAAAAGCCGGTTATCCGCTGATATTCGCGGCCGCTTTTGTAACGATTGTATTCGCGCTTCTCGGGTTCACTGCCCTGGCGCTGACATGTCTGGTTATCACCCTTTTCATCTGTTGCTTTTTCAGAGACCCTGACCGTGTGATTCCCAATAAAAAAGATGTGGTTGTATCGCCCGCAGACGGTAAGGTGGTCGCGGCAGATATAACGGAAAACAGCCCGTATTACGAGGGCAGATGTGTGCGGATAAGCATCTTCATGTCTGTGTTCAATGTGCATGTGAACCGGGTGCCTTATGACGGAGCGGTTAAGGATGTGAGATATCATCCTGGAAAATTTTTTGCCGCGAATAAGAATAAGGCATCCGGGGAGAATGAACAGAATGCCGTATTTATTGAAACGGAGGGCGGAAAAACGATTTGTGTGGTGCAGGTGGCAGGCCTGGTTGCAAGGCGGATCATCTGCGGGGTTCAGGAAGGGGACAAGTTGGTGCGGGGCCAGCGATTCGGTATGATATGCTTCGGCTCACGCCTTGATGTGTATCTTCCCGCAGATACAGAACCGGCTGTTATTGTCGGGGACAGGGTAGAGGCTGGGACTTCTGTTTTAGGATATCTGTCATGAAAAGAAAAAAAAGATTTCAGAAAGAAAAAGTGCGCCGCGGCATATATGTTTTGCCGAACATCTTTACATCGCTTAACATTTTCTGCGGTTTTTATGCGATGATTGCTTCTGTAAACGGCGATTTTGTGGCCGCGGCAACCGCTATTATCCTTGCCAGCGTGTTTGATATGCTGGATGGCAAAATTGCCAGGGCAACCAATACCACCAGCAGGTTCGGTGTCGAATATGACTCACTTGCGGATGTGGTATCATTCGGTGTTGCGCCTGCCCTGATGATGTACCTGTGGGTGCTGAGTCCCCTGGGAAGGATCGGGTGGCTTGCTGCCTTCCTGTTTGTGATATGCGGTGCGCTTCGTCTGGCCCGTTTCAATACCCAGGTAGGAAAAATCAGCAGTGACCATTTTGTGGGGCTTCCCATACCGGCCGGCGCGTGCGTGAACGCTGTAATTGTTATGTTCTGCCATAAAATCGGTATAGGGGAGAGCGTGAATCCTGTACTGATCCTTATCATGCTTTATACCCTTTCCTTTTTAATGGTAAGCACCATAAAATATGAAAGTTTCAAAGGTTCGGAACTGTTCAGGAAGATGAATTTCAATGTCCTGGTCGGTACCATCCTGGTATTCATCTTTATTGCCGCACAGCATGAGATCGCACTGTTCCTCATCGGGATTGTGTATGTAGTATCCGGTCCCGTCATGAGCGTACGACGTTATAAGAAGATAAGGCTGGAGAAAGCTGAGGCCGGAGAAGATCAGGAAGCGGATATTGTTTAGAGGACTCTTGTGCATGAAACCATCAGCTCCCCGAGGCCCCGAGGGGACTGACAAGTCCGGCGGCTCGGATTTGTCAATCCGAGCCGAGCAGGGGAAAATGCTCCCGGCGGATTGACAATCCGCCGGAAATGCTTGGGATATGTCAATCCCAATTGAGCATTTGGCGAACACACTCTCCATCTGCTGACTATCGCGCCCTCTGCTCCCGCCGGACTGACAAGTCCGGCGGCTCGGATTTGTCAATCCGAGCCGAGCAGGGGAATGCTCCCGGCGGATTGACAAATCCGCCGGAAGTGCTTGGGGGGATTTGTCAATCCCAAGCACTTGGCAGTTTCGATCTGCTGATAATAAATTATCTTATCAGCAAGCATAATCTTCGCACGAATCAACAAATTCACGTTTTTTGGAAGCCCATGTCTGTATAAATGTCCTGATAATCAGCCCGATCAGAACCACCGAAGAAATAAGTGAGAAGAGGCCGTGAGTTTCCCCGCTGTTTCCGAAAACCCAGTTTGTAACGCTCAACCCCATAATCCCGTAAATATAATTTGCTAAAGCCCCGAGGCCCAGGGAGCATATCACAATAGAGGCAAGGTAGATCACTGTGGCTTTTTTGCCGAGAATTCTTGAAACAACTGTCAGAGACGCAGCATTGGTAGCGGGCCCTGCGAGCAGGAAAACCAGGGCCGCACCCGGGGAAAGCCCTTTCATTGCCAAAGCCGCTGCAATTGGCGTGGATGCTGTAGCGCATACATAAAGGGGCACTGCCACTATGAGCATAATCACCATAGACAGGAATCCCTGCCCGAGATATGATTCAACTAACTGCGGCGACAAAAACGCGCTTATTGTCCCGGCAATAACAACGCCTGCCAGGAACCATTTCCCAATATCACCCAGCAACTCACCGAAAGCATATGAAAGTCCGCCGGAAAGCTTTTGCCAAAATGTTTTATTCTCTCCTGTTCCGCAGGAGCAGGCATTCTTAGCTCATGTCGGCGAGGCAGGAATTTCAGGAGTTTCATTTTTCCCGTTTTTTTCGAACAAATTAACCGTAATCCCGGTTAATATTGCTGTCAGAATCGCGGAAAGAGGACGGAACAAGGTCATAACCGGGTCAAGAAGCGCGTAAGTGACAGCAATCGAATCCACGCCTGTTTCCGGGGTGGAAATAAGAAAAGCCGAGGTAGCGCCCTTGCTTGCGCCCTGCTGGCGCAGACCCGCGGCAGCAGGGATAACCCCGCAACTGCAGAGAGGAATCGGCGCACCGAGAGCAGAAGCTTTTAACACATTGGAAAATTTCCCTTTACCCAGATGCCTGGCAACAAAATCACCGGGAAGAAAAGCTTTCAGCATACCTGCCGCAAAAAAGCCGAACAGAATAAATACAGCCGAATCCTGTAGAATATTCCAGGATTCAATAATAATTTTAACAATAATGTCTGCCATACAATGACTCCTTTCAATAACAAAAAGATTAATCATATGAATACATATTCACATATCCGATAAAAATTTTTTATCCCTCCTGCACATGCTCAATACCGGCCTGCATAAGACTGGAAATATGCCTGTCATCAAGACTGTAAAATACATTTTTTCCTTCTTTGCGAAATTTTACAATCTTGGCAGAACGCAGAACACGGAGCTGGTGTGATACAGCCGAGGATGTCATATCAAGAGCGATTGCCAGATCACAGACGCATAATTCTGAAAAAGACAGCGCATGGAGTATGCGAACCCGCGTATGGTCGCTGAACACTTTGAACAGTTCAGCCACATCCAGAAGCAGTCCATTCGGATACATCCGCTCTCTGACATCATTGACAACGCTCTCATGCACACATCGTGTTTCGCAAATATCGTGGTCTGAATTATCAGTCATAAAAATAATCCGTCATTTGAACATGTATTCATATGTATAGTATCTTTTTATTTGGCTGTCAAGATAAAATTTTATAAACCGCCATGATCTGACGGCCACAACGAAGCATAAGAGTCGGATTGACAAATCCGAACCCCCGCGTATGCGGGGATTTGTCAATCCCCCGCGAGCAACAAAGGGGCAACGGAGCCTCTCTGCCCCAGCCAGCAGGCCCCTTTCTGCTCGGTTCGGATTGGCAAATCCGAAGCCCCGCATATGCGGGGGATTTGCCCAATCCCCCGCGAGCAACGGGGGCCTTTCTGCCCCCGCAGGGTCCTTTCCGGCCAGGCCCTTTCCGCTCGGTTCGGATTGACAAATCCGAACCCCGCACAGGCGGGGGATTTGCCAATCCCCCGCGAGCAACGGGGCCTTTCTGCCCCGCAGGGTCCTTTCCGGCCAGCAGGCCCTTTCCGCTCGGTTCGGATTGACAAATCCGAACCCCGCACATGCGGAGATTTGTCAATCCCCCGCGAGCAACGAGGGAGCAACGGGGGGCTTCTCTGCCCCGGTCAGCAGGGCCATTTCCGGCCAACATGGCCCCTTTCCGCTCGGTTCGGATTGACAAATCCGAACCCCGCACATGCGGGGATTTGTCAATCCCCGCGAGCAACGAGGGAGCAACGAGGGGCTTCTCTGCCCCGGTCAGCAGGGACTTTTCCGGCCAACATGGCCCCTTTCCGTTCGGATTGACAAATCCGAACCCCGCACATGCGGGGATTTGCCAATCCCCCGCGAGCAACGGGGGGATTCTCTGTTCCGGCTCTCTGCCCCGGTCAGCAGGGCCCTTTCCGGCCAACATGGCCCTTTCTCCGCTCGGTTCGGATTGACAAATCCGAACCCCCGCACCCCGCACATGCGGGGATTTGTCAATCCCCCGCGAGCAACGGGGGGCCCCGGTAAGCAGGGCCATTTCCGGCCAACATGGCCCTTTTTCGCTCGGTTCGGATTGGCAAATCCGAACCCCGCACACAGGCGGGGATTTGGCAATCCCCCGCGAGCCTTGGGATTTTAATCCCAAGATACCCGGGACTGAATATATCCGCAAACCACATCGCCCTCCGGGGCTTGAACCGTAACTGACCTCTGACTTGGGATTAAAATCCCAAGCTATGTTAACCCTGCCCCTCCGGGGCATTGCTCCGGAAGGGGCAACAGAGCTTTTAACACATTTTTAG
>JAUCGG010000300.1 GCA_030378015.1 Desulfococcaceae bacterium HSG8
TGACCCACCATTCAAGATCATTCAAACCGTTATCAGTCCGGGTAAGCTTCAACATTGATTTCTCTTTTCTTTCCCTGTCTGTGTTGCTTAATTCCTTCCATAAGACGTTCGGTATCAGCCGGGGTTCTTAACAGATGCAGGGTTTCCATTATACTGTTGTAATCCTCACTATCGACAAGAACTACTTCTCTTCCTGGTTTCATGAATACGGAAATCGGTTCTTGCTCATCCGATACTCTGCTCAAAATTGCTGGCAGATCGTTCTGCAATATTTCTACTGTAACTTTTTCCATAACAAAATATCTCCTGATTTAAAAAATCGTGTCCATTATTTAATTGATCCGATTCCTATTCAAAAATCACATCAAACGGAATCCGAACATCCAAGGTCGAATCAATCACTTCGCCATCATGAAACATCTGAAAGGTTTCCGATGCCTCATATACTGTGACGGTCATTGTGGGGACAACCAGCCAGCAGGATCTGATGCCGGCCTTGAAACAGATGGCAAATTTTTCCAACGCATCCTGAAAGGTCTGACTCGGGGAAAGAACTTCAATCACTGCGGACGGCATTTCTGTCATGCGGACAATGTCCTCGGTTCCGAACACCATCCTGCGTTTGGGATAGATGCAAATATCGGGAATGTAATCTTTGTCATCAATCAGCAGCGTCAGTTCGGAAAAGACGGAATAGGCGTCAGGCTGCTTCAACGCACTGCCCGGATTCAGACACACAGACTCATAATTCTGCGCTCCTTTCAATGTGCTCAGTGCTTCCGGTTTCATAATCTGTTTCACCGACATCCCCTTCGTTCCGTCTAACGCTCGGCGTGAGGCGGCGAGAACCGCCCCTTGACAGCGGGCAATGAGCGTAACATCAGTACAAAACCTAAGCGGAAGAACAATGCTAATCGCTCGACCTCAACGCCGATTGTTAGCGATTCAGCTTCTATCAAAGCAAAGTCAGCCTTTCTTATTAAACAGATATTTAGAAATTTACATTTACATTATCCTCTATATGTACAAATTCTTCCTCAAGTAATTTTATATAGTCTTGCATCAAAGAGATATTAAACAAAATATCATCAATTGGTTGATTCACTCTCCTTTCTATTCCCAAAAAGGCTAATATATATGTTTCCTCCATTAATGAAACGTTTTTATTCTCAACAATATCAACGATCCCCATACATGGATATACCCCTTTTTTCAGAAGTTCTCCTGTCCAAATAACTTTTTTGATACTACCTGGACAGGTAATATGTTGTTTTAATCTTTTAGATGGATCTTTTGTTTGTCCTACATAACGCACATATGGAGGCGTACTATCTGTTTCAGGCTCAAAAATGACATAGATATACGTTTTACCTGTAGGAGATTTATGGTATGAATCTCCGTATTTGAGAACATCACATTCTCCAGCATAGAATTCTTCACAATGATCTTCTATATAATCATCGGGAAATGGAGGTTGCTGATGATAACGAGCAGTCCAAGCTTCTGTTAATGCATCTAAAGCACCTTGACAGGCTCCTGCTTCTTCTACTAA
Source organism: Desulfococcaceae bacterium HSG8 (assembly GCA_030378015.1). Taxonomy (GTDB): domain Bacteria; phylum Desulfobacterota; class Desulfobacteria; order Desulfobacterales; family 4be13; genus JAUCGG01. Next base: position 1,553 of record JAUCGG010000300.1, read on the forward strand.
ATAGAGTCGAAATTCAATAAATTTCTTGGCCTTTCTGGGCCATTTAGCATCAACTATTGCATCATTTGCCAAATCCCCAATAGGACTTGATTCGTTATTTTGTTTAAATAACCATCTTGAAAAACCACTGGGTCTAATGTGTCTCCATTCACCTTCGTGCTTAGGTTCATTTTTATTCATCTTGGGTTTATTACCATTCACTCTGTTTAATATTTAGTTAAGCGGCAAGGGCGGCAAAAAAGACCGCTCCGACGGTATCCCGTAGCCCTTTATCCGCTTCAACGGGTGGGTTCAGGGATATTGGCACGATTCTTGCTATATGTAAAGTACCTCTCCCTGCCTCCGGCTTACTTGAACCAGTAATTATACAGTTTCCGCCTATTTCCCAACAAAACATTGTGGCCGCGTACCGGCTTCATGTTTTAACCTGAATTTATGCAACAGGCCGGAAACCTCGACCCTCTCATTTCATCTCTATCCTGTTTAAGGATATGTTGTCAAGATTTTTCGGCTTTTTCGGGACGTTCTGAAAAGAACAGTACGGCTGACAAACTGCTTTTTTACAATTATTACGCGATGTGCAACTTAATAATGCCACGAAGACACAAAGGCGCGAAGTCTCACGAAGGTTCTTTGTGTTTCTTTGTGCCTTCGTGTCTTTGTGGCATTATCTGGTCTGTGTTCTCTCTGGTTAAAAAGTTGCACATGGCGTAATTATTGTTAACTATTGTAACCCTGAATGAGTTGTGGAATAAGTATATAGATACAATTTGCCATAAATCATTTAGGATCACAATATATAATGATGTTTATCACCCCGTCTCATGTCGGATGAGGGTGACAGGATGACTATCCGCACAGAGAGTTACGGGATTTCTGCCAGTGATGAGAGAGTTGAGAGAGTGATGCGTGCAGTTCGACAAGCTCACTGCCCTTGAGCCTGCCGAAAGGAAAATTAAAAAACGGATGTTTGCCGGAAAGTTTTCGATCAGAACATTTTCGTTCAAGCGATCCCGGGGTATCTTTCGGAATTCTGACAGATACGGTTTCAGGCGGGGCGGAAACGCAGTTCAATCGAAAACTTCTGCAAACAGTGGATTCCGGGTTAAAACCGGGAAACATCCGTTTTCCGATTTTCCTCGGAATGACAGTATGTTAAATCGTCATTCCGGGGAAAATTAAAAACGGATGTTTTTTACCTGATCTTAAATTCGGTAACCCGGAATCCACTGTTTACAGGCTTAACCGGAAACTTTTCGATCTGCTGAGTCAGCAAGATTTTTGCGGATCAGCCGGCAGGGCGGTTTGCGGTTTGCATGACAGTTTACAGTTATCCGGGCAAGATATCATTCAGTTCAGGTAAGCTTCAACATTGATTTCTCTTTTCTTTCCTTGTTTGTGTTGCTTAATTCCTTCCATAAGACATTTCAAATATTTTCGCATAGAATCTCAAAATAACCAGATGGTTGGGCACAGGCGGGGCATTGCTCCGGTGCGTCAGAACCTTCATGGAGATAACCGCAGTTGCTACAGTGCCAAACCACTTTTTTATCCCGCCTGGATATTCTACCTGAGCGGATATTTTCCGCCAACGCCAGAAATTGCTTTTCATGATGCCTTTCAGCAACAATGATGGCATCCCACGTTTCCACGGCGCGCCCGTAATTCTCCTCCCGCGCAATCTCTGCAAATTCCGGATACAGTTGTGTATGCACATTGTTCTCAAGTGCAGCCGAAGCAAGCAGATTCTCATAAGTACTCTTTATCACGCCGGTAAGAAAGGTCGCAGTGATTTCGAGTTCCCCTCCGTTAAAAAATTTGAAAAACCGCAGGGCATGCTCAAATTCCTGTTCTGCCGTTTCCTTAAAAATTTTGCCCGTCTGCATGTATCCGTCTTCCTTTGCCTTATTGGCAAAAAACAGATACCGGTTATTCGCTTGGGATTCAAACGCGAACGAAGTCAGCAGATTTTTTGCTGTCCGGCTTTCTTTAAATTTTCCCATATACATCTCCTTTTATCCGGCTGCGCTGTTCATCTTACTTATTCTTGGATTTCTATGGCTTTCGCTCCGCACTCATCAGCGGCTCTTTGAACAAGCTCATGATATTTTTCCGGTATTTCATCAAATTTGACAACTGATTTCAATTCATCCTCGTCATATTCGAAGACTTCGGGACAAAGATCGTTGCAGTTTCTGTCCCCCATGCAGTTTTTCGTGACACTCACTTTCATAAGATACCTCCTCATTTTAAGTGTTTAAGGTTTATGTAAAAAAAGCACTGTCACAAATCTCAGCGGAGCCGGATCGCCCCGCATTCTCTCTCTCCGCACGCTCACAATGAGAAAAAGTCGCACTATAACTTTTAGTTGAGTAGCAAATAATGTGTAGTACAGCACTTTGGAAGTCCGTGACCCCCCTTATGACTCTGACCGGTTATGTAAAATCAGCCTGTCAGGGGGTCACGTATTTACAAAGTGCTGTAGTAGTTAGTTAAGCGGCAAGGGCGGTAAAAAAGACCGCTCCGTCCGGTATCCCATAGCCCTTTGTCCGCTTCAACGGGCAGGGATATTGGCACGATTTTTGCTATATGTGAAGTACCTCTCCCTGCTTCCGGCTTACTTGAACCAGTAATTATACAGTTTCCGCCTATTTCCCAACAAAACATTGTGGCCGCGTAACGGCTTCATGTTTTAACCTGAATTTATGCAACAGGCCGGAAACCTCCACCCTCTCATTTCATCTCTATCCTGTTTAAGGATATGTTGTCAAGATTTTTCGGCTTTTTCGGGACTTTCTGAAAAAAACAGTACGGCTGACAAACTGCTTTTTCACAATTATTACGCGATGTGCAACTTAATAATGCCACGAAGACACAAAGGCGCGAAGTCTCACGAAGGTTCTTTGTGTTTCTTTGTGCCTTCGTGTCTTTGTGGCATTATCTGGTCTGTGTTCTCTCT
>JAUCGG010000057.1 GCA_030378015.1 Desulfococcaceae bacterium HSG8
ATAGTTTGTTCTTGCTTGCAAGGTATAAGTGATATAAGTTGTCAGTTGTCAGTTCCTACTGCATCAGCTTGTAAATTTCCCCCTCTTTTTAAAGGGGCTCGGGAGGGATTTCTGCCGTAACACCCTTTTTTAGCAATGTAAAATCCCCTAGGCCCCTTTAAAAAGGGGGACGAACTTAAAAAGTGGTGTACTGCTGACTAGTACATCAACTTGTAAATTCCTCCCCCCTTTTTTAAAGGGGGGCCGGGGGGGATTTCTGCTGCAACACCCTTTTTTTGTAACATAAAATCCCCCCGGCCCCCTTTAAAAAAGGGGGGGACGAACTTAAAAAGTGGTGTACTAGATCACCTTACGCCATGTGCAACTTTTTTTTAACCAAGATAAAACACAGGCAGATAATGCCGCAAAGGCACGGAGACACAAAGAAACACAAAGAATCTTCGTGAGACTTTGTGCCTTTGTGACTTCGTGGCATTATAAGTTGCACATCGCGTTCACTTTGGAAATTCTCAAATTATGCACTGACAACTGATAACTGACCACTGAGAAATAAGGAGCCTCCCGCTTGAAAACGCTCATACTTACGGAAAAACCTTCGGTTGCCATGGATTTTGCAAGGGCACTTGATGTAAAGGGAAAAAAGGATGGCTATATAGAGGATGCCAGATATATCATCACATGGGCCGTGGGACATCTTGTGGAACTGCTCGAACCGGATGAATATGATGCAAAATGGAAGTATTGGCGTCTTGATATGCTTCCGATTATCCCTGATGAATTTCGTTATAAGCCCATTCCCAACACAGAAAAACAGCTCCGCATCATTCAGAAACTGCTGGCTGAAAAGCCGATTGACAGGATCGTGATTGCCACGGATGCTGGCCGTGAAGGAGAGGTGATTGCCAGGACCATCCTTCTGTCTTCGATCCGGGATTCCGGCAGCCGGAAGTTCGAACGGTTCTGGACCAGCCAGGCCCTGACCCCGCGGGTGGTCAGGGATGGGATGAACGCGCTGAAACCTGCTTCGGAATATGACCGGTTATGGCGGGCCGGCCAGGCCCGGCAGATTGCAGACTGGCTGGTGGGCATGAATGCTTCCAGGGCAGCCACAATGAAGATGCCGGATAAAAAAAGCGGTGTTTTCAGTGTGGGCAGGGTTCAGACTGCCGTGCTTGCACTCCTGGTGGATCGCAGGCGGGAGCGGGAAAATTTCAAGCCGGAACCTTACTGGCTTCTGCGTGCCCGCTTTATCAATGACAAGGGCAACTGGTGGGGAATCTGGTTCAGGAAAAATCTGACCCGGTTTGATACGGAAAAGAAAGTCGCAGAGGTGCAGGCAAAAATTGCCGATCAGACAGGCACTGTGCTTTCTGCGAAGAAACAGAAAAAGAAACAACCCCCGCCTTTGCTCTATTCCCTGACGGATCTCCAGCAGGATGCCAATAAAAAATTCGGCTTTTCAGCCAAAAAAACCCTCAACATCGCCCAGGAGCTATATGAAAAAAAGAAATGTCTTTCTTACCCGCGTACAGATTCAAAAGTCCTGGGAACCAAAAATGTGGGTATGGCCCGGAGCCTTGTGAAAAAACTTTCGGAAGCCTACCCGAAAACCTTTGCCGGTGTCGAACCGGCGCTCATTGATAAATCAAACAAACGGGTGTTCAATGATGCCAGACTTACAGACCACCATGCCCTCATTCCCCTTTCCCCGGTTCCCGGGAACGCTGATGATGAGGAAAAAAAGGTTTACGGGCTGGTTCTGAGGCGGTTTGCCGCGGCATTTTACCCGGATTGTGAATACGAGCAGACAGAGATTGTCACCGAAGTTCGGAAGGAAACTTTCCGCACCAAGGGCAAGAGGATACTCAGGCCGGGTTGGCAGACGGTTTATGAGGATGAACCCCGGAAAAAGAAATCCGGTGAAGATGAAACAGAATCAGAAAATCTTCCCCCGGTTGCCAAGGGAGATCAGGCAAAAACGGATAAAACCAGGATTGAAAAAAAGAAAACCAGCCCTCCGCCGGAATATACGGACGCCCTTCTCCTCAAGGATATGACAAACCCCGGGAGGTATGTTTCGGAAGATGCGCTGAAAAAAGTTTACAGGGGAGACGCGGGTCTCGGAACCCAGGCCACCCGTGCCCAGATCATCGAAACCCTCCTGAAACGCAGCTATATGGAAAGAAGGAAAAGATATCTTATTGCTGCGGACAAAGGATGCCTGCTGATTGAAAGCCTGAGACAGTTCAACCGCGCGAAAATTCTTGCTTCTCCCGAAGAAACCGCGCGATGGGAAATGCAACTGGATCAGATTGCCCGGGGCAAGGGTTCGGATGAAATATTTTTAAATGAAATTAAGGAATTTATTATGAATACAGTTGATGAGTTCAAAAGTACAGGCATCCGGCAGGCTATGGGGCAGTGCCCTGTCTGCGGCGGGGATGTCATCAAGGGAAAAAGGGATTACGGATGTTCAAAATGGAAAAAAGAGGACGGGGCCTGCCGGTTTGTTATCAGGAGCAACATTGCAGGCAGAATGATCACGCCGCACATCATTTCCGACCTTCTTGCCAACAAATCAGCGGGCCCGCTGAACGGTTTTATTTCAGAGGATCAGGAGGAGTTTTCTGCCATTCTGAAGCTGGTAAAGGAAGATGAAACATGGCAGGTCCGGCTTGAAGCATCTGACCCGCCTGAACCGAACGAGGATGTCCTGGGGGAATGTCCTGTCTGCGGGGGTAAAGTGGTTGAAACGGACAAAGCATATGGCTGTTCGAACTGGAGAAATGAGGATGGCGGATGCCGGTTTACTATCTGGAAGATCATTGCACAGAAGGAAATTTCAAGAAAGGCAGCGAAACGGCTTCTTGAAAACGGAATTACAGATCAGCTTTTCGGATTCATATCAAGAAAAGGAAAAGCATTTTCTGCCAAATTAAAGCTCGGACCGGATGATACCGGTATGCTGAAAACGATTTTTGATTTTTCAGATAACCCGTAGATCGGAAGTTTTCCCGAAACGCTCGCCTGGGATTGACAAATCCCAGGCAGTTCAGCTTAAAAATGATCAACCGATAGGCACAACGAATGATGAAAGTCCGCCGCGACTCCCCCTTTCGTAAAGGGGGCCGGGGGATTTTTTATCGGGACTTTCATATAAAAATCGGAAAACGGATATTTTCCGATTTTAACCCGTAATCCACTGTTCGCAAAACTTTTCGATCTACTGATAATGTCTATTGGAAAAAACACAATATCATCAACGTGCCCGTTTTGTATCTTTTTTTGACTGTGTGCGCGGCGGGTGTTCACGCTTTCAGAGGAGCAGAAGGATGAAAAATCCCCATGACAGATTTTTCAAAGAGACCCTGACAAGGAGAGAGAATGCTGTCTCATTTTTCAGGGAATACCTGCCTGGCGAGATTGTCTCGCAATTGGACTGGCGCACCCTGAAGATCAGCAAAGAGACGTTTGTGGAGCCGGAACTCCGGGAGCGGTTTTCCGACATTGTTTACGAAATCCGGGCAAGGGGAAGGCAGGTGTTTATCTACCTGCTGCTGGAACACCAGTCCACAGTTGATCCGTGGATGCCGCTGCGTCTTCTCGGCTACATGCTGAGGCTTTGGGAGCTGTGGCGGAAGCAGAATCCTGATGAGAAGAAACTTCCGGGAATCATTCCCGTGCTGTTTTATCACGGGAAGGACGAGTGGGATGTGAGCGTACATTTCCGGGACATGATCGAGTCGCCCGAACTGACGGACGGGTTTGTTCCCACGTTCAGATATCTGCTCAGGGACTTCTCACCCTCTGGCGACGAGGCGGTCAGGGGAACCGTCCTGGTCAGGCTTTTTCTGAGCCTGATGGGCGGAATCTTTTCCCCCCGTTTCGGAGAAGTCTTTGACAGGATGGTCCCCCTGCTTGCCGAACTCTCCCGGAAGGAGACCGGCATGGAATACATTGAGACCGTCCTCAGATACATCTGTCATACGTCCGACGCCCTGAGTTGGAAGGACATGGAAACAAAGCTCATACAGGCATTTGACAAAGACAGGAAAGGAGGCATCATGACTATCGCTGACGAATTGCGGATGGAAGGCAAAATCGAAGGCAAAATCGAAGGTGAAATTAAAACATATCGAGAGCTTATGAAAAAAAAAATTATCCCCGGGGAACTGGCTGAACAGAAGATTGCCGAGCTTTCAAAAAGGCTTGAGGAGATCACCGCCGGGGTTCAGATGAAACCTGCCGGCAGTTTCGATGCTCCTGAGCAGGTTTCGGCATGAATAATATCACTGAGTCCCGTGCGACGAGGATATCCTGCTCAGACTGTTCCTGACGGGCGGAATCCCCGTTTCGGAGAGGGCCTGCTTGCCGAACTCTCGGAAGGAGACCGGCATTGAGACCCTCAGATACATCTGCCATACGTCCGACGCCCTGAGTTGGAAGGACATGGAAACAAAGCTCATACAGGCATTTGACAAAGACAGGAAAGGAGACATCATGACTATCGCTGACGAATTGCGGATGGAAGGTAAAATCAGAGGCGAAATCGAAGGTGAAATTAAAACATATCGAGAGCTTATGAAAAAAAAATTATCCCCGGGGAACTGGCTGAACAGAAGATTGCCGAGCTTTCAAAAAGGCTTGAGGAGATCACCGCCGGGGTTCAGATGAAACCTGCCGGCAGTTTCGATGCTCCTGAGCAGGTTTCGGCATGAATAATATCACTGAGTCCCGTGCGACGAGGATATCCTGCTCAGACTGTTCCTGACGGGCGGAATCCCCGTTTCGGAGAGGGCCTGCTTGCCGAACTATCGGAAGGAGACCGGCATTGAGACCCTCAGATACATCTGTCACACGTCCGACGCCCTGAGTTGGAAGGACATGGAAACAAAGCTCATACAGGCATTTGACAAAGACAGGAAAGGAGACATCATGACTATCGCTGACGAATTGCGGATGGAAGGCGAGATCAAAGGCAAAATCAAAGGAAAAATCGAAGGTGAAATAAGAGGAAAAATCAAAATGTGTCAGGAACTTATGGAAAAAGGGTTTATTCATAGGGAACTGGCTGAACAGAAGATTGCCGAGCTTTCAAAAAAGCTTGAGAATATCTCCGCCGGGGTTCGGATGATGTCTGCCGGCGATTCTGATGTTCCTGACCAGACTTCGGCATGAATATCACCGAGTCCCGGGTGACGAAGCGATCAGCGGAGCCTTCCTGCTCGGACTGTTTTTCAGACTGACAGGCGGAATCCCCCCGTTCTGGAGAGGTCTTTGACAGGATGATTTCCCTGCTTGCCGAACTCTCCCGGAATACACTGAGACCGTCCTCAGATACATCTGTCATACGTCCGCCCCCCTGAGTTGGAAGGACATGGAAACAAAGCTCATACAGGCGTTTGACGAGGACAGGAAAGGAGACATCATGACTATCGCTGACGAATTGCGGATGGAAGGTGAGATCAGAGGTGAGATCAAAATGTGTCGGGAACTTATGGAAAAAGGGCTTATTCGTAGGGAACTGGCTGAACAGAAGATTGCCGAGCTTTCAAAAAAGCTTGAGGATCTCCGCCGGAGTTCGAATGATGTCTGCCATGTACTCAAAAAATAATAGTATAGTAGCGTAATAAGGGACTAAGAAAAAAACACATCCCTCTATTCGCCAAAAAATGTTTCCAAATTAAGACAGATATGGTATAATCAGAAAAAACATCACGGGCAGGGTCAGACTCTGCATTAAAAACCATATTTTAACAAGGGATATTAAAATGTCTAACAATCAGGAAAAAATAAATGAGATCAGACAGACTTTTTCACCCAAAATCCGATTCGGGGATTTGAAAAAACCGGCAGAGAAACATTCAGAGATTGAAAGCTCTGCCTTTTATGAACTGATCGAAAAACTGACATCTGAATGGAAGCCGAGTGTCCAGGATAAATATGAATCCAAATGGGGGCATTTTTATTTACCCATAGACCGCGAAGGTGTGATGATTTGTACTGCTGTAAATATCTTCCTGTCTTATAAAAAAATCTACTATGTCACATTTACTGACTTTTCGCGATATGGCGGTGCAGCGGTTGACAAGGGAACCAATGAAGTTCCGGAAGATTATGCACTGATCTTTGATGAGATTTCCCGGTTCACCCCTTTTATGAAAGATTACGGCAATGAACTGGCAGAAGAATTGTATCCCTTATTACTGGCGTTCGGGACGCATAAAGCGAAAATATATTCGTTATACCTCAGGGCTGATTTCAAAAGAGGAAGGCGAAAATATTCTCGCAGCGTATAAGGCGCATCTTGAAAAGAAGTTGTCAATACCTGAAATTTCGTTAAACGATTATTTAAGGACGGCTGAAATTTGTTATCGGGCCGCTTTTGCCAAAGACATCGGGAAATTTTCACGGCAAATGAAAGTTGAGGATCTTTCTGCCGAACAGTTACATAAAATGTGGGCTGATAGTCGGCATGGCGAGATGCTCTTTATGGAAGATCCTGACAGTAAAAAAGAATATACGGACTGGTACGTTTCCCGCAAATGGAAAGGAGCGCATCCTTTTGAAATAGTTTACAGCGGAAACATCCACGGCATCACCCTATATCCGCCTGATGAAAAAAAGTCGTGGTACCGTCTCAGTGTCACAGATCCTTTTTATAATAATGACTTTTTAAAGATGGTCATGGCGATTATTGAAAACAATGTTCCGTTTGAAACTTCCGGCCTGGAAGGTATTACAGAATATTGCAGGGGAGAATCTTATACTGCTGTAAACACCATATCAATGAGGGATGAAACCTTCAGTTACAAGGATACGGAAGAGGAAAAAGAGGAATGTTTTTCTCATATCGAGTGGAATGAAATTGAGATGCTTGAAGAAATGCGTAATAAATAATGCGTGATGCGTAATGCGTAATAATAATGCGTGATGCGTAATGCGTAATCATAAAGAATAAGTCGCATTTTTATTGTACGGGCAATTATTACGCATTACGCATCACGCATCACGCATTACGCATTATTATTAAGCATTTACGTGAAATAGGATATATTATGTCTGACTTCAGAATTTCCGATCCTTTCCTGCGCAGGATGGTGTATGCTGTCGGGATTATGGTAATTATTGCCCTGAGCTTTTACACCGTAAACCTTCTCAGAAGTTCAATCATTATTGCCCTGGATGTCCTCACCCCGTTTATCGTTGCACTTCTTATGGCCTATATTTTTGCCCCTGCTGTGTTTGCATTGCAGCAACGGCTGAGGCTGGGCCGTATTATGGGAACCCTGGTGCTTTATATCGTCATTTTCATGCTGTTCTTTCTGCTGCTTGCTTTCCTGATCCCGAAAATTCTTTCCGAATTTATCAAACTGGTGAATGCTCTGAAGGCAGTCCTGCCCGGATTGCTGGCCAATCTTTCCCAGAACGAATACCTCCAGATTGATGAAAGGCTGATCCGGGTCATCGAGGAAAAAATCAGCCAGATGGAAATCAATTATGAAGAGCTTGTCTCGAATCTCCTGCCGGGATTGAAGAAAGTTGCCACAGGCAGCATTGGCGCGGTGGCAAAAGCCACAAAAGGAATTTTTACGGGTCTCGGCTCTGTATTCGGTTTCTTCTCATTGCTGATGTTTATCGGAATCATCAGTTTTTACCTCATTGTTGACTGGGAAAAAATCAGCCCCATGATCCGCAAGATGGTTCCCCCGAAACATAGGGAGCGTGTCTTTGAAGTATTAGACAAAATGGACAATGCCGTGGGCGGCTTCCTGCGAGGACAACTGACAGTTTCGGCTATTGTGGGAATCATGTTTGCAGCGGGGCTGTTCTGCATGGGATTTGTCGGTTTCCCGGGGCTGCGGAATTACTGCGTCCTGATCGGCACAGCAGCGGCAATCGGCGGGTTCATCCCTTACCTGGGGCCCCTGATCGGTGTAACCCCGGCGATACTGATTATTCTCTTTGCCAGCGGGGTGGCCTGGGGAACCAAATTAATTGCGCTGACTGCCGTACTCATCCTCTTCGGAATCATTCAGACCATCGAGGGATTTATCCTCCAGCCCAAAATCGTGGGCAGGGGCGCGGGGCTGCATCCCCTGGTGGTTATGTTTGCGCTGATTTTAGGTGCCCAGTTCGGTATCGGCGGAATGATTATCGCTGTCCCCCTGGCCAGTGTCATCCGGGTGCTGGTGCTTGAATTTTACTGGCTTCCCATTGAACGCAGGGAGTCGGAATCGGGCGGTTAGAAAAAGGAGTGCGAAAGTTAAGGTGATTTCCGGAAAAGAAGATACCAAGCGCAGTTCGTAGTTCCGCCTTTAGGCGGCCATGAGACCGCCTAAAGGCGGAACTACGAACTTCAATCCGGTATGTTCTTTATTGGAAATCGCCTAAGTTTTGTCCCGGAGGGACATCTGAGAATAGCCCGGCAATTCATTGCCGGGTAAGAGACATGAACATCTCCCGGAGTCCCGCAGGGACGACTGAATCAGTCGTCCCTGCGGGACTCTCCGACAGGCTGTGCAGCCCGGCAATGAATTGCCGGACTATCCTCGGATATCCCTCCGGGACAGGAAAGTGCCTCCCTAAAATCCGTTATAATCAGCCATATTCTTATACCATGAGAAATACTTCAGTATCAGTGTGTTCAGTGTTTTACGACCGTCTGTGAAGAACTGCAGGCGATATCTCAGAAGATCATTAGCTTATAATATTTATCATGACAACAGAACCTTTCATAATCAAATTATTGTTATCATAATATTACAAATAAGAGGGCGAAAACACAATAGTCCTGTATTTAACGTATTTAACATAGGATGCTCTATTTTGGTCACACTCAAATTACTCGACAGTCATAAGTTCTCTGAAGCCGCTGTTCTGAATCCTCCTTTTTTAAAGGGGGATTTCAGCAGGTTGGGAGAATCCCCCCCGGCCCCCCTTTAAAAAAGGGGGGAGTTCCCGGTGAGTTATTTCAGCTATTTATGAGAACTTACGACTCACGAGAAATTAAAAAACATCCGTTTTTAATTTTATATGAAAGTCCCGATAAAAAATCCCCCCGGCCCCTTTACGAAAGGGGGAGTCGCGGCGGACTTTCATCATTCGTTGTGACCGGCGGGTCATGAAAGTTCCCCGGAATGACAATTTAACATACTGTCATTCGGGTGAAAATCGGAAAACTGGTTTTCCGATTTTCACCCGAATCCACTGGTTGCAAAAGTTTTCGATAATTTTTACCCATCTGTCTCAAACTGTCAACTTTTTTTGCTGGACCAAATAATGGAACAAACGGAACGGATCATATTTTTTCGCGTGATTCGCGGCTATATTTTGTTCTTTTATATTGACATAAAGTTACAAAACAGCTAAAATATAGCTTTATTGTATTTGTAAATATAACTCATGAGTCGTAAGTTCTCATAAATAGCTGAAATGACTCACCGGGAAACTCCCCCCTTTTTTAAAGGGGGGCCGGGGGGGATTTCCCCCAACCTACTGAAATCCCCCTGAATCCCCCTTTAAAAAAGGGGGACTCAGAACAGCGGCTTCAGAGAACTTATGACTGTCGAGATATAAGAAACCGAGTTTTTTTAATGCCTTGGCTTCTTACCTGTTAATATAATGATTAACTGATTAATTTAAATTTCGGAGATGTTTGAAAATGTTGACAAAAGCGTTTATACCGTACAAAGGCTATTATTCCACCCCTTTTGCCAGATGGCAGGGGACCATGGCCAATGAAAATTCCATTAAGCTTGGCTCTGCTACGTCCGCAAGGTGGCTTGCTGAGAAGAACTGGGACCCCAAGATGTTTGATTATCTTTTCCTGGGGATCACCATCGGTCAGCACTATGTATTCTACGGAAGCACCTGGGCCGCTGCCATGATGGGAGCAGCCGGTATTCCCGGTGTCACCCTCATGCAGGCATGTTCCACCTCCACAACCTGTATTTTTGAGGCAGCCGCAGGTGTGGAAACCGGACTTTATGATATCCCCTACTGCCTGATGACTGACAGGTGTTCCAACGGGCCCCACACGATCTGGCCGAATCCCAAGGGACCGGGCGGAGAAGTGGAATCGGAAAACTGGATGATGGATCATTTCAGCAAAGATCCCTGGGCAGGCGGAGCCATGATTCAGACTGCTGAAAATGTGGCCCAAGAAACCGGTGTTACAAGGGAGGAGTGTGATGCAGTGGCTTTTCGCCGTTATGAGCAATATGCGGCTGCGCTTGCGGATGACCGCGCGTTCCAGAAACGCTACATGTTCCCGGCAGAAATAAAAGTGTCAAAAAAGAAGACTGTCCTGGTGGAAGCTGATGAAGGCGTTACCCCGAGTACCAAAGAGGGGCTTGCCAAACTCAGACCGGTTCTGCCGGATGGCTCACACACCTTCGGCGCGCAGACCCATCCAGCGGACGGAAATGTCGGTGTTGTGGTGGCGACCCGTGAAAAAGCAAAAGAACTGAGCGCTGATCCCGGGATTGAAATTCAGGTAATATCTTATGGCTATGCCAGGGCTAAAAAAGGATTCATGGCAATGGCCGTGGTTCCGGCTGTGAGAATGGCACTTGAAAAGGCAGGCATCAGCATTAATGATGTAAAGGCAGTGAAAACTCATAATCCCTTTGCCGCGAATGATATCTACCTGGCAAATGAGATGGGGATTGATGTCAACAGCTTCAATAATTACGGAAGCCCTCTTGTTTTCGGGCATCCCCAGGCTCCGACGGCCGGGCGCTGCATTATCGAGGGCATCGAGGAAGTGGCCATGGCAGGCGGAGGTTATCTGCTTTTCGGAGGATGCGCGGCAGGCGATACCGGCGCAGCATTGGTCTTGAAGATCGGATAAACACCATGCAGGGTGGGGTTTACTAGTACAACAACTTGTAAATTCCTCCCCCCTTTCGTAAAGGGGGGCCGGGGGGGATTTTTGTCGCAACCGCCTTTTTTCGCAAGAAAAATCCCCCCGGCCCCCTTTAAAAAAAGGGGGGGCGAACTTGTAAGTTGTTGTACTAGTTTTCCAAGTGTCAGTAGATCGAAAAGTTTCCGGCAAACCCTGTTAAACAGTGGATTTCGGGGAAAATCGGAAGATGAATATCTTCCGATTTTAACCCGGAATCCACTGTTCGTAAAAAGTTTTCGATCTACTGAGTGTAAAACAATTTTTCAAATTGTTTAATTTAAAACAATTTAAAAAATTGTTCTACTGAAAATGAAGGATGCCGCCTCATTCCTCTTCCTTCACCCTGAAGCTCGCATGAATCTCATGTTCCCTGACAACCCCCCGGAAAGTAAAGCTGCCCCCGTCTTCCAGTGTGACTATCTCCCCGTCAACCCATACCGCATCCACCTGGTATCCCGCCGCGGGGATGATGGTGAAGGTCTGATCTGATTCGTGGTCGGCTTCGAGACTGCCGGAGGGAAATATGCTCCCGTAGTTCCCTGCTGAAGCGGTGATGGTATGCGTGACAGCAAAGGCTTTCTTAAAAGTCGCATATACAGTGTGATCTTCTATGACATTTATAAAGTCAAGCTTGTCCCCGTCAATGGGATTTGCCGGCAGATCGTCAAGCAGCACGATGTCAATCTCATATCCGGGATCAGGGGTAATGAGAAACCCCTGACGTTCCCACTCTGTCACCAGCACCTTGCCTGACGGGGTTATGATCCCGTTCTGCCCTCCGATCGCGGTGATTGTATGGGTAATCCTCGGGATGGCTTTAAAGGCCGCCGAGATGGAAGCGTTTCCGGTGAGATTTCGGAAGGTAAAGGTATTCCCACCTGTGAGCATCACAGGCTGGCCGTCAACAAGAACCTGATCCGTCTCATATCCGGGCTCCGGCATTATGGTAAAGGCCATCTCGTCTCCCGCATTCACCATCACCTCGCCTGAGGGAGCAATGGTTCCGTTCTCTCCGGCAACCGCGGATATCTGATAGCGTTCCGGCCGATCAGGGGCAGAGAGCACCTTCTCAGTAAGGGCCAGCGCATTTGCCATATTTCCGGCTCTGTCCCTGAACTGGATATACACCTTCCTGATCCCTTCTCCTTCGTTCAGACGCCAGTCTTTGGATTTTGCCCATTTCTCCCATTTCCCCTCTCTGCCGTAGTTGGTGTTACTGACATACATTTCCGCAGCGCCGGTAGCTCCCAGGGTCATGGAAACATCCCGTGTCAGTGTGAATAGCGGAGCGACCGCGCTGACATTGTAAGGCGGAACAGTGTCCACACGGAAACCGAGACTGCTTGTACCGCCGATCCGTCCCCGGGGATCCACAGGTGCGACGTGAAAAGAATAGGGAATGTCATCTCCGGTGAGCTTCCGGCTGGTGGCCCGTCTGCTTCTGGCCGGGAGGGTCCGGGGAGCAGTGCGCTTCGTCATCTGAAAATCGGGTTCCCTGTTGAAACGATAATAGTATCTCTCATCCTGGCTCTCAGAAGTGGATTCCCATTTCACTGTGACTTCAGGATTGTTGGTCAGCACCTCGGATGTGTCTGAACGGAGTTTAAGAATACCACCTGATTCCGGCCCATCCTGACGATTATCTCTCAGGGTGTTAAGGCTTCCTGATCTGCCGCGGTTTTCTCCGAATCTAAAAACAGGGGTTGAATCAGCGGAATAGACCTTTGCCTGTTCCGGATTTCTTTCTCCATAAGGGTCAGGGTCATGAAAACCGACATCTCCTTCACCGGCCCACTGAGCCAGTGCCACGCTGTCGTCCAGGAACGCGAAGAACTTCAACTGATATGCCTTATCCGGGCTGAGTCCTTTCAAATGAAAGGTTCCGTCATCTTCAATTGCCACGCTTTTGATAAAATCCCCGTATTCCTCAAAGATATCAACAACAACATCCTGATATGATTCAGCCCCTGAGACAGATCCTGAAATGGTCTCCCCGGGATCAAGAAGGAAATTGACCTGATCTCCGGCCGCGTTTCCGGTGTCATCATAACGCGGATAATCGTCAGCGTTCACGCTCACCACGTAGTCATTTACCAATCTGCCGTCCTCATATTCTTTTCGCAGTCCCTTTACAGCATATCTGCCTTGAGCGTCGGTTATCGCGATCCCGCTATAGTTCAGCGTTTCTCCCATATCTGCGGACCAGACTCCCACAAGCGAGCCGGGTACCGGTTCTTTGGTAACATTATTCTTTACCTGGCCGGTAATCTCTCCCCCGGATTCAGGGATGAGGATGATATCCGCATCAATATCACCGAACCCTACGAGTCTTTCCTGAGAGGTGTATGCGTCTGAAGCGGTAATTATCACGTAGTCCGAGGCTTCGGGAACATTGGGAAGCTCGTAAAAACCGTTCTCATCGGTCACGGTTTCCCCCCGGAAATTCTTCTCCTCGGAGATAACAATCACCCGGATGCCCTTAATCTGCCCGTCTTCCCCCTGGATGGTCCCCCTGATCTCAGCCGAGGGTTCAAGGATGATGTCCATGATCATGTTTTCACGGATGGATATATCTTCTCTGACGAATACCGCAAAGGATGAATCCGAAGGGGGCCGGGCTGTGAGGATGTAGTCATCTGCCGGCGGAAGTCCCGTGATCCGGTATGATTTCAGGATATGAAGTTCGTCGGTCTCGTTTCTGCTCCATGAATGAAAACTCTGAGAATCGGACCATATCTCGACTTCCACGTTCGGAATGTATATCCCGTTTTCATCTTTTATGGTTCCTTCCATCTTATAAGTCTCCCTGACATTCAAATAGAATGCGACGTCGGCGTCCCCTGCGGCAACATCTTCAACTCTCTCCGTGGTGTAGAAGAAAAACCGATCTGGATGGGCTGTGATCTCGTAATCCCCGGTTTCCGAAAGCCCGCTGATCTGATAGATTCCATCTTCCTGGGTGAATACGCCGTGTCCGCCCTCCTCCGAGTCAGACCAGGCATCCACCCATACGCCTGGAAGGGGCGATCCGTCCTCATCATACACCGCTCCGCTGATGCTTTCTCCTTCATATACGGAGATGGTGACCTCCGCGGGAATCCCTTCCTGAACAGTAATGGTTTCTGCAAGCTCGCTGTTTCTGGCGATTCCCTCACTGCTGAAGAAAAACGGCGCAAGGCCCGGTTTCCATGCAACGACCTTGGCGGGGCCGGGTTCAATGCCTTCAATAATAAAGGTCCCGTCTCCAGATACGGTGATGCCTTTGCTCAGGCCGTTACTGCCCAATACTTCCACATACAGATCCGCCGTACTCATATCCGCTTCTCCGAGGAAACTTCCAGAAACGACTCCGCCTTGTTCAAGCCTGAAATGAATCGTGGCAGCTTCTGAAGAGTCGGTGTCCACCTGCTTTGCGTCATTTTTATCCCAGGTGCCGGTTTCGGTTCCGTCATAGTAGCGGGTTTTATATCTGTCCGGCCACACGGAGACAATGTAATCCGTTGCTTTGGCCAACCCCGTGACCGCGTATGAAATCTCAGGATTGCCTGGAGTTTCGAGTGTTGTCAGGATTTCGCGTTCTGTCCCGGTTGAAGGGGACCATACATGAATGCGGGCGGTATCTCCTGCCACAGCATCCGCAGGAAAGATCACCTTGCCCGAAATCACAGATTCCCCGGGAATGAGGATAAAATCAATGTCGGAAACGTCGCTATATAATGTGTCTATGAAATTCGCATCCTCCCAGTCATCCTGCCCGTTATATGCCTGCCAGGAATAATCCGGTGAACTGATCTCAGCCCGATAGTCTGCCGCGGGGGGCAGATTCTCAAAGGCATAGACAAGGGCTTCTCCGATTCCTGTCATCTCTGTCACCTCGCTGAATCCTGTTGACTGTGACAAGAGATGGACCCGGGCATCCTGACCTTCCTCAAGATGGATGACTGCGCCGCTGATCTTCCGCATACCGTCCGGGATCGCATCAGATTTAACCGTCACAAGGAGTTGAAACGGGCTGCTCTCATCGGTTCCGTCACTGACCGTTGCCGGTATCCTCAGTTCTCCCGCAAAGTCAGGCATGGGGATGATGGCAAGCTCAGAGTCACCTGCTCGGGTATAATTCTCACCGTCCTGAATCGACAAGATGAAATCCTCCGGAAACGTATTATCCGGATCGCTTACCGTGAGATCGTTCAGTGTGATGGTCAGGGCCATATCTTTGGAAGTCGAAAGGGGCTTCTGGCCAGTGATCACGGGCGCATCATTGGCAGGCATCACCGTGATATTGAAGGAACGGATATCCCCGGCTCCGGCCTCGTCCCTGACTTGCAGATTCACCGGATGATCGCCCACATCTTCATCCGCGGGCGTTCCGGTGAGGATCGCTGTTCCATCTTCATTATCCGTGAGAGCAAGCCATCCGGGAAGGTCAGCAGCCGTTATCGCCAGGGTGTCTCCTCTGTCGGGATCTGCGGCAATAATATGGTACGTGTAAATCATATCTTCCGCTGCTTCGGTGAGTGCTTCTCCGGTGAATGCCGGCGAATCATTCACATTTGCCACACTGATTGTGAAGGACTGAACATCTGCCGCGCCTTCCCCGTCTTCAACTTGGAGTATCAGGCTGTGATCGCCGACATCCTCATCCCCGGGCGTTCCGGAAAGCGTCGCGGTTCCGTCCCCGTTATCGGTGAGAGTGAGCCACCCGGGAAGCTCCGGGGCCGTTATTACGAGGTTGTCCCCTGCATCGGGATCAGCAGTGATGATCTCAAAGACATAAGGTGTATCCTCGGTGGCCGGGGGGATAATAATGTCAGGGAATTCCGGTGAATCGTTTACACTGGCCACGATGATCGTGAAGGACTGAACATTTTCCGTTTCGGCAGTGTCACTGACTTGCAGACGGATGTCATGCTCCCCCGCATCTTTATCCGAGGGCGTTCCTGTCAGGTCTGCAGTTCCATCGCCATTATCCTCCAGTGTGAGCCAGGCCGGGATCATGGAGGCTGTGATGACGCGGGTATCATCGTCAGGGTCACTGGTGGTGACGATGTAAGTGTAAGGCGTATCTTCTTCGGCTGTTACATGCGGATTGCTGGTAAAAACCGGGGCGTCATTGACATTCACCACGGTAATCGTAAAGGATCGGAGGGACGCGGCTCCGGCCGAGTCTTCCACCTGTAATTCCACCGGATGTTCCCCGACATCTGTGTTATCAGGCGTTCCGCTGAGGGTTCCTGTACCGTCCCCGTTGTCTCCCAGGTTGAGCCATCCGGGCAGATCCACTGCCGTAATCCTGATAGTATCGCCAATATCCGTATCCGCGGCTGTCTCAGCATATCCTGTTCCGTCAGCCCCGTTCCATCCGAAACTGTCCGCACCGTCATAATTTTCATACGGATTGAAGGTGAGGCGGCTTAAATCCGCTGCTTCAATCTCATCATCCCCTGTCACCGCCGAGTTATCCAGGATTAATCTGCCGTTTACCGGAAGATCGGTGATCCGGATTCTGTCCAGGATGTCGCCGTCAATATCACTGAAAGCATCGGAAAAGTCCTCGGCTGTAAAATGAATGATCGTATCCTCATCACCGGTTTTGGTGATATTCGTTACCGTCGGCGGATCGTTTGCCGGCGTCACCGTAAATCTGACCCAGTTATCCTCGGACCATGCCCCGACTTTGCTGATGCGCCATAGAAAGCTGTCAGAACCGTTGAAATCGGGATTTGGCCTGAAAACAAGCGATCCGGGCAGAAACTCGCTCATAACAGACAACTCCTGGCCTTCGTTCATGGGGATTCCATCAAAAAGCAGGACACCGTGTTCCGGCAGACTCTCGAATCTGACTTTGCTGTCCGTGCCGTATTCAAAGCCTTCCATATCCTCTGCCACAAAGAGAATATCCTCATCTTCAGGCCCGGTTTTGGATACAGGTTTTATACTTACCGGAGCCGGGAGAATGGCAATGTTAATATCTGCCAAAGTTTCTGACCATGTTTCTCCGTCCTTAGCTTTCCACCTGAAAAAAGTCTCACCGTACCAGTCAGGGGCAGGCTCAAACATGAGCTTCCCCAGATCCGCGGCCCGGATTTTATCATCATAAACCACCGGCACATTATTCACATGCAGTATGCCATTTTCAGGAAGTGTGATAATTTGTATTTTATTGATGATATCGCCATCAGGATCATAAAATCCGGCTGAGAAATCCGAGCCTGTGAAGTAAACCGTTGTATCTTCATCTCCGGCTTTGCTGACATGGCTCACTGTGGGCGCATCATTGACGGAACCAACACTTATGGAGACTATTGCAGCTTTTCCTGCATATTCTGTTTCGTCAGATCCGTTCCATTCAAAGGTGTCCGTACCATTGTAATCGTCATTTGGTTTAAAACTGAGCCCGCCTAAATCGGATGCTGAAATTTCCTCATTCAATGCCGCTGCTCTCCCGTTTATCTCCAATATTCCGTTCGCCGGAAGAGAGGTAATTTGAATTTTGCTTATGGTATCGCCATCAATATCATTGAAAGCATCTGAAAAGTCCTCGGCTGTAAAACGGATACTCGTATCTTCCTCCCCGATCTTGCTGATATTCGTAACTTCCGGGGGGTCATTTACCGGGGTGATGGTAATTTTCACATCCTTGTCATCTGATGTTTTTTAATTTTAACCCGGAATCCACTGATTATACGATTTTGAGACGATTTATCGGAAATACGGCCTTCGCTTTTTTACCCCATTTTTTCAAATGCGCCCGTTGTCTGTTTGCTATGTCCGGCCATAATATTTTCCTTCCTTTAAACGCATTTCGTATTGTTTTTTGCTCATCAGAGCAATCCTTTTTTCAGCAGGGGGAAGTTTGTCCTGTTTCTTCTGAAAAGCGTTGGCCGGGGTTTGAAGCGTAAATTCCGTCCCCTTCGTTTCTGAATTTTGTTATGTCAAGAATTTTTCCGAAATCCCCCATTCTTTTGAAAAGATACATCAGTTTGTCGGCACTGGTTCAGTTCAATGGGAATTCTTGTAAAATCAGGCTGTTGTCTGGGATCCCGGATATCCGGCAATCTGTTGTTATTTCAGACAAATCCGGGTAATTTTTCCAGAAAATCCCTTTGAACTGAACCAGTGCCACCGGTTGCAAAAAACTTTTCGATCTACAGATCGAAAAGTTTCCGGTAAACCTTGGTAACCAGCGAATTCCGGGGAAAATCGGAAAACGGATGTTTTCCGATTTTAACCCGGAATCCACTGGTTGTAAAAGTTTTCGATCTACTGACTTTCATATAAACGGCCATGATCTGACGGGCACAACGAAACATGAGAGTCTCCGGAGTTCCGGGAGGTGTATATGCGCAAGCTTCGCTTCGCTCATTTACGCCATGCAAAACTGTAAGTTTGGCACTCCGTTGTCTTTCATATAAAATTAAAAAACGGATGTTTTTTAATTTTAACCCCGGGTTAACCACGGATCGTGGGAAAGTTATCCTGATTTTCTCCGAAATGACAGTTCGGAGAAACTACAAAACCCTTTAAAATCAGAGCGGAGAGCATATGCAGCTTTGTTCGCATCCCACCACAATCTGCTATAAAATTTCGCTCTTATTCACATATCCTGTCACAGACAACATCACCGATACGAGTCTGCTGCCGAGTACGATTTTCAGGATTAAACGCTCATGGCGATCACCCCGGTCATAAAAATGTATTTTCACGGTAAAGGATTGACAGGATTAACATGCTGTAAATCCTGCTAATCTTTTAAGCTTGGAAATCCGAGTTCAGACAAATGGCCTAAACGAAGATCAAGGCCTTTTTCTTGAATATTGGATATTGAAATTTGGGCATCCTTCATTTGTCACTTTACAATTTAATGTAGAACGATTTTTCAAATCGTTTTAAATTTTTAAACAATTTGAAAAACTGTTCTGCAGTCAGTAGATCGAAAAGTTTTGCAAACATCGAAAAACATCAGATTTTGATTTTTTATGAAATAACAGTATGTTAAATTGTAATTATGAGGAACTTCCATGACCTGATGGTCACAACGAATGATGAAACCGTTGAGATCGGGACTGCATACGTAAGCTATGCTGCCAAACTGTAAGTTTGGCACTCCGTTATTTACGGACTTTCATATAAAAATTAAAAAACGGATGTTTTTTAATTTTTCCCCGGAATCCACCGTTTACAGCGGTTTATAGGAAACTTTTCGATCTGCTGACAGTCAGAAACAGTGCAGGTTTTATGAAGGATGCCGAGATTTGGAATTTGATACTACTACACTACTTTTTAAGTTCGTCCCCCTTTTTAAAGGGGGCCGGGGATTTTACGTTGCTAAAAAAGGTGTTACGGCAGAAATCCCCCGGCCCCCTTTAAAAAAGGGGGGAGGAATTTACGAATCGGTGTACTACCCAGTCAACATCAGGTGTATTTCTGAGAACAGATGCAATATGCCCGTTAAAATATAAATGTTCAATGAGCCATTCTTTATTTCGGTATGTTATAATAAGATGACGATCATCCGTAATTTCCGATATCCTGCATTTAAAAAGATCCCTTAGCCCTATTCCTGCGGCCTTGAGTACCGCCTCTTTTGAAGTCCAGTAGCGAAAGAATACCATTAACTGCGCTGCATCTGTCAAAGCCCACTCTTTGTCATCTCCTATTTTTGCAAAAAGGCGGGGAGAGCATGGACGGATTTTTTCAATATCAATACCTATACGCTTCAGAGCAATCACTCCGCCGACATATTCGGGCTTATGCGTAACAGACCAGTAAATGCCCCTGACAGGCAGAGGCGCGCCGTTTTCATCCTTTGAAAGATCATCCGTCTTTATTTTATACCCGCTTTTTTCAGCAGAAATTTCAATGCTGCGCCGAGCATACCTGCTCAGATATTTTACTTTTTCCCTGATACTCAGGCAACTGGCTTTGGGGGGAACCGGGAGGATGATGGGATGAATGCAGTTCATTTTGTGTTTGGTATTTTGTGTTTTGTGTTCGGTGCTTGGTGTTCGGTGTTCTATCATCTGCTGGGAAATACGTCATTTAGGGGAACGGCGGTCACAACGAAACATGAAACTCGGAGCGGATAAGATAACAAAACACTAAACATAAACACCAAACACACTTTCATTTAATCCCACTTCTGAATTTCAACGATATTGCCTTCGGGATCTGCCAGATATTGAAAAGTCAGCCGTCCCACATCCGGTACATCACGAACGATGAGTTCTCCTATGCAGGAACCCCCGTTAGAAAGGATTTCCCGGGCCTTTGCCGGAACATCATCAACTGCGAAGGCAATATGCGAAAAACCGGGGGTATTCGGTCGGACATCAGGGTGTTCAGGCATGTGGTCATATTGGAATATCTCCAGCGTGGGGCCCGTATCTTCATAACCTGGAAGACGCAGGTGTATTCCCCTGATTCGGGAGTTGTCTATGCCTGTGGCTTTGTCGAGCCAGTCACCGGACAAGTCACGTTCAGGCGGGACAGGTACACATCCGAATACCTCCTGGTAAAAGGCTGCCAGCCCTTTCCAGTCCCCTGCAATCAGATTTGTATGCGTATATCTCGTCGCCATTTTCTATTCCTTCCGTTTCTTTTCAGGCTGGGTTTCAAAACTAATGTACGATGCGGAGTGCAAAGCTTGCTTTGCCTGTCGTTCGACTGATCTCGGGATCCTCGCAAAGCAAGCTTTGCACTCCGCTCGTTTAAGTTATATCCACACATCATTCTCTGCTGTCATATCTCCTCCGGCTTCGCCTGTGTTTACAGTGCCCGAGGGTTCTACAAGCATGATCCTGCACTCATTTTCAGCAAATGGTTTATGTTCTGTTCCTTTGGGAATAACAATCATTTCTCCTGATTCAAGCTCAACTTTGCCATCCCGGAAATCAATTCCCATTTCACCTTCAAGAACAATAAAAACTTCATCTGTGTCCTTATGATCATGCCATACAAATTCACCCTGAATCCTGGCTATCTTGAAGTGGTAATCATTCATCTGGGCAATGATTTTCGGGGACCAGTGATCTGAAAATCGGGCGAATTTTTCTTTAAAGTTAACAGTTGGATATTTCATATTATATTGAAAATATTTTGTACATAAGGGATAAGGGGAGTTTTCAGTACCCGTGTGCTCGCGAGGAATTGACAAATCCCTCGCCCAAAGGGTTCGGATTTGTCAATCCGAATCGAGCAAGAGAGGGGTATGTTATATTTTGGAGTTCCATAATAAGACCTCCGAGGTTTTAAAAACCTCGGAGGTCTCCATATCATAAAATTTATCTGTCGTTTAGTGCTGTCCACTGATCAACAGCAGCATCAAACTGGCCAACAAGCAGGGAGGCAGATGCCAGCACCCTGGCACCTTCCGGGGTTCGGCGTAAAGCACAGGCTCGTTTTGCGTGAAAATACATCTGCCGGAAATCTTTTGCGTCAAAGGCTGATATCGCGGCATCCAGATGCTCTCCGGCACTGGTCTCGATATCAGCCAGTGTTCCCAGGTCGGTTTTGCATCGGTGGCAAAACCGCTTCCCTGTATATCTGGCGTTACAAGTCGGACATCGTTCCATTTTTGTTTCCGATTGCGGGTTGATGGTTGGCTTTCAGCCCTTTGGCTATGAAAATATAGCGTAATCTTTCAGATTGCGCGTGTTCCCTCAGGCGCAATCTGAAAGATTACGCTACCCGAGGTAAAACAGGATATCTTCCAGTTCCTTCATAAGTTCCCTGGCCTCATCAAGATTCCCCGCTTTTACAGCATCCCGTATGTCTTCAATAAGATTGACCATGTCATCACGATCTTCACCGGACGCTGAATCAAGCTGGGCTTCGGCCTTTCTGATGGCTTCGGCCAGGTCAGGCGGTATTTCCCCTTCTTCCGCTTTCGGTTCAGTATCGTCAGTTTCGTCTTTATCCTGTCCGCCCCACATCTCTTCAATGCGCTTCCTGGAATCCTCCTTCTCCTGTTCTGTAAAGGTGGCAAACGCGTTTTCAATCACCGCATTGATCTTCCTGCCTGTTGCCTTTTCAACAGCCTCGATCTTCAATATTCCGTTCAGATCAAGGTCAAAATGGAGCACAATGACGCTCCCTTCCGGCGAATTGGGCGTCAGTTTGAACTTGTACTTACCGATCTGAATATTATCCAGGGCATCCGGTTCTTCTCCCTGATAGACCTTTATCTCCACCATTTCCTGGCCGTCATATACAGTATAAAATGCTTCGCTTTTGGCAGCAGGCAGTTTGGTATTCCTGCGGATCAGGGAGACAAATCGCGTCATACAAGGAGCACCGTCCAATTCACCGATAGCGGATGTGCCAAAGGTATAGGGGGTTATATCCAGAAGGACGCTGGAGGAATCAAGTCCCATTTCTCTTCCGCCCTGAATCGCCGCTCCGAGAGCTACACAGAGATCCGGATCAATCTCGCTGTGAGGCAGACTGCCGAATTTTTCTTCCAGCATCTTTGATATTCTCGGTATGCGGGTAGAACCTCCCACCAGGATTATCTTATCAATTGCCGATGGAAGCATGGACGCGTCTTTGAGTGCCTTGTTTACGGATTCCATTGTCCTTTCCAGATCATCCTCGATGATCTCTTCGAAATCCGTACGGGAAAACTCATACGAAAGATGGACATCTTTGAATCCCTTTTTGCCGATATGATCTTCCTCTATCTTTACATAAGGTTCGGCAGAAAGATTTACTTTCGCATCTTCGGCAGCCCGTTTCAACCTCGCCATTATTACAGGGCGATCCTTTACAGAAACCTTTAATTCATTCTCAATATAATCTGTCAGCAGTTCCACGACATCTTGGTCAAAGTCATCTCCCCCGAGATGATTATCCCCTGTGCTTGAGAGAACCTCAACTACCCCGTCCTCAATTTTGACGATGGATACATCAAATGTTCCCCCGCCAAGGTCATATATAAGAATTCGCTGGGTTTCCGAACGGGTGCTTTCATAGGCAAGAGCCGCGGCTGTCGGCTCGTTTATTATCCGGACCACCTCAAGCCCGGCAATCTCCCCGGCCTCTCTTGTGGCATGACGCTGTGCATCCGTAAAATAAGCCGGAACAGTGATAACTGCCTTTGAAATCCGTTTTTCCAGCACCTTTTCGGCCCGTTCTTTCAAGGCTTTGAGAATAAATGCGGAAATTTCCTGGGGAAGATAGGCAGAGTCCCCCATAGATAGTTTCTGATCCGTTCCCATAAGACGCTTTACCGAGACAACCGTCCTATCAGGAGCAACAGCAGCCTGGTTCCTCGCCTCTTCCCCCACAATAATCTTCCCGTCATTACCAATACCTACACAAGAAGGAAGGATTCCGTCATCTTTTAATTTTAATACCTCTGAGCTCCCATCAATAATAAAAGCGACCTCGGAATTTGTGGTTCCGAGGTCTATACCCACGATCGGTTCCATTATATATCTCTCCATAAATTTAGTTTGTCAGTTGTCCGTCGTCCGTCGTCAGTTGTCAGTTGTTCGTTGTTCCTGCAACGGACGGCTGACAACTAACAACTGACAACAACTTCCGCAGTTCTGATCACTTCATCATCACGGATAAAGCCGCCCAATTGCTCCTCCATGACGATCCCGCCCTCTGCATCCGGATTGGCTGTCTTTCCCACTGCCTTCATGGTTTTCGGATCAAAAGGCTGGCCCAGGGTTTCCAAAGGATGGATATTTGCCAGTTGGAGGGCCCGGTCAAAGCGACTGACAGCCATCACATATCCTTCGACAATCCCTTCTATTCCTTCGGCAACTTCGTCAATCTCTTTGGGAGCAGATCTGAAAAATCCTTTTGATTTAGAGGCCATTTCCCGGGCTACATCTGCCAGTTCCCGGCTGGAATGATACCCGCGGAGCAGGGCATCCCTGACATCCAGGAACGGCATCACAGCCCTTTTCTCAGCAGCCTGCCGTATTCTTTCTTCCAGGATATCAAGATTTTCAGATCTTTCCTTAAACACTTCCCAGGTTTCCTGGTATGAACCGATAAAAGAACCCAGGGTTTGCACTGATTTGTTCTGCTCACGGTTTTGCATTCTGATTTCCTGCCTTAAAGCTGAAAATTCGGACAGAAGCGTATAAAGATCGCAAGCCTCCGTTAACGGGGCAACCTTTTCAGGCGAGGTACCCGGCATATCTTCAAGCCAGAATTTGAAATCTTTCAGGGCAGTCTGCTTCCAGTCCGGCAGGGTTTCATATCCCTCGATCCTGTCGCGTATCTTTTTCGAAAAGAAACGGACATTCCATCTCATAAAGGATACCCAGGTTTTCCTGGAAAATCGTCTGCACCATTCAAAAACCGCAAAGGGGATGTACATTTTTTATCCTCCGTTTCTTTGTTTGTTATTAGTCAGTTGTCATTTGCCAGTTATTCATAATCGGAAACTTCGCACAGATAACCCGGAGGAGTGCAAGAATGAGATTTTTGCACTTCTACCCGCGAAGTTCTTTTTCTGCCTGGAACAGTTCTTTTAATCCCACGCGCCTGGGTTTGATTTCCTGTGCTCTGCCCAGTGATAAAAGCGATTCCTCATAGTCCCGGTTCCGCAGGCCTCCGAGCATTTTCCCTTCAATCCGCTTCCGCTGATTTTTCAGGGATTCATATGCCTCGGTGATCTGGCGAAACCTTGTCGGATCTTTTTCCGGCGTGTGTTTTTTTACCAGTTGAAGATAGCTGTTCCGAATATCTTCATCAGAAGCATCTAAGGAAAGTCCTAAGGTGAGATAGTAGGTCAGCACATCCGCCTCCTTGTAAGTAAATCCCAAATAAATTCCAAATTCCAAGTCCCAAATCTTACGCATTACGCATTACGCATTACGCATCACGCATCACGTTTCACGCATCATTTCCTCCCTTTCTTTCCGAATAAAAGTAGGCGGGCCTCACGGGAAAGCCGGGATTTTGCACCAGTCTGATCAATCACTTTTACCATCATGTCAAACTCTCCTCTCACACCGGGATCCGAGCGTATGATTCCCCTGAGTTCGATAATGACAAACTCAGGCGCACCGCGAATATCCAGGCTTTTTACAAGCGATTCAAAATCCTTTATAATTTCATGTGCAAATTCATCCTTAACCTCATCTGTGAAATCCGGGTGATCTTCCAGGATATTTAACTGCTCAATTATCTTTCCGAGTCCTTTCTCAATATTATCACCGGGGAAAAAATCATCTATGTCATCATCAAACAGATCGTCAAAAGGATTGCCGAAGGGGCTGCTAAAGGGATCAGGGAAAAACGGTTCATCCAGTATCCCGAAATCAAACGTCTCAAGAGCCTTTTTCAAGTACCCTGTCGCATGTTTGGAAAGCCGCCGGGACGCGCTCCGGAGTTCCTCCACCACGGGACCTGTTGCCTGATCAATAACCTCCTCGAAATACTCGGAGTCTTCTTCCAGCCCTTCGATGTGTTCTATTGTCACCAGGTAGAATTCAAGGATGAGACGATCTTTCTTCTTAGCATTCTTTACCCTGCGTCTGATATCCTTTTTTATCAGTCCGAATGTTTTCGGCCCGAAAATCAGGTCATAAACAGAGATGATCTCGGAATCATCCACTGCTTTCAACATATCTTTCCGCTTATCCAGGAAGATGGGGGCAAGTTCCCTGGAAGGTAAAAGTGAGGTGTACTCCTTTTCCAGGGGCGTGAGCAGCCTGACCACTTCGGAAGATGAAAGTCCGGATACATTTTTTAATGATTTCTTAAAAAACTTCTCCAATTCTTTAAGAAGATGCTTTTTCTGATCAATGGTGCGGTGTCCGATGTCCATCATAAGGATGGCAAGTATCCTCAACTGATCAAAAAGAGAAAGCGGGGCTAATTCGGGTTCGATGACTTCCTTGAAATCCTTTCCGCTCCCGAAAAGAAAAAGCTGCCTGCCCGATTCTTTTTTTCCATCTGTTTCCATGCCATTGCTCTTTGTGAGCTGACATATGATGCGTTTCCCGATGATAAGCGGCGCGACTTTTTTACTCTCAAGAGCTTCTGCTTTTTCTATATCCCTTTCTACAAGATGAAATTTCCCCCGCTTTATATTTTTTTCAGCGGATATCAGCAGGGAAAGAGCATGACGATCAATGACCCTGTTGTCATGCGGCGCGCGTTTCATAGCTTCTTCAAGGATGCTCTCAGCTTTTCTGAAAGCGTTTTTTTCGTAAAAAACAGAGGCAAGCTCCAGGCAGGGGTGAGGATCATCAGGGAAGTGCTTCAGCATGTCAGTAAGAGAGGCTTCCACCGAATTTTTCGCGGGCCTTGATTTCCGGGGTAATACTACGAGAAGTTCATATCCCCTGTGGTTGGACGGGTCAAGTCTGATTCCTTCCCTGACCATGTCAATCAGGATTATTTCAGGGGTTTTGGAGTTGCTTTTTATCCCCAGGATATCCCTGTATTTCTGAATTCCTTTATTGTCCTTTGAAATATCGAATCTGCTGTGATGCACCATTGATGCACAGTGCAGGAGAACAAGCGAATGCGCTGTATTCCGCTGCCCGGAATCAGGAAACTCTTTTTCCAGGTGAGAAATATACTGGCCGGCAGCCGTAAGCGGGGCCCTGGCTCCAAGGAAATTCGTCTTTGTCAGAACCAGGGCAGCTTCATCCTGCGGCAGAAGTTTTTTGACCATCTTACGGAAGTCATATTCCTCAATCTTATACTGGGAAGTCATATTCCAGACTGTTTCCAGGATAAAGACTCTTGCGGCGGTCGGGTTCCCGGGATATACCTCATCAGCGATTTCACAGACAGATCGTCTGGCCTGAACAAAGCGTTCATGCTCAAGATCGTGCAGGAGACGTCTGATATCTTTTTCTACATTTACGGGTCCGTCCCACAGGCATTGAATACGGGATACAGGCCGGAAAGACCTGCCATCCCTGTTTTCCAAAGTATTCCCGAGGTTTTTTACCACATGGATCAGGGGAAAATCTTCCGGGATCATCGAGAGTGCCCTGGAAGCATCCTTCTCATCTTCTTTATAAAAAGCGACCATAGCCCGGCAGAATACACGCACCGCGGCAAAGGGTGAGGATCTTGATACAGGGCGGAGCGCGTCAAGGGCTTCTTCCCATTTCCCGTCATTCATCAGGGGCACGGCATTCTGCATGGAACCGGCATCCTCCCTGAGAGGGAGAGACGGGTCAAGTTTTTCCAGCAATTCCCATCGCTCACTTTTAAAAAGCCTGTGGGCAAGGAATTGCTCCGAGCGGGAAGACCGGTCATTTGTCTTCATGTATCCGGCATAGACATCAACGGCCTCTTCATTTGAACAATTGGAAATATAGGCAAACATATCATCTTCGGATAACTGGTCAACCCACGGCATGTATTCCTGAACCTGCTTCCTGATAGCATCGGCTTCGAGGATCATGTTCTTTTCCCGCAACTGGCTTTCCCGCATGAGGTATGCCCGGAAAAGAAAAGTTCCGATCTGACCGGACTGACCATATTTTTTGCCTGCAAATTTAAATATGCTGATGGCATCCCGAGGTTTGCCAGCTTCAAGACTCTGTTTTCCTTTGTCCATCAGTTGATTATTTGTCAGATTTTGAAGCTGGTTCTGAATCCCCCTAGGGGACTTCTTCTTTTTCTTCTTCTTTTTACCCATTCCTTATTTCCGTAAAAT